>NZ_CP102950.1:3600000-3942674 GCF_024741795.1 Arthrobacter sp. CJ23 | reverse complement strand
ACGCCCAGCGAAGGGTGTCCGCGGCAGGAACCACGGGATCGTCCGGGCTGAAGAGGACGGTGGCCGGCACCTCCAGCTGGCCGGCCGGTGGCCTTCCCGGATACCTCGCCAATAGCGCCAGGTCCTCGAGCAGTACCTCGCGGGCGCGCGACGACAGGGCACGCCCGGACAGTGCGGCGGAACCCGCCGACGCCGCTAACGCGGTGGCGGCAGCACCGCCGTCGTGCATTCCCGACGGCGGACGGGCGGCCGCAAGGAAGACGTGCGCCACGCGGCCGGTGTGCTGAAGCCGAAGGGCGGCCTCGAACGCGAGGATCGCCCCCATGCTGTGGCCGTAGAGCGCGATCTCCGGTGACGGTGATGCTCCGATGCGCCCGGCGAGGGCGTCTGCCGCCGCAGACACGGACGGAAAATCCCTGCCGCGGTACCCCAGCTTGGTGACGTCCATGCCGGCGAATCGCCAGCCCGCAAAACTGGCCGTGGTTCCTCCGGCGTGGTGCAGGCAAAACAGGTGCATGCCGGCGTCCGGGCGCTAGCTGAAGGCGAGCCGGTGGCGGTCGTGCTCCATGCGGGAAACCGCCACGTCATCCATGTGCTCCTCGGCCCATTCCTTCATGTCGAAGATGATCCGGAGAAGCGAGTGGCCGCGAGGCGTGAGCTCGTAGTCGGTGCGCACGGGAACGGACACGGTGACATGCCGCAAAACCAGTCCGTCACGTTCGAGGGAGCGCAGGGTGGACGTCAGCATTTTCTGGCTGGCTCCGGGAATCTGTTTGCGCAGCTCGCTGTGGCGTTGCTGCCCATCCTGCAAGGACAGCATCACCAGCGTGACCCATTTGCTGCTGATGGCCTCCAGCAGTTGACGTGCCGGGCAAAGGTCCAACGAAGCGTTGTAGTGCTTCCGGGCCGTCTGTCGTTTCTGTTCAGCCGTAAGTGTCATGATCCCCAATACTTTCCCTCAGATTTACCGCAGGGGCACAGCATACGTGGAGCATATGACAGCCATGGAAACGGAGTAGCAAACCTTAACCCACGGGCGCCGGAGCGTTCAGCGTCCCGGGTGTGACCGGCTCGGGTGTGACCGGCTCGGGTGTGACCGGCTCGGGTGTGACCAGAAGGGATTCGCCCGTCAGAGCCATGAACTGGAGATCCGAGTGGTGGTCGCCGTAGGCGAAGCTTGCTGCCAGGTCCACCGCGTGTGCGGCGGCATGGGCGGCGACGGCCCGGGCCTTTGCGTCCCCCACCAGGGCTTCCTCGATGTCGCCGGTGTACAGGCCATGGGCGGACCGGGGCGCGGTGCACAGGAGTTCAAGCTGGGGCCAGCGGCGGCGGACACGCACCAGCGCGGGAGCGAACGACGCCGTCACCGCAACGATCCGCCGGCCGGACATCGCGTGGGCGTCCAAAAGGGATGCCACCGGTTCCAGGAAGGGCCACGTGTCCGGTGATTCAGCCTGGAGATCCGCCCAGCGCTCGCCGAGTTCCTTGACCTCAGCGACGCTCCGGCCGCGCCACCAGCCGAAGTAGCGGGCGTTGGTCACGGACCGCGGCACACCATTACTCGCTGCGGACCGCAGGCCCGCCAGGAATTCCTCGGCCTCCCCGGCGCACGAGCGATCGGCGGCGTCGAAGCGAAGGAACTCGAAGATGGTGTTGTAGGCGGTGACGGTGCCGTCGATGTCGGTGTAGACGGCCTGGGACGGTCCAGGGGACGGGCGGGACGGGCTTCCGGATTCTTCCACAGGAAGAATCCTAAGGACCCTTTCGCCGCATGGAAGCCCCTGCGGGCAGGGCACTTTGAGGTGCCCTAGGCACAAAAAAGTGCGATCTTACGCAGCATGGAGGCGGCGGGTGAGGATCGATGACGGGGCACAAGCGTCCCCGCAGCTAAGCCTCGAAAGGAAGCCAATGCCTACCATCCTCCACATCAACGCCTCTCCCCGCTACGCCAACAGCGACTCCCTGCGGCTGGCCCGGCACTTCATCGATTCCGTCCAGACTGCCGGTGCGGAGAGCTTTGAGCTGGAGACGCTGAACCTGTTCGACGACGGTGCCCTTCCTGTTTTCGGCCACGTCGCGGCTGCCGCCAAGATGGCTGTCTTCACCGGCCAGGACCAGACGCCGGAGCAGATCGCCGCGTGGGAATCCGCCCGTGCTGTCTTCGAGCAGTTCGCCGCCGCCGATGCCTACGTCTTCAACATCCCCATGTGGAACGCCGGCGTCCCCTACGTCCTGAAGCAGTGGATCGACATCATCACCCAGCCAGGCTGGAGCTTCGGTTTTGACCCCGCTGCTGGCTACCGCGGCCTCATGGAGGGCAAGCAGGCCCTCGCCATCCACACCAGCGGCGTCTACGCTCCCGGTGTTCCGGCAGCCTTCGGTTCCGACTTCAGCAGCACCTTCTTTGCTGACTGGCTGAACTTTGTTGGCATCGAGGACGCCACGCACGTCCGCTTCGCCCCCACGGTCCTCAACGGGGACGTGGAAGGCACCCGCAAGGTTGCCGAGGCCGACCTCAGCGACGCGGCCATCGAGTTCGCCGGCAAGCTCAGCGCCGTGGGAACCCTCCAGCTCGTCAACGACTAGGGCGGACGCAGTGCGCATCGGCATTTCGGGTACCTATTCCTCGGGCAAGACGTTTACCTCCATGGCACTGTCCCATTACACGGGGCTGCCCCGGACCCGGGCCAGGACCATGCGGGAGATCCTCCCGGAGGCCGCCCCGGGCAAGACCCTCGAGGAATGCACCGCAGCGGAACTCATCCAGATGATCGTGACGCGCCACGTGGAACGGGCCGTGTACGAGGACAAGCTCTCGGATGGCTTCATCTCGGACGGTTCCTCCCTGCAGGAATGGATCTACGGATCTGTGCGGGTTTCCCTCGGACTGAATCCCAGCGCCTCGGCACATCTGAAGCCCGGGGAAACGGTGGAGAAGACGCCGGAACTGGCCTTCTTCGAAGAGGTGATGGCGAGCCTCGGCAACAGTTTCAAGAACCACGTGAGGAACTCCTTCGACGTGTTCGTGCACCTGAAGAACGAGCTCCCGCTCTCTGCCGACGGGCACCGCCCGGTCAACGACGAATTCCGGAACATGTCGGATTCGATCCTGCAGCAGACCATGGACGAACTGGGCATCCCGTTCCACGTGGTGTCCGGTTCAGTGGAGCAACGCCTCGAACAGATCGCCGCATTGTTCAGCCTCGAGCCCCGCATGAGTCCGGCGGATGCCGCACGTCTGGCCTCCGAGGAATATGCACAGTTGGATGTCCGCTCCGAACGTGAGCGCGTCCTGCAGTAACCAGGAATCCTCCGGATCCAAGGTTCGGATTCCGCTCACCGGTCCGTCCGGCCGACCGCTGCATGCGGTCGGCCGGACGCTCGTCATTAGTGGAGAACCCATGCGCACCGATCAGCAGACTTCCAGCCAGGCCCAGTCCAAGCAGGCCCAGTCCAAGCAGGCACGGTCCCTTCAAGCCCGGTCCAACCATGCCCGCCTCGGCGAGTTCTTCCGCACGCGCCGGGAACAGACCCGCCCCGAGGATGTCGGCTTGCCTGCCAGCTCCCGACGCCGGACTCCCGGACTCAGGCGCGAAGAGGTCGCCGTCCTGGCGAACGTCGGGGTCTCCTGGTACACGTGGTTGGAGCAGGGCCGGGCCATCGGTGCCTCGGAGGAAATCCTCGACGCGATTTCGAACGCCCTCCAGCTCGGCGCTGAGGACCGGACACACGTCCGGCGGCTCGCCTCGGGTCGCCGCCCGCCCCAGGGAGCGGCCGGCAGCCCGGCCGGCCACTCGGGAGTCCAGGGTCACGGCCGGCCCGGCGCCCGTCCCGGCGGACTTCCCTTCGACGCCGACGGCGGCCAGCTCGCCCTTCTGCAGCAACTGGTGGACGCCATCGCGAACCCCAGCTACGTCGCGGACCCCTTCTGGACCGTTGTCGCCATGAATTCTGCCGCCGCGGACATCTTCGATACCCGGGTTGGTGAAAGCTGCCTGCAACGGTTCTTCACGGATCCGGAGCTCGCCCGGCCGCATGTGCACAAGGAGATGATGGCCCGCTCCATGGTGGCCCAGTTCCGGGCGCAGTCAGCCAAATTTCCGGACGACCCCCGGTTCGACGCCATGGCACGAAAGCTGGGCGAGGTGTCCGAAACCTTCCGAGAGCTGTGGCAACGCCAAGTGGTGGGCGATTCCTACCACGTGGACGTGGTCTACGACCACGAGTCACTGGGCCGGCTCAGCTTCGCCCCCATGGCCCTGGGCGTCCCGCAGTTTCCGTCCCTCCGGTTGTTCACGTACTTGCCCAAGAGCGGAACCGGGACGCAGGCAGCCCTTTCGGGGCTGAACAGGAAAGCCGCGATCTCCCCCTAGTTGCCCTCAGCAACCAGTCGTAGACTGGCCTTCGAATCACTTCGCGTGAGTGGAGACCGGATGCTCTGGAAGCTTCTCGTGCAGTACCTGCGGCCGCAGCGGCGGCTGCTGATCGCCGTCGTGGTTTTCCAGCTGGCGCAGTCCATCGCCTCGCTGTACCTGCCCACGCTGAATGCCGACATCATCGATGAAGGCGTGGCCAAGGGCGATACCGGCTACATCCTGCGGCTGGGCGGCGTCATGCTGCTCATCACGCTCTTGCAGATCGCCTGCGCCATCACCGCCGTGTATTTCGGCGCGAAGGCTGCCATGGCCGTGGGCCGGGACCTGCGCGGCGCCGTCTTCACAAGGGTGGGGGAGTTCTCCGAGCAGGAGGTCACGCGTTTCGGGGCGCCGAGTCTGATCACGCGCTCCACCAACGACGTCCAGCAGGTCCAGCAGTTGGTGCTGATGAGCTGCACCATGATGGTGGCCGCGCCCATGCTGAGCATCGGCGGCGTGATCATGGCCATCCAGCAAGACGTGCAGCTGTCCTGGCTGATCGCGGTCAGCGTGCCCGTGCTGTTGGTGTGCGTCGGGCTGATTGTGGTGCGGATGGTGCCGCTGTTCCGGCTCATGCAGCTGCGGATCGACACCGTGAACCGCGTCCTCCGCGAACAGCTCGCCGGCATCCGGGTGGTGCGGGCGTTCGTGCGCGAGGAGCTGGAGACGGCGCGCTTCGCCCAGGCCAACGACGACGTCACCGAGATGGCCCTGCGCGCCGGCCGGCTCATGGCGCTCATGTTCCCGGTGGTGATGCTGGTCCTGAACGTCTCCAGCGTCGCGGTGATCTGGTTCGGCTCGTTCCGGATCGAGGACGGCTCCATGCAGGTGGGCACGCTGATCGCCTTCCTCAGCTACCTCATGCAGATCCTGATGTCCGTCATGATGGCCACGTTCATGGCCGTGATGATCCCGCGCGCGGCCGTCTCGGCGGACCGGATCGGCGAGGTGCTGGAGACGGAGTCGAGCGTGCGGCCGCCGGAGAACCCGGTCATCAAGTCCGCCGGGCGCGGTGAGCTGGAACTGCGCGACGTCGGGTTCGCCTACCCGGGTGCCGAGCAGCCGGTCCTCTCCGGGATCAGCTTCGAGGCCCGCGCGGGGCAGACGACGGCGATCATCGGCAGCACCGGCGCCGGCAAGACCACTCTGGTGAACCTGTTCCCGCGGCTGTTCGACGCGAGCAGCGGTTCGGTGCGGATCGACGGCGTGGACGTCCGCGAGCTGCACCCCGAACTCCTCTGGGGGCACATCGGCCTAGTCCCGCAGAAGCCCTACCTGTTCTCCGGCACGGTGCGCAGCAACCTGCTGTACGGCAAACCGGACGCCAGCGAGGACGAACTCTGGCAGGCCCTCGGCATCGCCCAGGCGCGCGACTTCGTGGAGGAAATGGAGGGCGGCCTGGACGCGCCCATCTCGCAGGGCGGCACCAACGTCTCCGGCGGCCAGCGGCAGCGGCTCGCCATCGCCCGGGCGCTCGTGAAACAGCCCGAGCTCTACGTCTTCGACGATTCCTTCTCCTCCCTGGACACCGCCACCGACGCCCGGCTGCGCCAGGCCCTCAAACGCAGCACCTCCGGGGCCACCATCGTGATCATCGCGCAGCGCGTCTCCAGCATCGTCGATGCGGACCAGATATTAGTGCTCGACGACGGCAGGATCGTCGGGCGCGGAACGCACGCTGAGCTGCTGGAGACCTCCGAAACGTACCGGGAGATCGTCTCGTCCCAGCTGGCAGCGGAGGACGCGGCATGAGCGGGCAGCACCGCCCGCCGTCGGGCGCTACCCCCGGGAGGGGCGGAAGCAGCAGCGGTGGAACCGGACCCGCCCCGAATACCGGGACCGCCGTCGTCGAGCGCATACCCCGCCCGGCCGCCGGACCGGGCCGCGGCGGACCGTTCGCCGGAATGAACGTCCCGGCTGAGAAGGCCATGAACTTCCTGCCGTCCGCCAAGAGGCTGCTGGGCACCCTGCATCCCGAGCGGCTGTGGCTGGCCCTGGTCCTGGTGCTGGCCGTGGCGAGCGTGACGTTCTCGGTGATCGGCCCGCGGCTGCTGGGCGAGGGCACCAACCTGATCTTCGCCGGCGTGGTGTCCAAACAGCTGCCCGCCGGGGTGGGCAAGGCCGAGGTGATCGCGGGACTGCGGGCCGCCGGCGAGAACGCGAAAGCGGACATGCTCAGCGCCATGGACCTGAACCCCGGCGTCGGGATCGACTTCGCGGCGCTGTCCTCCGTGCTCCTGTGGGTGCTGGTGCTGTATGTGCTGGCGTCCGCGTTCGGCTGGGTGCAGGCGTACATCCTCAACGGCGTCGTGCAGCGGACCGTGTACCGGCTGCGCGAGCAGATCGAGGCGAAGATCAACCGCCTCCCGCTGCGCTACTTCGACTCGGTGCAGCGCGGCGAGCTGCTCAGCCGGGTGACCAACGACGTCGACAACATCTCGCAAAGCCTCCAGCAGTCCATCAGCCAGGCCGTCACCTCGCTGCTGACCGTGGCCGGCGTGCTGCTGATGATGTTCCTGCTCTCGCCCGTGCTGGCGGTGCTTGCGCTGGTGACGGTGCCGCTGACGCTGGTGACCACGGCGCTGATCGCCAAGCGCTCGCAGAAGCTGTTCGTGGCGCAGTGGAAGAACACTGGCGAGCTGAACGGGCAGATCGAGGAGACCTACACCGGGCACGCGCTGGTGAAGGTGTTCGGACGGCAGCGCGAGGTGGAGGAGCGGTTCCGGCAGAAGAACGCCGAGCTGTTCGCCGCCAGCTTCGGCGCGCAGTTCATTTCCGGGCTGATCATGCCGGCCATGACGTTCATCGGGAACCTGGTCTATGTGGGGATCGCCGTGGTGGGTGGCCTGCAGGTGGCGTCCGGGGCGATGCAGCTGGGCGACGTGCAGGCCTTCATCCAGTACTCGCGCCAGTTCACCATGCCGCTCGCGCAGCTGGGCTCGATGGCCAACCTGCTGCAGTCCGGCGTGGCGTCCGCGGAGCGGGTGTTCGAACTGCTGGATACCCCGGAGGAGTCTGCTGATCCAGATCCTCCCGCTGTTCCTGTTGGCGGGCGGGGGCGGCTGGTGTTCGAGAACATCTCCTTCTCCTACTCGGCCGACAAGCCGCTGATTTCGGATTTGAACCTCGTGGCGGAGCCGGGGCAGACCATCGCGATCGTGGGGCCCACCGGGGCGGGCAAGACCACCCTGGTGAACCTGATGATGCGCTTCTATGAGCTGGACGCCGGGCGGATAACGCTCGACGGCGTGGACGTCGCCACCATGTCGCGGTACGAGCTGCGCTCGCGGATGGGCATGGTGCTGCAGGACACATGGCTGTTCGGCGGGACCATCCGGGACAACATCGCGTACGGCCGGCCCGATGCGTCCGAGGCGGAAATCCTGGAGGCGGCTACTGCCACCTATGTTGACCGCTTTGTGCACTCCCTGCCCGAAGGCTACGACACGCTTTTGGAGGACGAAGGCTCCAATGTGTCCGCCGGCGAGAAGCAGCTGCTGACGATCGCCCGGGCGTTCCTGTCCCGGCCGTCGGTGCTGATCCTGGACGAGGCCACTTCTTCAGTGGATACACGCACCGAGGTGCTGGTGCAGCAGGCGATGCGGGCCCTGCGCTCCGACCGGACTTCCTTTGTGATCGCGCACCGGCTGTCCACCATCCGCGACGCCGATCTCATCCTGGTGATGGAGTCCGGGCAGATCGTGGAGCAGGGAACGCACGCTTCCTTGCTGGAGGCGGGCGAGGCGTACGCGCGGCTGTACGAGGCCCAGTTCGCGGCGCCTGTGGCGGAGGTTTAGAGGGCTCTAGATTTCTAGATGCCTGCAGAATATCCCAATATAAAGCTTGCCATCGTCAACGGCGAAGTGGATGCGATTTCTATGGGCTTCGAGCTTGGTGTGCCATTCGAAAGAGAGGTCTTTCGAGCCAATCGAGCGGACGCGGGAGGACATAGCCTTGCTATTGCGACGCGTCCTGTTACTTTCCTTGGAGCAGTCAATTCCTGCCCGTGAGCCCATTTCGGCAGCAATACGGTTCGGATCGTTTGTTTCGCCGTAGACGGAAAGAAAATGATCATCCAACCCCGAAAGGTGGCTAATGAGTGTGCCGCGAATGGTAGCTATTTCTCCTTCGAATTCCTTGGCGCCAGACCAGACACCTTCTATGAAATTCGATTCCGGAAAAGCCTGCTGTGCCACTGTCTCGATTGCGTGCGGCTGCAGATTGCAAATCTCCGGAACCTGTCGCCAGAAGTATTTGAAGTCATTGACCTCCGCAATGTATGAAGCTTGAAGCTCAGCTTCGGTTTGAGAGATGCGAATAAGTGCGATGCCGCGGATGGACGATTGGTTAGTTGTCAGTAGAGCAGCTGGCTGTTGATTCTCTAAGTCCAGTGCGCAAAGGATGGCTCCGGTGGAAGCAGTTTCGGCAAGGCCATCCCCGACTAATACTCCATCTGCAAGAGAGGGAGATTCCCGATTCTGGCATTTATGCAACAATCCATAGAGCAATCTACGGGCATCGGCGTCTATCCCTGAAGGTCCATAAAGTAAATCTGTGAGCCGTCTTCCGCTAGAAGTGCAAACGCCCCAAACTAATTCCGTGTGATATGTTTCACCGCCGCCCTTCTTTGCTTCGACAAGGATTTTGGAAAATTCAGTAAACGCCTCACTGATCACCTCATCTGAATCGTCGTGAAACTTGAATCCATTCTCATCGACGAAGTAGTTGGCAATGATTGAATCGGTCATTTGCGAGCCGTCGTAATGGCGAAGAGATCCTTGTCCATCTGGTCGAAGAAACCTTCCGGCCACCGACTGAGCCGCCCGCCCTCATCGACTGTTATGGAATCGACCCCCATCTCTCCGAAAAAGTGGAAAAGAACGCTGTTCGCTTTAGTTTCTCCGCCACTGGCGACGTGCCGTCGAATTCCATTAATAACATGGTCGCTATGTGTCTCGATGAGAACCTGAACCCCGGAGGCGGCCACGGTGGCCAGAAAGCGCCCTATCGCAGACTGTCCTGCCGGGTGAAGATGGGCTTCGGGGCTGTCCACGATGAGGATTCCACCAGGCTTCGAGGTTAGTCCAGCAACAATGATCGGGAGGCAGTAGCTGACTCCAAAGCCGGTATTCGTGGGCAGTAGCCACTCTGAGGAGAAGTTTTGCTTCCTAATGCGGAGCGTGACGAGGTTGGTCTTGGGTACCAGAGTGGCTTCTACTTGAGTGGGTCCCACCATGTCGCTAAGCCAAGCCTCGACCTGAGATCTAAGGGTCCAAACTTCCGTCTCAGACTCGTGCCTCAGAGATGCGGGAACCTCGTTCCGGCCACATACCGCCAGCGTATGAGCGGCATAGCGGCCGTCAAATCCGACGACGGCGTCATCGGGCCGAAAATAGGCGGATGGATGGGTTGTTCGCGGACCGATGCGTTCTGCCGCCAAATGTATGAATGCGGCGCCTTGGAAGACTTCTGGTGGGGTCTGCGGCCGGTTCAGGATGCTCAAGTATGGGACGTCGCCTGTGGGGCCGATGTCAAAGACCCATTCATATGGGACTGCAGACGTTATTTTGACTGAGAACTCACCGGAAGCGCTCTCGTGATTGAGGAGGTCAGCCGCATGGCCCAGATCTAGGCCGGTTTCACTGGATAAGGAGACCGTGGAGTCTGGGCTAAGGCTGGCCTGATGAGCCAAGACCAGTGACTGCAGCACTGTGCTCTTACCGCTGCCGTTCAATCCGCTCAGAACGCTAAGTGGGGACAACGCAAGTTCAAGGTGAGAGAACCGTTTGAAACCATGCAATTCAAGGCTACTCAGCACGTAGGGCCTCTTCCAGAATCATCTGGGCCGTAGCGAAGCGAGTGCGCACTCGGCCTGGATGAGAGGTGGATGTCGTAATGCTTTCCAAGTACGAGTAGTCATCTGTCATTCTTGACCGTGCGCTTGAAGCAATCTGGTGGGCCATTGCCTTGATCTCTGACCGGTCATGGTCCGCCAGCACCATTCCCCAGCTTTCCAGCAGTGGGCGATTGATTGGGCTGAGGCGGCTCTCCCCTCGTGGCCATTTTCTGAATGCGTGCCGTCCAAAAATTGTCTTGGCATTAACCATGGCTCGTTCAAAGTCTTCAAAGAGGCGTTGGAGTTCGCTGTCGGAAAGCAACTTTTGATCGTCAAGCGTCTCGTTCGCCCAGGAGAGGAGGCGCTCCAGGGAACCAAACTTCTCATACTTATCTAAGTCGCCAAGTAGGCGGAAAGCGCAGAAACGCAATACTGCCTCGCGATCCTGCATCCGGATGTGATCGTAGAGTGCATTATCAGTTGCTTCGCGAAAAGCGTTGCTCTCCGTGCAACGCTTGAGGAAGGAGCGGCTTCGATCCTTGCTCATGCAATGACGAATTTCCATGGCATTGAGCGGTGCTCCACCAGTATTGATCCTAGCAAAAATGTCATACTTGACTTCGCTTGGCGTTGAAGGGTCAATTACATTTGCAACAATTTGAGCATTCAGCAGCCTTCTTTGAAGCACTGCCGGCAAGGCGTCAAAGCGAAGGCCCTCTTGTGCTGATAGGTATTCAAGATCCTTCAAGACAAAGCCTGCACCACGGGCAAATGAATGAATGGTTGTCAGTCGCTGAAGGCCGTCTACAACCCTAAGAAGACCATCAGTGTCCTCTGAGAAGTAGAACGCTGGCATTGGAATCTGGAGGAAGAGGCTCTCAATTAGACGGGACTTCTGCTTAGACCGCCAAACAAACTTCCTTTGAAAGTCGGGGGCGAGGTCCAGATCGCGGTTATCGATCATATCAAGGATATGCCGAAGCGAAAAAGTCTTGGTGGTGACGCGGATCTTTTCGGGATCCCACGGCTTAGGTCCTTCTTGTAGGCCAAACTCAATCTCCCCCTCGTCTTCAACCTCCACGCCGAGACGCTGTCCCTCGTACCACTCTTCTTCGGGGAGAGTGTCTGCTTTGCTGGTCATGCATGCCAGTATGCAGGAGTTCAATTGCCGAGGCGAGTTGACGTCACGCGGAATCTGCCTTGGCCTGTTCCGATGCCGCCGAAGGTTGTCGCACGACGTTTTGAGCGACCTAGCACTCAATTGCCGGGCTGGTGTTTGACTCGCAAGTGCCCAGTACGTGGTGCCATAACCTTGTCCGCATCGACCACGCCAGACCTGGCGGTGGCGCCGCCGTCGGAGCCGGACGACTGTCGTGGTCATGTTCGGCAGTCGACGTGACTCTCATCGCACGCTCGCTAGTCTCCTCCGCAGTCATTGAGGAAGTCTTAACCGTTGAGATTAGACCAAGCTCTGCCGGGGACAACCTTTGGTGGAAACGGTCATTGGCACTCCGATACAACACGTCCATGCGACAACCCATTTGGCCCAACTGTCCAGGAGGGACTGGAGCTTCACGCGCCATTTTCTCATTTGGTTGTCCAAATAGGGCGCAGGTTCGCGGTTCCGGTGTCGGGGGTCAATGGGATCTGGCCTGTGTGGCCCCCCTTAGTTATCACGATATGACGACCCATGGTAGGTCGACGGTCGCCCCCCCGTCGGGACACCGTCGTCGGGTGGCGGTAGGAATCTATTGGCGCCCCCATGGAGTCGGCGGGGCTAGTTGTCCCTGAGATAGTTGATTTCATCGAGTCCAGCCTGATTCAACATGTCACGGCAGACTAGATGCAAGTCCGCCCGCAGTTCACTTGACCTCCGCGCTCGGAGTAGCCCTTGAACAGGCGCGAATCGCCGGAGAATTTCGGGACGTGATGCGTGACTTAGCCTGCCGTGGGACAGGTACATCTCCAGTGGGAGAGTTCCGTCGGAGCCTGCGTCCCAAGTGAGCCCGGCACGGACTTCGTACCCGCCGTCGTTCCGAGTTCGTTGCGCGACAGCCGAAAGAAACATACCAAGCCCTGCCATTGCGAATTCGACGGACAGACTCGTAGTTTCTGGCTTCCACGCGCTTGTGACTGCATGACCTGCGTTGCCACGGTCACTGATGATCTCGCCGCCGATGTCCACAACCAAAGCCACCGATCCATCTCTATGGAGTTCCAACAGGTGGTTCGTTTGCCCAGATTGATATTTGGCCAGCCATCGCCATCGGCGTAGTCCTATGGCGGGGGACGCACTGAAGTTGTCCATGGCGGAGGACTCCGAACGGATGAACTCTTTGACACTTGGCAAGGCGGAGTCGAAGAAGTCCCTCGCGCTCCCGACTTCCGAGGGATAGCCGATCATGCCCTTCACGCTCGCGGGTGAAGCGACGGCGACGAAGCACACCTTCCTTTGAGGCGAGATGTGCGCCAGGGTCTCATCGTAGAATTCGACCAGATCTGCCTGGCGTCTTCGTCTGCCCTCGAAACGTTCGCTAAAAGCCTGTTCAATTTGGCGCTCATCCATCCAGCGGGTGTCCGAGCCGTGACGAACCGGCGCTAGAAACGCCTCCTTCTTCCAGTACATGTGGGGCGACTCGGCGCTTGGCGGCACCACCATCGCGAGCACGCTGCGATCGGGTTGCTGTGGATCCGCGATCTTGACCGGCTGGATGTCCATGAGCGGAGGGTGTACCAACGTGTAAGCAATCTGCGTCAGTGACCGTATGTCGGCCTCATTGACCTTCATCGGTTCGATTTTCTTCGCAGTGCCACGCCCACGCTCTTCGGCAATACCGTAGAGCACTACGCCACCCCCGGAGTTGGCCATGGCCGCGAAATCTTTGGCTGTCTCGTCCCTCCATTCGCCTTTTCCGATAGGCAGGATCTGCTTGAAGTCGAGGTCGGCCGCTTCTTCAACGTGCTGCTCAACGAGCTGCTCGATCATCTGCGAGGTGAGGGGGCCCGGGGCCGCGCCCAGGGCCCGGTGGATGGAGGTGAACATCGTGCCATCCTAACCGTGGCACCCGCACAGCCCCGAGCTGGCCAGTTACAACCGACGAAGGACCAGTGATCCGAGTCCTCCTCGTCGTATGCGCAGACGACGGACGCGCTGCTAACGATGTCTCCTGCCCGGATGACGACCTCGCAGCGATTCAAGAACACGAACCCAAAGCCGCAAGATAACCTCGCGGATGTACTGATTTTCGTCGACCTACTGCTTTGGGGTGGACATCAAACCCGAAGTCCCTGGGTCTGGGCCGACCGCGTGACGGCGTCCGCCACGTTGAGTCTGGTTTCTCTGCTTCATGCTTACCTGTGCCTGTGCCGGTAAGGTCTTTCGGGAACCACAACCGGCCGGAGGCAGCAACCATGACGGAAACCACAACGCGACCTGACGTGAGCGCGAGCGATAAAGGGCCAGGGCCATCAAGACAGCAGCGCGCGGACCCATCGAAGCTTCACGGCTTTGCCCGCTTTGTGGCCGGACTCGTTGGGTTTACTGTCCTCTACGCAGGCGTCACCGGAGTCTTCACGATTGGCAGAGACTGGGGGCCTATTGCGCTTCTCGTCGTCGGGGCAATCTTCCTGCTGGTGGCTCTGGCAGGGCGGCTTCCCCGCCTCAAGTGGGAGGGAAAGGAAGTGGAGTGGCCCGCCGCCGAGGTCGGCGACGTGATCGCCGATCACGCTGAAGACTTGCCGGCAGCCGAACGTGATGCTCTGCTCGACGACCTTTCGCGGATCTCCCCGGAGGCGGCCGGCCCCGTGATGAGGGCCGTGCTGAATGAAGCCCAGATACTCCATCACGTATGGAAGACACTCCCACCAGGGGTGGAGCTGCTCACGGAAGAAGATGCCCTACGGCTGTATCCGCAGACGGGTGGTCAATTCGGGGATGGGCTTTTGCAGGACGCCAGCGGCAAGCGCGTGATCTTGGAGGCCCGCGGCAGCGGGAGGCTGCCGGCGTCGCTCCTGACAAATGTGGAGCGCATCCGGCAAAACGATACGAACATGGTCGGAGGGCTCCTCATTACCACCCGGCGGCTGCCAGAGGTCCTTCGAGAGCAGTACGCCGAGCGTGGCTGGCAGGTACATGTCGTGGATCCGTCCAACGTGGATGTGGTAGCACTAAAGTCCGCTATCTGGTCGGCCTTCAACTCTCCGCGCACAGCATAGGTCGCGCGGAAGTTCGTCGGTGGGCATTACTCGACGAGGATCCGTCTGCAGACCGGCTCCGGTAGGGGCTCGCTGCGGTTGAGCATGTCTGGGCAGTCTCCCCGCGCCCAGTGGTGTGTCTAGGCGACGCTCTAGTCGACCGCCAATACCGCAGGCTCCACCAGCGTCAGCGACCGGTTCCTTGTCACGCCTGAACGGTCCAAGGGCCCCTCACGGTCTCGGGCCAGTGATGGGCACCACGGGTTGGCTGCAGCCGCCGCCGGTTCCTGCGCGGCGCGGCTTCAGAGGTGTGGATCTGCTCGGTTCGGCGCCCCGGCAGCACTCTGCCCGTCGTCGGCGTCACCCCAGAGCGAACCAAAGAATCAAGGTCCCCGGCGCCGCGGAAGGTGGCCCCGATGGCGGTTCCGGCGGCATTGCTGCGGCAATCAGAATCCAGCCTGGGAGTACCGCCGAGCTCACTTCCGCGGCCGTCCCTACGACGACGCAGACTGAGCCAAGTAGAACTCTGTTCGGCGCTAACTCAAGCGGACGACGGCGGGAGGTCCCGCCGTCGTCCGCTCCTTCTTTGTGGTGGCCAGAAAGCACCCCACCCCCCGTCGTAGTACACAGAAACACGGCCCAAAGTATGAGCCCCGGACGTAGTCTGTTCATATGCCTCGGTTTGCGCTTGATATTGAGTCCGTCGCCCGTCCCGTTCGCTCGCAGGAGCTGCTGGATGCGGTGAACCAGAGGGTGGTCATTGCCGATGGGGCGATGGGCACCATGCTGCAAGGGCGGGAGCTGTCGCTCGAGGACGACTTCCTGGGGCTGGAAGGCTGCAACGAGATCCTCAATGCCACGCGGCCGGATGTCCTCGCGGAGATTCATGACGCGTACTTCGCCGTGGGCATCGATGCGGTCGAAACCAACACCTTCGGTGCGAACTGGTCAAACCTCTCCGACTACGGCATCGACGACCGCATTGAAGAGCTTTCCCGGAAGGGCGCGGAGATCGCCCGGGACCGCGCCGAAGCGGCAGAAAAGACAGACGGACGCATGCGCTGGGTCCTGGGCTCCATGGGCCCTGGCACCAAGCTCCCCAGCCTCGGCCACACCACGTACGACTACCTCAAGCAGACCTTCGCCCTGCAGGCCGAGGGCCTCATCGACGGGGGAGCGGATGCCTTCCTCATCGAGACCAGCCAGGACCTCCTGCAGACCAAAGCGGCGGTCAACGGCTGCAAGCAGGCCATCGTGTCCCGCGGCATCCGGCTCCCGATCTTCGTCGAGGTGACCGTCGAAACCACGGGAACCATGCTCATGGGCTCCGAGATCGGCGCCGCGCTCACCGCCCTCGAGCCGCTCGGCGTCGACGCCATCGGCCTGAACTGCGCCACCGGGCCGGACGAGATGAGCGAGCACCTGCGCCACCTCTCCAAGCAGTCCTCAGTCGCGATCGCCTGCATGCCCAACGCCGGCCTGCCGATCCTTGGCCCCAACGGTGCGCACTATCCGCTGTCACCCACGGAACTCGCCACCGCGCACGAGCAGTTCGTGCGGGAATTCGGCCTGGGCCTGGTGGGCGGATGTTGCGGTACGACGCCGGAGCACATGGCCGCCGTCGTCGAGCGTCTTGCGCCCTTCCGCGCCTCCGCCGTCGTCACCAGCGGCGGCAGGGGCGCCGACGGCGGCCGCGTCCCCACCGAGCGTGAAGCAGGCATCGCCTCCCTCTACCACCACGTGAATTTCGACCAAGAGTCTGCGTACCTCGCGATCGGCGAGCGCACCAACGCGAACGGTTCGAAGGCGTTCCGCCAGGCGATGCTCGAAGAGCGCTGGGACGACTGCGTGGACATCGCCCGCGAGCAGGTCCGCGTCGGCGCGCACCTGCTGGACGTCTGCATTGACTACGTGGGGCGCGACGGCGTGGCCGACATCAAGGAGGTCGTCTCACGTTTCGCGTCGGCCTCCACGCTCCCGCTCGTCATCGACTCCACCGAACCACCCGTGCTGCAGGCCGGGCTCGAACACATCGGCGGACGCCCCGTGGTCAACTCCGTCAACTACGAGGACGGCGACGGCCCGGACAGCCGCTTCGCGCGCATCATGCCGCTCGTGAAGGAACACGGCACCGCCGTGATCGCCCTGACCATCGACGAACACGGCCAGGCACGCACCACCGAGGGCAAGGTGGCCATCGCCTCGCGCCTGGTGGACGCCTTGGTGGGCGAATGGGGGATGCGCGTGGAAGACATCATCGTCGACTGCCTCACCTTCCCCATCGCCACCGGCCAGGAAGAAACCCGCCGGGATGCCATCGAAACCATCGAGGCCATCCGTCAGATCACCGCGAAGTACCCCGGCATCAACACCACCCTGGGCGTCTCCAACGTGTCCTTCGGCCTGAACCCGGCAGCGCGCATGGCCCTGAACTCGGTGTTCCTGCACGAGGCCGTGCAGGCCGGACTCACCAGCGGCATCATCGATGCCGCCAAGATCGTGCCGCTCGCTTCCCTGCCGGAGGAACAGCGCAAGGTGGCCCTGGACCTCGTCTGGGACCGCCGCGAATACGACGCCGACGGCAACCTCACGTACGACCCCCTGGCCAGCATGCTGGACCTGTTCGCCGGCGTCGACACCGCAGCGCTGAAGGACCAGCGCGCCGCCGAACTCGCGGCGCTGCCCACCGGCGCGCGCCTGGAGCGGCGCATCATCGACGGCGAAGGCAAGGGCCTCGAAGAGGACCTCGACCTGGCCCGCGCAGAGGGCATGACCCCGCTCGGCATCATCAACGACTACCTGCTCGAGGGCATGAAGGTGGTGGGCGAGCGCTTCGGCGCCGGCGAGATGCAGCTGCCCTTCGTGCTGCAGTCCGCCGAGGTGATGAAGACCGCCGTCGCGCTGCTCGAGCCGCACATGGAGAAATCGGATGCGTCGGGCAAGGGCACCATGGTGATCGCCACCGTGCGCGGCGATGTGCACGACATCGGCAAGAACCTGGTGGACATCATCCTCACCAACAACGGCTACAAGGTGATCAACCTCGGCATCAAACAGCCCATCGCCGACATCATCGCGGCAGCCGAGGAGCACAACGCCGACGTGATCGGCATGTCCGGTCTCCTGGTGAAGTCCACCGTGGTGATGAAGGAGAACCTCGCGGAACTGCAGGCCCGCGGGCTCGCGAAGCGGTGGCCGATCATCCTCGGCGGCGCGGCGCTGACCCGCGCCTACGTGGAGCAGGACCTGGCAGGCCAGTTCGAGGGCGAGGTCCGCTACGCGAAGGACGCCTTCGAAGGCCTTTCCCTCATGGAGCCGCTGGTGCAGGTGGCCCGCGGCGCCGACCCTGCGGAGGTGGGCCTGCCCGCGCTGAAGAAGCGGCACCACCGCAAGGGCGGGACGCTTACCCTGACCGAGCCGGAGGCAATGCCCGGCCGCTCCGACGTCGCCTCCGACAACCGCGTGCCGTCGCCGCCGTTCTGGGGCACGCGCATCGTGCGCGGCGTCTCGCTCCACGATTTCGGTGCCTTCCTCGATGAGCGCGCCACGTTCATGGGGCAGTGGGGGCTCAAGCCCGGCCGCGGCGAGGACGGCGACTCCTATGAGGAACTGGTGGAACGCGAGGGCCGGCCGCGCCTGCGGTACTGGATGGACCGCATCCTCGGCGAGGGAATGCTCGATGCATCCGTCGCGTACGGCTACTTCCCGGTGGTCTCCGAAGGGGAACAGGTGGTGGTGCTGCACCACGGGGAGGATCGCGACGGCGTCCTCGGGACCGCGGGCCTGCTCGCCCCGGATGGGGGATCAGGCGGTCCGCTTGGCACCGAGCGGCTGCGTTTCGACTTCCCGCGCCAGCGCCGCGACCGGCACCTGTGCCTCGCCGACTTCGTGCGCTCGCGCGAATCGGGGCAGATCGACGTGCTGCCGGTGCAGCTGGTCACCGCCGGCGGCAATGTCGATGAGGTGACTGCCAAGCTCTTCGCCGGCGATCACTACCGCGACTACTACGAGCTCAACGGCCTGGTCATGCAGCTCACGGAGGCGCTCGCGGAATTCTGGCATGCCCGCATCCGCTCGGAACTGGGCTTCGCCGCCGAGGAGCCCAAGGACAAGGCCGGTCTGTTCAAGCTGGACTACCGAGGTGCGCGGTTCTCGCTCGGGTACCCCGCGTGCCCGGACATGGAGGACCGCCGCAAGGTGACGGAGCTGCTGAAACCCGAGCGGATGGGCGTGGTCCTCAGCGATGAGCTGATGCTGCACCCCGAACAGTCCACCGACGCGTTCGTGTTCCACCACCCTGAGGCGAAGTACTTCAAGGTGTGATTTGCAGTTGGGCCATCCGCTGCCAGGATCAAGCAACCATCTTCGCCGGCGACGTCAACCGCAAGGAGAGCTGCGCCCCGGCAGGTTTCTGGACGGCCACGGACGCCGACGCTGCGCAGGCGCCGGGATTCAGCACGCGTACAGGTCCCGCGGCTGGCTGCCCAACCCATGGACCAAGATCATCCGATGACCTACGCGGACCACGACGGACTACTCGTCGAGTCCATGCTTCGTCCCGTCGGCTAAACCATCCGGCACGGTTACAGGAGCCCGGCAGTCATACGGGGCGTGCGAAAGTCCAGTAATACCCCTCGCGTGACAGGAAGAGTCACGGCAGAAACCTTGACTTGTTGCTACCAAGGGAAATAAGTTGTTGTCTGATCAACGGCGATCTAGATCATACGTGCGAAGCGCTGCCCCGCAGTGTTCTGGGCTGAAAGTGAAGCACCACGCGGTCTGGGCGCCATCCACTGAATGGAGACAACATGGAACGCGACCTTGCAGACAATTCGCTGGAGAAGGTGAGCCCGGAGCGCCTGCGTAAAGTGGTACGGGCCTCTTTTGCCGGGACTGTGGTGGAGTGGTTCGATTTTGCCATCTACGGCTACATGGCAACCCACATTGCCGCTACGTTCTTCTCATCCAAGGATCCGGTTACGGGTCTGCTCGAGACGTTTGCCGTGTTCGCTGTGGCGTTCGCGCTGCGGCCCTTGGGCGGGATCTTTTTCGGACGCTTGGGCGATCGTCTTGGACGTAAGAAGATCCTGGTGCTGACCGTCCTGCTCATGTCCGGATCCACGGCCGCAATCGGACTCATCCCAAGCCACGAGACGATCGGCATCTGGGCCGCCGTCCTACTGGTGCTTTCCCGGTGTTTGCAGGGCTTTTCTGCCGGGGGCGAATACGCGGGCGCCACCATCTATGTCGTCGAACACAGCCCCGACAGGCGCAGGGCACGTTACTCGTCCGCCATGTCCGCGGCGACGTTCTCCTCATTCGCCCTCGCCGCTGGACTCGGAGCGCTGCTCAGCTTCATCCTGCCCCCCGAGGCCATGGGCGATTGGGGCTGGCGCATCCTCTTCCTACTGTCAGTGCCGATGGGCCTGATCGCGTTCTACATTCGCGCCAAGCTCCACGAGTCTCCTGAGTTCCAAGCGATGATCGATGATTCAGCCTCCCGGCCCGCCCCGTCTTTGGGAGTCGTCTTCCGCACCCAGTGGCCCGCGATGCTGCGTCTAGGCGGGTTCGTGATGCTCACGGCGCTCTCCTTTTACATTTACTCCACGTACATGTCGACCTTCCTGATCAAGGTGGTCGGCCTGCCCCAGCACCTCGCGCTGTTCTCGAGCTTGATCTCGCTGACCCTCGCGACGGCGCTCGCCCCCGTGATGGGCCGCGTCTCGGATCGCATAGGGCGCCGCCCCACCATGCAGACAGCCGCTGGCCTCCTGGCCATCCTCACCATTCCCGCGTATATGATCGCCGAACAGGGAACGTTCGCAGCCGCCGTTGCGAGCCAACTGCTCATAGGACTCGGCGCCGTGACCGCTAATGTCGTGACTTCGGTCCTTATGTCGGAAATGTTCTCGACTGACGTGCGCTTCGCGGCATCTGGCACCTGTTACAACATCACCTACGCGGTGTTCGGCGGCACCGCACCCTTCCTGGCAACGTGGCTTGTTGCCGGAACCGGATACTCGCTCTCCCCCGCCATCTACGTCGCAACCATCGCCGTCGCATCATTCCTCGTCGCCACCTTCCTCATGCCCGAGACCGCAGGACGGCCTCTCCGCCGCTACCACGACGACCCCGTTCCCACAGTGCCCGCGCGCGCCGTGGCCTCACAATCGGTGTCCGGGGCCTGAGGACACGGGCAAGAACAATGGCCGGCCCGCTGTCCGGACCCGGGTGGGTCCGGACAGCACGCCAGCCGATGTTGGAACGCACATCGGGGCCGGTCGCGCTACGGCTATCTCAGCCTGGCAAGCAAAGAACTGGTCTGACGAGAGACCGTAAGTTTCCAAGCCCTCCGGCAGTCCATCGATTCCGGGAGGCCGGCCGGGACGGGGGCTCAGCCCGGCCATTTCGGACCTGGGCATATCAGAGGATTCCACTGGAGCCTCAGCAGACGACTTGTGAGGATGACCGTCAGGCGCGTGCCATGTACGCTGCGTAGACACAGGCCTGCAGCGCGCACAGCGCAATGGGCGGTTCAGCTTGGGCGCCGTACGCGAAGTTTGTGCCGTCCCCGGAGTAGTCCCGGATCCAGTCCAGGGCACGGTCCGCGTGCGGCAGCAGGCGGCGATGGTGTCTTTGGCGAATCACCGACGGCTTACTGCCCCGAGCACGCTCACGAACAGCGGTGTTGCATCGACGCTGCCGCAAGAGGCGGATGAGCCGCCCAGGGCCAGACCGTTGGAGACATCGAGCCTGACCTCGTGCAGGATCTCGGTGGCAATCTGCAGCACGGGAATCTTTGCCACCCGCTACGGTCAGGACCGTGCGCCACTGTCCGTGCGGCGGGATCGACACTCGGTACGTGAGGCCTTCCGGTGAAATGTCTGGTCAACTCTGATACCGACCATGGTCAGGACCTGCACCTCCCTCACCTCAACGGCGCCGGCCGCCGAGCCGGAAACGAACGCTTTCCACAGGTGCGATGCGGGGCTTTGCCTGGCACGACGGATCTGGTTTGAGGTTAGGATCCTGCTATGTCAGCCAGCTTCGCGTGCCCCTTCTGCGTCGAAAGTTCGGTTTCGCCTACAACCACGTCCACATCCCGCACGGACGCAGCTCACCTGAATAGGGTGAAGCCCTAGAGGCACCGGCGGCCTCTTGCGGACGGCGTATCCCGCGAATCCGAGTCCGGTGCTTGTAGGGATTTAATGTCATCCGCCCGGCGGGAACTCTGTGGGGGCCAGGAGTTATCGCCGGGCGGATGGTGTCTGTGGTGCGGGGTTTCAGGGGCCTGTCAGTCCGTGCGGACTTTGCTGGGGTCGACGTTCCGGGCGGCGAAGATCAGCAAGCCGGAAGCCAGGATGGGGAGGACGCCCCACCATAGTGTGGCGTTGATCCAGCCGGCTCCCGCGGCGAGGGTGGCGGTAATGAGCAGTCCGCCGATGATTGCTCCGACTTGGCCGGAGGCGTTGATGATGGAGCTTCCCGTTGCCCGGGTGTGGACGGGGAAGCTTTCGCCGGTGAAGAACAGCAGGGCGGAGAAGGGGCCGATGAGGAAGAACAGCCCGGCGCTGTACAGCCCGATGATGAGCGGGAAGTCCCCGTTCGGGGCCTGGAGCATGGTGAAGAAGGAAATGGCACACAGGATCCAACCGATCCCGATCGCGTTGCGGCGTCCGATCCGGTCGCCGAGCCAGCCGTGGAACAGGTAGCCGGCGAAGGCTGTGGCGTTGGAGATGATGAGGATCAGCAGCGCGTTGTCGAACTCGACGTTTTTGCCGTCCGGTGCCGTAAGCAGCGACGTGCCGAGGATCGCGAAAGCAAGGACGCCAAGCCAGTTCAGGAGGAAGGCCCCGCCGATCGTCAGGGTGGACCGCAGCGATTCTCCGCGGAAGACTGAGACGAGTGGGCTGGCCTTCTCGGAGACGTCGATTCCGTATTTCTCCCCGAGCTGCTGTGCCTCTTCCATCCGGCCGTCCTTGATCATCTTGTCGATCTGGTGGCGGTGGGCGAACTGGGGGCTTTCTTTGAGCCAGCGTCCGGCGATGACGATGAAGACGGCGGGGAGGGCGGCCACGGCGAAGCAGAGCGCCCACCCGCCGATGGGGAACAGCAGGTAGACGGACCCGGCGGCCAGGACGGAGCCGACCGGCCAGCCGGATTGGACGAGTGAGTAGATGAGACCGCGGCGGCGGGCCTTGGCGGGATCGCTGTTGTGGGCGAACATCTCGTTGAGGTAGGCAGCGTTGATGGACTGTTCGGCGTAGCCGAGGCCGGCCAGTGAACGCACGAGGACCAGGAAGACGAGTCCAAGGCCGGCAGAGAGGCCCACAACCCAGCCGACAGTGGCCGTCAGCAGTGAGGCGACGGCGGCACCGACGACGGCGATCAGGATGCCCTTGCGGCGGCCGATCCGGTCGACGATCGGGCCAATCCCGAAGGCCACGAGGGCAGTCCCTGCCGTCACCCAGGTATTAATCCCCGTGGACTGGGCCGCACTCCAGCCGAGGTCGGAAGCCAGCACCGGCAGGAGGTTGCCGAACAGGACGAAGTCGTAGACGGCGAAGGTCCAGGCGAAGAAGCAAATCCAGGTCGCCAGCCGGACGTCCTTGGGCCTGACATCGGACTCGACAAATTGAAAGGTTGGGGCAGTGGTCATGACTGTTCCTAATTCACGGGGATAGGTGGGCGGTGTGATGAGGAGGGAACGAAGGGGCGGCCTGGAGGCCAGCGTCGCTAGCTGGCTCCAGGCCGCCCCCTTACTGCTGCTCCTGGCTCAGGTTGCCGAACTGAGCTCGGAGACCAAAACCTCGCGGCGTTCGGCGGTTGACCTCAGATCTACTGTGAGCTGGCCGTTGACCTCCTTGAGGACCACGCCGTAGTCACGGGCAGCCGCCTCGGCGGTTGTGAAGCCGTCCAGTACGTCCTCGAGGACCTTCAGGGGGTCCCGCCGCTGGGGGTCACCGAAGCCGCCACCGCTGGGCACGGTGATCTGGAGGGAGTCGCCGGCCAGCAGTTGGCGGCCGGTGACTTTGGACGGCCAGGACTCCTCGCCCTCCCGGCCGGGGTTTTTCACGAGCGAGCCGTTGAGGCCCTCGTGGCCGCCGAACGCGCCCCATGGTACGTCCGACTCGTGGCGTTCACCCTCGCAGGTGATCGCGGTGTCCGTCAGGAAGGTGTTCTCCCGGACGATGCCGATGCCGCCGCGGAACTCGCCGGCCGCCGCCGGCTCGGAGCGCAGTTCGTAGCGGTCGGTGCGCATCGGGAACCGCCACTCGAGCTCCTCGATCGGGTTGTTGCGGGTGTTGGCGATGAGGTTGTCCACGGAGTCCGGCCCGTCGCTGGTTGCGCGGGCGCCGTAGGAGCCCTCGTTGACCTCGAGGTAGACCCAGTACTCGCCCTGTTTCTCGTCCCATCCGGAGTAGGAGATGAAGTGGATGTGGGCGGAGTTGCCGGCGGTGACGCGGTCGGGGATGACAGGGGCCAGGGCCCGCAAAGCCAAGTCGACGGCGCGTTGTACTTGGGAGAACCGGGAGAAGGTTGCAGCTGGGTACTTCGGGTTGAAGATGGTGCCTTCCGGGGCGATCACCTTCAGGGGCTTGAGCATGCCCTCGTTCTGGGGCACGAACACCGGGAAGGCGACCTCGTCCAGGAACATCATGCGGGTGATGAACGTGAATGCCGAGACTGTGGTGCCCTCGAAGGCGCAGTTGTAGGCGGTCGGCACCTGTTCGGAAGAGCCGGTGAGGTCGTAGGTAATCTCGTCACCCTCGACGATCACCTTCACGACGATTGGCAGCTTCTTGCCATAGTTGCGGCCGTCGTCGTCCAGGTAGCCGACCTCGGTCTCGTAGACGCCGTCCGGGATCTTGGCGATTTCCTGGCGCAGCATCCGCTCCGAGTAGTCGATCCAGCTCTGGCCGGCCTCGCGGACCGCGCCGAAGCCGTAGCGCTCAATGAGGGCGATGTAGCGGGACTTGGCCAGCTCGCAGGCGGCGATCATCGCCTGGAAGTCGCCCTCGTTGGAGGTGGGTGTCCGGGTGTTGTTGAGAATGTGCCGGATCAGCGATTCCTGGCGGACGCCCTTCTCGGAAATCTTCACCGCCCGGAAGATGGTGCCTTCGGACTGGATGTCCTGAATGTCCACCATCAGTCCGGAGTACGCGCCGCCGTTATCGATCAGCTGGCCCGAGGCTCCGGCGAAGCCGACGAGTTCCCCGTCGTGGAAGATCGGTTCGATGATCGCCACGTCGGGGGAGTGCGTGGCCCCCAAGTAAGGATCGTTGTGCAGGATGACATCACCGTCGTGGATGTCGTCGCCCAGGACCGAGATCACACCCTTGACGATCTTGGGCATGGAGCCCATGAACATGGGCGTGGAGTCGGACTCGGCCAGCACGTTGCCGTCCCTGTCGAAAAGCCCTGCGCCGAGGTCCTCGGACTCGCGGATGATCGAGGAATAGGCCATGCGGAACAGCACCGAGGCCATTTCCTTGGCCGCCGAGTTCAGAGCGCCCCCGATCACGCGCATCAGGATCGGCGTGGCCAGTTTCTCGGCACTCTGGGTCGCGGCCGGGCAGTCGATGACGAGGTTGCCGGCGGCGTCCACCGCTCCGGAGAATCCCGGAGGAATAACGGTGGTGGAGTCGTACTGTTCGATGATGGCGGGACCGGTGAAGGTAATTCCCACGCCCATCCTGTCGCGGTCGTAGAAACTGGTGTCCAAGGTGACCGGCTTGCCATCCTGTTCGAAGGTCACCGGACGGGTTTCCACCAGGGCGTCTTTGAGGGAACCGGACTTGATCGCCTCCGGCGTGGGCAGGTCATCCATCACGGCGCTGGCCTCCACGCGGATGTTGATGACCTCCACGGTGCCGTTCTTGAAGCGGTGGCCGTACTCCTCAAAGTGGGCATCGTGGAAGGCTGCCTCGGCCTTTTCCAGCCAGGCTTGGTTGACTGGTCCTGCGGGGGCAGCGAAGCGGATCTCGTATCCCTGGCCCTCGTAGCGGGCGTCCGCGAGCCATTCGAGCTTGCGGCGTTCGGCCAGCACGTCCTCGGCATCCAGCTGGGCATTGGCCTCGCGTTCCAACTGCTCGAAGGAGGCCTGGATGGCGGCGGGGTTGGCGTTGGCGAACGTGAACCGGTTGGTGGCGACGAACTCGTACTTCTCGTCGGTAGCCAACAGGCCGGTGGCAGCCATGATGCCGGGGTGGGCCGGGATCAGCACCTTCGGGACCTCCAGCTCCGCGGCGATCTCGCAGGCGAACAGTGCGCCGGCACCGCCGGCAGCGACGAGGGTGAAGTCGCGCGGGTCGTAGCCCCGGCGCACGGAGTTCTGCTCGATCGCCTGGGTCATACCGAACTTCTGGATCTGCAGGGCGCCGAGGGCTGCCTGGTCCACCGACATGTTGAGCTTTTCTGCCAGACCTTCCATGGCCTTTCGGGCGCCATCAAGGTCCATATCCATACCTGAGCCTGCCAGGACCCGGTCAGGACGCATGCGGCCCAGCAGCACCTGGGCGTCGGTCGATGTCGGCTCCGACCCGCCGCGGCCGTAGCAGACCGGGCCCGGGACAGCTCCCGCAGATTGAGGACCCACGCGGAAGACCCCGCCAGCGTCGACGTAGGCGATGGAACCGCCGCCGGCACCAATGGTATCGATGTCCACCATAGGGACCATGGCCTGGTGGTCGCCGATCTTAGTGTCCAGCAGGTGACGCATGCGCAGTTCACCCTTATAGGCCACACCGATGTCCGCCGAGGTACCGCCGATGTCCAGGGTGACAACGTTCTCGAAGCCGGACTGGCGGCCGGCCCACATGCCGCCGATCAGGCCGCCGACCGGTCCGGACATCATCAGCGTCACCGGCCGCTTGGCGGCCTCCTTGATCGGAACCATGCCGCCGGAGGACTGCATCAGCAGGATCTCCCGCTTGTAGCCCAATCCTTCGGCCTGCTCCTGCAGACGGTAGAGGTAACGCGAGACCCGGGGCCCGACATAGGCATTGAGCGCGGTGGTGGAGAAACGCTCGTACTCCCGGTATAGGGGCACGATCTCGCTGGACAGGGACAGGTAAGCCTCGGGGAACTCCTCCGCGACGATTTCCCCGATCCGCTGCTCGTGGGCGGAATTCAGATACGAGTGCAGCAGGCAAACGGCGATGGCCTCGACTCCGGCAGCCTTCAGCTCGCGCACGCGCTCACGGACCTCATCTTCGTCCAGGGGAACCAGGACGTCGCCGTTGGGTGCCGTGATGCGCTCCTTGACCGTGAGCCGATGACGGCGCTTGATCAGGGGCTTGGTCTGCCACGGCAGCTCCTGTTGCAGGGAAAAGTTGTATGGCTTCTTGTGCCGGGCGATGTGCAGGATGTCACGGAAACCCTCGGTAGTGATCATCCCGACCTCCGCACCGGTGTGCGTCAGCGCGGTGTTCGTAGCCACCGTGGTCCCGTGCACCAGCTGGTCGATCTCCGCAAGCGAGACACCGGCCTTCTCGCAGAGCTTCTTGATGCCGGAGATAACGGCTTCGGACGGATCGTGGGGGGTGGAGGGGACCTTCTCCACAACGGCAATGCGCTGGGCGTCGTCTGAAAAATACAAGTCGGTGAAGGTGCCGCCGACGTCTACTCCGATGCGCTTCATGCTGGGGTCCTTTCGGAAGTGAGGCTCAGGACTGCGTTGAAGGGAAGCCTGGGTGGGCCTTTCGGCCATTGGCAACCCCGTTTGGAGTCCGCTGGGTTAGACCGCAAATCTGTGTGCCATAAGTCACAAGTTGCTTAGTAAGCAATGTAGTTCCCGTGGAAGCAACACGCAATGGCTGGCGGTTCTTTTTTTCAAATCTCACAAGGGGGTTGTGCGTTGCGCAAACAGCAACTACTGTGATGACACAGCAACAAAAAAGTGGACTGGGAAAGCCCGGTCCCCGAGAGAGTGGAGACAGCCATGACAACAGAGACGTTCAACGACATCGAAGCCCGCCTGGCAGCAGTGCTGGAGGAGGCGTTCGAAGCAGGCACGGACATCTACAACGAGCGAGGCTTCAAGCGTCGGATCGGCTACGGCAACCGCCCCGCCGTCATCCACATCGACCTCGCGAACGCTTGGACCCGTCCGGGCCACCCGTTCAGCTGCCCGGGCATGGAGACGATCATCCCGAACGTCCAGCGGATCAACGAGGCCGCGCGCGCCAAGGGTGTCCCGGTCTTCTACACCACGAACGTGTACCGCAACCGCGACGCCACCTCCGGGACGAACGACATGGGCCTGTGGTACTCGAAGATCCCCACGGAAACCCTTCCGGCGGATTCCTACTGGGCGCAGATTGACGACCGCATTGCTCCCGCGGAAGGCGAGGTCGTAATCGAGAAGAATCGCGCCTCGGCGTTCCCGGGGACGAACCTCGAGCTCTTCCTGACCTCCAACCGCATCGATACCCTGATCGTGACCGGTGCGACCGCGGCCGGGTGCGTGCGCCACACCGTCGAGGACGCGATCGCGAAGGGCTTCCGCCCGATCATCCCCCGGGAGACCATCGGCGACCGCGTCCCGGGCGTCGTGCAGTGGAACCTCTACGACATCGACAACAAGTTCGGTGACGTGGAGTCCACGGATTCGGTGGTGGAGTACCTGAACGGCCTCCCGCAGTTCGAGGACACGGTCCCGAAGACCCTCTCGGATCCCCAGCCCGAGGTGGCGGCCCCCGCGGATCCGGCCTAAGCCGCACCGCCCTCTCGGAGCCCCGCGGTCCGGCAGCCCAGGCCGACCCGACCACAGCCGGCACCCCTCAGCGGTGCCGGCTGTCGTCAGGTCGGGCTGGGCTGCGGTGATGAGTGCGTTTCTGGAACACGGCAGTCGCCAAGGTTCCCGCTATGCCGATCCACCACCCAATGCCGTAAGGAGCAGATTCGAGACCAGGTCCCGGATCTCCTGGGCCGCGCCGCGGCGTGCCCGCAGCGGCCGGCGGCCCGGCCTCCTGCCAGAGGAGGAAAGGGCATCGTACGATGACTGATACGGGTGACTTGCACTAGCGCCCGAAGAGGGAGAACTCATGCTGGAGACACAAACCACCGCCGACAAACCGCAAGGGGCGGCAGCATCGCTGCTCAACGGTCTGACGGTCCTCGAAGCCTTCTCCGTCGCCAAGCGATCCCTCCTGGGCGTCACGGAGATCTCCGAACTCGTCGGCCTGCACAAGAGCACCGTCTCCCGGATGCTCACCGGCCTGGACGAAGCCGGATACGTGCAGCGCGACGAAGACACCGGGCGATACCGCCTCGGACTCGGGATGATCGGCCTGGCAGGACCGCTGCTGGCCGAACTCGGCGTCCGCCGTACCGCCCTGCCCCACCTCGAAGAACTCACCGAAGCCACCGGCGAGACGGCCGCGATCGCCGTCTGGAACGGCACCAACGCGATCGTTGTGGAACAGACGGCCTCCCCCCATCAGGTCAAACACAGCGCGGCGATCGGCACGCGCTACAACAAGTTCGCCAGCTCCTCAGTCCGTGTGTTTCTCGCCGAGCTGCCGCCCGAGGAGACCGACCGTCTGCTGGCCGGCCGGATCGTGCTGCGAGAGGCCTACCGCGGTCTCGAGGACCCGGTCTACGAACAGCTGGCCGCCGTGCGGGACCACGGGTACGCCGTCAACGACGGCGAGACCACTTACGAGGAATACGGCGTGTCCGCCCCCGTGCGGGACTACCGGGGGGAAGTCGTCGGCTGCATCACAGCCAGCGCGCCCCGGTCCCGGGTTCAGTACCAGAAGAGTCAGTCGATCCTGCGCGAAGCCGTGCTACAGGCCGCTGAGCGCGTTTCGACTCGGCTGGGCAGCCTCCCGGGGGAAACAAATCCAGTGCGCTGACGGGCCATTACGGCTCCTCCGGGAAAGCAAACCCTGCCCTTGCATCCAGGAGCCACTGTGAGGTCAACTCCGCGAAGGCCGGCCGGATGCGTGGGTGAATCAGCCCGGAAGTGAAGCCGACCAGCCCAAGCGGGTGGATACTTCCGAGGCAGCATGCTGTACGGCTTGAACCAGAGCGTCCCTGGTGGCCTGCTTGTACACGCGGGAACGGGGAGCGGCTGCAGTGATGCACCCAACCACCTTGCCTCGGTAATCCCGGACCGGAGCGGAGACCCCAAACTCTTCCTCTGCTGTTGCACCGTCGTTGACGGCGTATGCCTGACGGGCGACTTCCTGCAGGTGGGTGGTGTGGTCAACCGGCAAACCATCTCCTGCCTTGCGTGGTATCTGCCCGGATCCGATCAGCTCGGTCGCGAGGGCCGGTGCCAGCTCCGCCAGGAAGACCCGCACCGAGGAACTTTCGAACGTGTTGTACCGGGTTCCAATGGTGGCAGTGTGTTTGACCTGAAAGGGGCTGGCAACCTGCTCCACGACGATGGCCTCATGACCATTCCAGACCGAGATTGCGCTGGTCTCTTGGGTGCTTTCGGTTAATCGCTCCAAATAGGGAACCGCGGCACGGCGGACATCCAGGTCCGCCAGTAAAGGGCCGGCCAACGCAAGGAGGCCCAGCCCGAGGCGATACCGCCCCGTCTCCTCATCCCGCTGGACATATCCAGCTTCTGCCAGACCGCTCAAAATGCGTGAGACCGTGCTCTTGTGGAGGCCAACCCGGTGAGCAACCTCAGTCACACCAAGAACCGGATTTTGCACCGAGAACGCCTCCAGTACAGCAAGACCATTCAATAGCGACGCCGCAGCTCCTTGGACTTGGCTGTTGTCCTGCCTCAGCCTCCCCGCCATCTGCATCCTCTCGCGCAGCGTGACCGTCCCGCCACTCTTTTTGGCCATCATATGCCGTACTCGGGCGCAGAAACGGAAGATGCGGCGCGGCACTGCTCTGCTTCTCCTCACCGCCGCCCCCGACCATCCCGACATCGAGGCACGCGAGCAGCGCCTTGATGTTCAGCCGATAGGTCAGAGACAGTTGTCGGCCGCGTTTCCTCGCGGTGTCCTCAGACCCGGATTTGAAGCCGGTCCCTGTCCTGAGCAGGGTTAGGTCTGCGCGGCCTGCCCGCCCGCACGTCCGCCAGCGCCGGAGACCGGCTTCACCCGCCGGAGCGCTGCGAGAATGGCCCGCCCCACCACAGCGATTCCGACGATCGTGGTGACGGCACGCAGGGTGTCCCACCCCGCCGTCGAGGTCACCAGCGAGTAGAGCAGGAAGCTGCTGAGGTTCGTGGCCAGCGGCGCACCGGGCATGTAGGAGATGCCGGTGCCGGCGCCCACCGCGAAGGGCCAGAACCACAGGTTGGTCAGCAGGCCGAACAGGTATGACGCCAGGATCCCGTAGCCGCACAGCATCCACAGTTCGGCCTTGCCCCGCACCCGCCGGGGGAGCAGGCCCGCGCCCGCGCCCACCCAGGCGCAGGCGAAGATCTGGAACGGTGTCCAGGGCCCGATGCCACCCCACAAGGCGCTGGAGAGCGCGATGGTGGCGGCGCCGAGGAGCATGCCGAAGCGGGCACCGAAGGCCCGGCCGGCCAGGATCAGCAGGATGAAGACTGCCTCCACGCCCCCGACGCCGGTGCTCGCCACCCGCACCGCGGAACCGACGGCGGCCAGGACGCCGAGCAACGCCACCGTGTGTGCGGAGCTCACCGAACCGTCCAGCGACACGACGACGGCGATGACGGCGAGCGGCGCAATGGCCAGCGCCGCATAGGGGAGTGCTGCGGCGGCATCCTCCGGGAGCGCCGCGGCAAGCAGCGGCCAGCAGAATGCTGCGAAGGCCACGACGTTTGCGGCCGCAAGGACTGCGAGCTCGACGCCCCGCGGCATCCGGATGCGGCGGGGCTTTGTGGCTGGGATGTCTGGCGTTCGCTCGGTGAACCGGGATGCTGGGATGGCTTGGGCCGCTGTGGACTGGGCCGCTTTGGATGGTGCGGTGGCCTCTTCCGGGGCGGCTTCCGGTGCCGATGAAGGCGCGACGCCGTCACGCATCGGGAGGATCCGGGCGCCGAGGCTATGGGCAAAGTCGAGGTCGTGTGTGGCGATCAGGACCGCCGCGCCGTCGTCCGCGGCTGCCCGCAGCGCCGACGAGACTGCCGTGCGCGCCGCAGGATCGAGTCCGCGGGTGGGCTCGTCGATCAGGAGCACCTGGGGATCGTCCAAGGTCTGCAGCGCGATGGCAAGGATCCTGCGCTCGCCTGCAGAGAGGTCCCGGGGATGCTCCTGTCCAATGGGAATCCGGACGTCGCCCCGCAGACGGGCCAGGTGTGACGCCGCGGAGCCGGGCGCAGGCTGCCCGCCGTTCTTGCGGCGGGCCTGTCGCCGCTCGGACGCGCGGAGCTCTCCCGCGACGGTATCCCTGGTGAACAGGTCGTCCGAGGCGTCCGGGACGAGGGCGACCCGGCCGCCGTCGAGCGTTCCTCCAATAACTGTTCCTTCGCCGAGCGCGAGCGCCACCAGGAGGGACGACTTCCCGGCCCCGTTCGGTCCCACTAGGGCCACCATCTCACCGCGGTGCAGGGTCAGGGATGCGTCTTGCACGAGTGCCGTGCCCTTGCGGTGCACCGCAAGGTTTGTTGCCGTCAGCACTGGCGCGAGGTCAGCTGGCTCTGCCGGCGTTGGATGCGCAACCGTCGGGGAAGCGGATGGCGCGGCGCCCGGCATCAGGGCGCCATCGTCGATGGTCCACCAGAAGTCGGCAACCGGCACGAGTGCTTCCGCCCGGTGCTCCGCCACGATGACACAGACACCGGCATCGCGGGCGAGGGCGTTGAGCACGGCAATGACGCGTACGCGGGCGGCGGGATCAAGGTCAGCCAGGGGCTCATCCACCAGGAGCACGGCCGGGTGGTCCACCACCGCGGCGGCGATGGCCACGAGCGTTGCCTCACCCGCCGAGAGGGTGCTGATGTTCCGGTCCAGCAGTGCCGAGACCCCGACGCGCTCTGCGAGTTCCAGGACCCGGGCCTTGGCGGTGGCGGATGCCATGCCGCGCAGCTCCAGGGCGAGGGAGATTTCGTCCCGGACCCGGGTGCTGGCGAACGCGGCGCGGGGATTCTGCAGGACGACGCCGACGAGGCCGGCGGTATCGCGCGGCGGCATCGTGGCACGGTCCGTGCCGGCGACGCGCACGGTGCCGGAAATTTGTCCACCGTCAACGTGCGAGAGGAGGCCGGCGATGCCTCGCAGGATGGTGGACTTGCCGGAGCCCGTCGTCCCGGTGATGACCGTGACGGACCCGCTGGGCGGCGTGAACGCTGCGACGCGAACCTGGGCGTCACCGATGCGGAATTGTGCGCCCCGGATGAGGACCGGCGCTTCGGTACTGCTACCGGGTTGGAATGCCGCCCGGCTCCCGAAGCCGCGCAGTTCCAGGGCCGCGGCAACGCGGCTCGCGTGCTCAAGGGTGCGCTCGAGCACGGGCACCAGCGCGCGGGGTCCGAAGCGTTCGCCCCGCAAGCGAAAGGCCAAGCGTACGGAGGTCACGGCGTCGGCGAGCGCCGGGAGTGCCGCCCAGGCCACCACGAGCGTCCGGGCCAGGCCCTGCATGGGCCCGCGTCGGGCCAGGTGCACGAAGCCGCGGGCCACGTCCACCCAGGCGTTGAGCAGGCCGAAAGCGAGGAAGATCCCGGCAATCGGCAGGGCGGACACCACCGCGGCCCACAGGCCCTGTCCCGTGACCGGACCGAGGAAGACCACATGCGCGTACGGGGCCGGCAGCCGAACGGCCGGCAGGTCGAGCAGAAGCGGTTCGCCAAGGCCCGCCCCATTGAAAAGGATGCGGTAGATGACCCGCGCCGCGATGAAGACGACGGCAAGAGCCGCCGCTGCGCGTAACGGCGCGGGTCGAAAGGTCATGCCGTGGGTGCGGCCGGCGCGCCGTCCACCGTGAACAGCAGTTCCAGGCTCTCTCCCGGCTTCACCTGCAGGGTGGCGAGGCCTTCCTGCGCGTAGGCCCAGTCGCCGGTTGCTGGCTTAACCCAGAGGGACCAGTAGGCGAAGGCGGCGGGCGTTTTGCCGCATTCTTCCCGGTACTTTCCGGCCTTGTGGGTGATGTCGAAGTCCGCGGCCGGCACACCGTTCACACGGCATACGAGTTCGGTGGGGTACTGCGTGGTGCCTTCGGTCTTCACCTTTGCCTCGTCGAGCACCTTGGAAGCGGGAGTCGCCGCGTCCACGGGCACGCACACGGAGGTATCAGCGGCGGCCTGCTTCAGGGCGCCGGAATCGACGATGACCTTCACGCCGGTGCAGGGCCCGGAGGCGGCGCTGGATGAAGCCGTCGACGCCGGTGCGGAGCCAGTGGGCTGGGTGGCGGCCGGCGTGGAACAGGCGGCGAGGGTAAACAGGAGACCGGCGGCGGCGAGGGTGCTCGCGGCGGCGGTGCGGATCTTAGTCAAAGTCACGTGTCAAGGGTAGGACGTGCATGTCCGGATCGGGATGCTGTCGACTTGTGTGACGCCGGGACTGCGTTCTCACAGCACAGTCAGCCCGCCACAACGCAAGCGGACGACGGCGGGCGCCCACTCGCCGTCGTCCGATTGCGTTTTGTCACTGCTGAGGACGGTTTTGCCGGTAATGGCGAGGTGATTTCCCTGCGCGCCTTCGCCGGAACGGGTTGCGGCATAAATGTCAGACCCCTCTGCCAGGCTGTGCTTATGGAAACCGGCGCGGTTATCGATGCGGGAGGCAGGGCCGCAGTGACGGCTGCCGTCGCGTCGGTGGCCGGGCTGGTCGCTCAGCTTGCCGGCGCTGTTGCCTGCCCTTCGTCCCTGCCACACCAAACGGACCACACCGCTGACGCTGACCCGTTGCGGGAGTTCTCCGAGGCATGCCTGGAAGGGCTGGAGGTACTGGCGCGGGTCGAGTCGGCCGCGGCGTCGGTGAAGATCCGGCTGCTGGCCGCCTACGCGGAGGCCACAGCAGCGCTGGAGGCCCCGCCCGCCAGCGCACAGGAGGCATCGGCGCGGGAGATGTCCCTGGTGGCAGAAGTGGCGTGCGTACTCACCCTCGGCGAACGCGCCGCATCCGCCCTTTTGTGGGAGGCCCAGGCGCTGGCGACCTCCCTGCCGGCCACTCTGGACGCACTTCAGGCCGGGACCATCGCCTGGCAACACGCCCGGATTGTGGTCGACGAAACCGATGGCCTGCCGCCGTCGGCCGTTTCGGCCTTGGAATCGCATTTCTTCGGTCCGAAGGCGCCGGACGCCGCCCGCTGTGCCACGCCCGGCGAATTGGTGCCCTCCCGGTTCCGGCGGAAAGTCCGGGCCTGGCGCGAACGCCACCACCCCGAATCCCTGGAGAATCGCCATGCAAAGAGCGTGGCGGACCGGCGAATGGAGTATACCCCGGACCGGGACGGCATGGGCTGGATCTCGCTGTACCTTCCCGGTGACACGGCCTGCGCAGTCTGGAACAGGGCCTCTGCCCTGGGCCGAGGCCTCCAGGGCGCTGACGAGCCGCGCACACTCACCCAGATCCGGGCTGACATCGCTGCGGGGCTGCTGCTGGGCAGCGCCAAGCGGCAGCCAGGTGAGGTGCCCTCTCCCAAGGCCGACGTCCTGGTGACCGTCCCCGTGTTTTCCCTCCTCGGACTCACTGATGAGCCCGCGGAGGTGGATGGGTTCGGGCCGGTCCCGGCATCGATCGCGCGTAGGCTCGTTGCCGAGGGTGCCAGCTCGTTCTACCGGGTCTTGGTTGACCCGCGGGATGGGGCGTCGCTGGAGATCGGCCGGACCAGTTACCGGCTCCCCGCATCCTTGAAGCGGTGGCTCAGGATGCGGGACGGCGCCTGCACCTTCCCCGGCTGCAGCAACCAGTCCCTGGACAACGAGAACGATCACCTGACGGCCTGGCAGGACGGCGGGACCACCGGTGTCAGCAACCTAGGACAGGTCTGCCCCAAACACCACCGACTTAAACACACATTCGCCTGGACACCTGCGCGGGCAACGCACAATGCACCGCCGGGCTGGATTTCACCCACCGGCCGGCACTACCCACCCGAACAACAGGACCGTGAACCCCCGCACTGGCCAGCTGGCTGCACACCCCACGCTGCCAGCCCGCTCGAACATGCCACCATGATGTATCTCGCCGCCTGAGCACGGTGGCCGTTGTTGTGGTGTGCCACGCGAACTCTCCTGCCTGGATAAGCGGAGCAGCCCTCGGTGCCCGTCTCAAGGTAGATGTGCTCAAGGTTCGGGCGCAGGCGCAAACGGTCGACGGCGGGACGTCCCGCCGTCGTGCGTTTTCTTTCTACGTGGCTGCTTCTGTCTCCGGCCGGCTGGGGGTGTCTGACAGACACTGCCGCCGGATGTTCGGGCTGCGTACCTTGGAACCCGTGGACAGAAAAGAAGAGATCCGTGAGTTCTTGATTTCGCGTCGTGCGAAGGTCAGCCCGGAGCAGGCCGGGATCCCCAGTTATGGGGAACTGCGGCGTGTGCCGGGACTGCGCCGTGAGGAAGTGGCGCAGCTGGCCGGGGTGAGCACGGACTACTACACGCGGCTGGAACGCGGCGGCCTCCGCGGCGTCTCCGACTCGGTGCTCGAGGCCGTGGCCTCTGCCCTTCAGCTGGACGAGGCAGAGCGGGCACATCTGATGGACTTGGCTCGGACGGCCAACACGCCGTCAAGCCGGACGCCCCGGCGGCCAACGCAGCTGCGCGTCCGTTCCGGAGTGCTGCGTCTGTTGGACGGGATGACCGGAGTGGCCGGAATCGTGCAGAACGGCCACGGCGATGTCCTCGCCGCCAACCTGCTGGGACGGGCCCTGTACTCGGAGGTATTTAACTCAGCCGAGTCGTCGGGGCAGGACGTTCCTGGCCGGCTGCCGAACCAGGCCCGCTACATCTTCCTCGATCCCCGGGCGGCCGACTTCTACCCCGACTGGAGCTCGATCGCGGCCATCTCGGTGGCGATGCTTCGCCTGGAATCGGGCCGGAATCCCCACGACCGGGCATTGAACGAGCTGGTCGGCGAGCTCACCACGGGCAGCGGCCTGTTCGCCGCGCTCTGGGCCGGGCGCGACGTCCGCATCCACACCACGGGAACCAAGCGCTTCCACCACCCGGTGGCCGGCGAGCTGTCCCTGCAATACGAAACGTTGGACCTCCCCGGCGACGAAGGACAGATCGTGTTCACCTTCACCGCCGAGCCCGGCTCCGCCTCCGAAAACGCGCTGGCATTCCTCGCCAGCTGGGCGGCATCGCCTCCCGAAGAAAGCACTCAAAGAGCCATCTCCGGCGATCCTGCCGGCGGATCCACTGCCCCCGCGCGCTCCCACGCGCAGCCAGGGCGCACCACAGGAAAGACAGAACCCTCCCATGACTGAACAAGACACCACCACGGAACAAACCAACAACACGGCCGGCAAGAAGGTCTGGTTCATCACCGGCGCCGGCCGCGGCATGGGTACCGACATTGCGAAGGCAGCCCTCGCCGCCGGCCACGCCGTGGTCGCCACCGGCCGCAACCCGGAAAAGGTCACCAAGGCCGTCGGTGACAACGAGGACCTCCTCGCCGTCAAGCTCGACGTGACCGACCCCGCCGACGCTACGGCCGCCATCCAGGCAGCGGTGGACCGCTTCGGCCGGATCGATGTCCTGGTCAACAACGCCGGCAACTTCTACGCCGGGTTCTTCGAGGAAATCACCCCCGCGGACTTCCGGGCACAGATCGAAACCACCATGTTCGGACCCATGAACGTCACCCGCGCGGCCCTGCCGGTCCTGCGCGCCCAGTGCTCCGGCCTGGTGGTCACCATCTCCTCCACCGCGGGCCTGGCAGGCGGGGAGTTCCTGTCCGCATACGCCGCGTCGAAGTTCGGGGTGGAAGGCTGGGCCGAGTCGCTGGCACCGGAGGTAGCACCGTTCGGCATCCGCTCCATGATCGTGGAGCCGGGGTTCTTCCGCACCGAGCTGCTCACCCCGGAATCCACCAGCTACGCGGAGTCCACCATCGGTGACTACGCCGAGCGCACCGCGCAGACGGTCGCCACGTGGAAAGGCAAGGACGGCCTGCAGAGCGGCGACCCGGCCAAGCTCGCCGCCGCGCTGATCCAACTGGCCGAACTGGACGAACCCCCGCTGCGGTTCGCCGCCGGCGCCGACGCCGTGGGCGTCTTCGAGACCCGGGGCAAGGCCCTCCAGGCCCAGGCCGACGCCCACCGCGAACTCTCCAGCAAGCTCGCCTACGCCTACGCCGACGCCTGACAAAACGGAAACGGACGACGGCGGGAGGTCCCGCCGTCGTCCGCTGACCATATTCTTGCCTAGCTGCTGAGGGTCCAGTGCACCCGAATGGCCGCGGCAATGGGGCTGGCGGTGACGTCGACCCGGAACGCGACGGGCGCTGTCCCTGTCTCCTCGATGGTCGAGTCGCGGTACACGCGGCCGCACGAGGGGCAGAGGGTGTAGAGCTCCCCATCCGCAGGCCACTCCGCCAGCTCCGCGGGGGCCGGGGTATCTTTTCCGGCGTAGACCGGGACACCTTCTGAATTGGCCTGGATCAACCCGTCCTTGCTGACGGTATTGCCGCACACGCAGGTGATGGTGGTGACATCATGGCCGATCACATCGGCGGTTTCGGCGTCCATGATGACCTCCCCGGTGATGGAAGAGACGTGCTGTTATCAGCTTATGCCTGCTGGTCCGTGCGGGCGCCTGGAGTTGGCACCCGCAGCACCCCGATCGCCGACTCAAGGTACGGCACCGGATCCGGGTCCGTCCCGGCAGCCCACCGCATCCACGCCTCGAACGTCACGCCCATGAACGCGGCACACAAGTACGCTGCGACGTCCTCGGCCACGCCGGCGGAAACGAGGTAAGCCCGCGCCCTGTCCCGCTGCGGCGCCAGGGACTCGTAGCTCCGGCTGGCCAGCTCCGGGTGCTCGGCGATCAGCCGTAGCCGGCCGCGCGTGACCGCCAGGTCCGGAATCACCAAAACCCCGGCGATAGCCGCATCGCGCAGCCCCGCCAGGACGCCGCCGTCGGACGTGTCATGGGTGCGGGCCGACTCCAAAACCAGTCCGGAGGCCTCGACCACCGGCTCCATGCCGCCCCAGACGAGGTCCGCTTTGCTGGCGAAGTAGCGGTACAGGCTCTTGCGCCCGATGCCGGCCTCCCGCGCGATGTCCTCCATGGAGGTCTGCTCGTAGCCGCGCTCGGCGAACAGCCGCAGCGCAATCGCGGCAACGGCGTCGGGATCTATCGTCACCGGGCGCCCGGTGGGGCGCGGAACGGCGGTGGTCAAAGCATCCGAGGGCATCCCACCAGTATTCACCCTTTCATAATGACACAGAGTGTCATAAGGTGGATGGCATCTCCCACCTCAACGTCTGGAAGGACATCATGGGCAACGAAGCTTCATGGCAGGAAGCCACCACCAGCGGCCGCTTTGCCGGCAAGACGGTCATCGTCACCGGCGCCGCCTCCGGCATCGGCCAGGCCACGGCCCTGCGCATCGTCAAGGAAGGCGGCCGCGTGATCGCCGCCGACATCAGCAAGGATCGCCTGGACGATCTGGTTCTCGAGAACGCCGGACTGGACCTGGTCCCCGTGGCCGGCGACATCTCCACGGAAGAGACCGTGGCCGCCGTCGTCGCTGCCGCCGGCGGGCGCGTGGACGCCCTGGCGAACGTCGCCGGCATCATGGACAACTTCGCCCCCATCCACGAAGTGGACGACGAGCTCTGGGACCGCGTCTTCCGGATCAACGTCACCGCCCTCATGCGCCTCACCCGCGCCGTGGTGCCGCTGATGCTGCACGCCGGCACCGGTTCCGTGGTCAACGTCGCCTCCGAGGCCGGCCTGCGCGGTTCCGCCGCCGGCGCCGCCTACACCGCGTCCAAGCACGCCGTCGTCGGCCTGACCAAGAACTCGGCCGTGATGTACGGGCCCCAGGGCCTGCGCTTCAACGCCGTGGCTCCCGGCCCCACCATCACCGGCATCGTGGCCAACTGGGGATCCCAGCTCGCGGCCGAACGCCTCGGCCCGCTGATGCAGGCCACCGTCCCCACGCCCGCCACGGCGGCACAGCTCGCCGCCTCCATCACCTTCCTGCTCAGCGACGACGGCACCAATGTCAACGGCGCCATCCTCGCGTCCGACGGCGGCTGGTCGGCCCTGTAGGGGGCCGCACCAAACGCAAGCGGACGACGGCGGGTGGTCCCGCCGTCGTCCGCTGGGCAGGGTTCAGCACGGTGTCCGTTCTGCTTGCTCGGGATCTCGGGCCGGCGCTCAGGGGAGCGCGTACACACGGAGGGCGTTGCGGCGTGCGACGAGTTGCACGATCCTGCGGGCGTCCGCCTCGGAGCAGTCGTCGTCGTCGATCCATCCGCCCACTACCTTGGTGATTGCGTTGCGCCACAGTCTCGCTCCGAGGTAGTGAAGTTCGGCGGGGCCGAAGGCGTCGGAGGAGTAGAGAATCTTCGTGAAGGGAGCCAGTTCGAATGAGCGGGCCACCAGATCCCGGCTCCGTGAGCCGGTGAAGTTCACGGCAAGCCCTACATCGATGTAGACGTTTTCAAAGGCATGGGCCAAGTAGCCGGCTTCGCGCTCGAATGGATAGCAGTGGAGCAGCATGATGGGTGTGTCCCGGACCTCTGGGGACCGCAGGAAATCCAAGAGGTACAGGGGATTGGTCTTGTGGAGGTCCAGGTCGCGGTCACCGAATCCGACATGGAATTGCAGCGGAAGCTTCATCTGCGCTGCCGTGTGGATCCCGTGGGCAATGAGTGTCACATCGGTGAGCCTCGGCTTGGTGCCAGCGGGCTGATTCTCCTGCCAGCGGCGGGCTGCTTCAACCACCGCAGCCGCTGTGGGTCGGCTGAGATTCTGCTCGAATCCTGCGCGGTAGGCGAGAACTGTCTTGACGCCGACGGCCCTGCGGGTGAGTTCGTGAAGCCGCTGGCCGAATTCCTCGACGTAATCCGCCGGATTGGCGATCTCCTGGATCAGCGACTCGGCGACCAGTTCCAGCCGAACGACCTCGTGGGTTCGCCCACCGGAGACCTCGGCCATTCCGGCCTTGCCGAGGTAGTCAGCGGCATCCAGACCTGTATCGATCAGCCAGTCGCTCACGCCAGCAGCGCGGGTCATGCGCCGGCTGACCTCGAGCTCTCCAAGCTCGGAGCGCCGGCTCCAGTAGTCGGCCGGCGAGGCGTGCCGCGGCAAATCAAGAACGCCGCTGCACCAGCGTCGGATGGCGAGCCCGATTTGTGTGTTGTAGGCGTCCCCGGGGCGAGCCAGTGGTTCCGTGCTTCCTTCGTTGAGCGAGTTCTGAAAGCGTGCCTCATCACCGTCGAGGTGGAACGCGCCATGCACGTGGTGGTCAATAAGGCTGACTTGGTCGACGAAGTCCGGGAATGAACCGCCCGCCATTAGATCGACCAGGCAAGTCGAAAGCGCTCAGCGGTCTCTTCCGGCGAGAGTTCCGCGCAGGTTCGCTGCTCGTAGCGCCGGACGGCCACCGTGGCATCGACGATGGCGTCTCCGAGAAGCCTGCGTGCAAGGCGTGACGTGTCCAGCGTGTCGATGATGGCGGTGGGGGAGCCTGAGAGCAGCCGGACGTTGGCCCGGCGCCGCTCGCCTTCCGAGAGCCGCCCTGGGTCACCCGGGATCTCTGCCGGAAGCCCGCGCCCGCCGTGGATGCCGTCAAGGGCGAGGGCAAGGATGGATGCGGACGCCAGATACACGTTTGCCGACGGGTCGACGATTTTCACCTCCACGTTGGCTCCGTGCGGATTGCTGTTGCCCGCGTTCAGAAAGCGCACGGAGGCTTCCCGGTTTTCCAGCCCCCAGCACAAATAGGCACCCGACCACGTGCCGGGTGCCAAGCGGCTTCCGGACAAGATTGATCCCGTGAGGAAACCCTGGATATCTGGGAGTCCGGCGATGATTCCTCCAATGGCCGCGCCTCCCTCGGCGCCGATGCCGTGCGGCCCGCTGCCGCCGGAGAACAGCGGCAGGCCGTTCTTGTGGAGCGAAAAGTGCTGGTGGGCACCGTTTCCGACCGTGCCGGGAAAGGGCAACGGGGAGAACGAGGCCTGCATGCCGCGGGCCCGGGCGACGATGCCAACCATGATCTTGGCAAGGACCACGGTGTCCGCGGCCTGAACCGGCGAAGCGGGGGGAAGGGAAAACTCGAACTGGTTTCTGCCGTACTCGGCGTGGATCTGCTCCACCGGAACGCCGGCACGGTTCAGCCCTGACAGCAGATCATCGAGGAATTCCGATCGGTCCAGGAGGCCGCTTGCCCCGTACGGAACCCAGGGTGCGGTTTCCAGCGCTGAACCGTCTGGGGCGACGAGGAAGAATTCAAGTTCGTGGCCGACGAGTGCCTGGTATCCGGCCCCGTCGAGGCTGCCGTCGACGTCGGCCAGAAGGCCGCGGGCACAGGCCGGAGAGGCGGCTCCGTCCTGTTCGAACAGGCTGCCCGGTGCCCATGCCCGGCCGCCCGGCAGCACACGGAGTCCGGCGATATCGATCTTCAGGCGCATATCGCCAACGGGGGTGATGCTGTCCGTGAACGCTATCCCGCCGTCGATGGTGAAGACATGCCATACGGGGGCAGCGCCCATCCCGGATTGGTGGAAGGCGTTGAGCCGGGCCAACGGGACGCTCTTGGCCAGTGTGATGCCCGAAGCATTCACCACCGTGCCGATCACGGTGCGCACGCCGACGGCTTCGAGCTCGCGCTGGGCCTTGGCAACAGCGGATTCGTCGGCTGATGCGATTTCAGTCATGCGCCTATCATGCGGCGCCTCCCCGTCCAAGGGAAGGTTTGAAAGATGTGCCGGCCTGGCAGCGCTGAGCGGACGACGGCGGGACCTCCCGCCGTCGTCCGCTTTTGTGCCGGGGCTTGTGCCGGGCCCTTAGGCTTGGTTCCCATGGACACCAAGCCACCGCAACTCCTCAACCTGCCCGGCGGCGAAATCGAGCTCCGCGACGCGCGCACTGGCCGCACCAACGCCGTGACTCTCATGGCCTTCCAGATTGGAAGGACGGCGGTGACGTGGGCCGAGTTTGCCGCTTTCAAGCGTGGCAGCGATCGTGGCCGGCCGCCTCATGCCCCGGCGCACGGCCTCACTTGGTTTGAGGCCATCGAGTGGTGCAACGCCGCGTCGGAAGCCGAAGGCCTCGCCCCGGCGTACGCGCGGAGCGGCCGCAAGGTGGAATGGGACGTGGCGGCCGACGGCTACCGACTGCCCACGGAGGCCGAGTGGGAATACGCCTGCCGCGCCGGATCGTCCGGTCCGCACCACGGTCCGCTGGAAGAGGTTGCCTGGACGGCTAAGGACGGGCTGGCCGCGCCAACGGACGTCGCGCAAAAGGCTCCCAATGATTTCGGTGCCTACGACATGCTGGGCACCGTCTGGGAGTGGTGCTGGGACTATGCCGATCCGGCCAGGTACGCGGACTACAGATCCTTCCGCGGTGGTGGCTGGGCCGACGAGGCGTGGAACGTGCGGGCCTCGGTGCGGCGGGGCAGCGCGCCGGATGCGGTCCTGGAAGATATCGGATTCCGCGTGGCGCGCGGCGCCTGCGGTCCGCGCACGGCAAAAGCCGCGCAGGGCTGGTCGGACGAGGCCGACCGCGATCGGGCCAAGGTCCGCGGCCCGATCCCGTTCGGCTGGACGCCGCTGCGGTTTGACTGAACTGGAGAGCCGCGCCTGAACACCGCCGTCGGCATCTGAAGCCTGCGCGGCCCGTCAGGAACGGGCCGCGCAGACATTCATGACGGGGGCCTATCGGAGCGCGTTGGGAATCCATTCCTTGGTGTCTGCGTCCGCGATACCGACGATCCATTCGCCCACGGTCCCGGCCTCCGGCCTGTGGAGGACCACGGTCAGATCGTGCAATGGGGCCGAGACATCGAGGTCCTCGTACGTATTGATGTGCGGCATGTGGGGCGACGGAAACACGCGGCCCTCGTCCCGCCCGAAGAGCCAGCTTCCGTCGAACCAGACCCGCACCATGAGGTTGCTGGCCACCATGACCCGGACACGGCCGACGTCGTTCGTGTTCACGCGGTAGCGAAGAACCAGGAGGTCGTCCTCGAAGTCTTCTGCCGCCATCCTGGCCCAGGTTCCTTCGAGGGCCGTGGCCGTTGATGGCCCCAGTGGCATGGGTTCCGCGCCGTGGCTGGGTGGCATGAACCAGTCGTTGAGCGCACCGAGTTCGCCCGCACGGGTCGACCAGCTTTGCTGCACCTCCACCGTCTTCTGTGCGGCGTCCCACGCCGGAGCTTCTTCCCGTTCGACGAACCGCAGCCGGTCCCTGAGTTCAAGGACCAAGTCGGTGAAGGCGTCGATCGTGGCCGGCGCGGCGAGGCCGACGATGCCGGGGCTCACCACCAGTTGGTTCCCGATCGGGGCGAGCCATTCCTCGGGGATCGAACCGGGTGAGAGGATCCCGATGGTTGCGCCGACTGAGGCTGCGGAGCTGTCGGTGTCCTTGCCACAGTTGGAGGTGATCAGGATGCACCGTACGAAGTCGCCGTCCCCGGCCAGCAGCCCGAGCACAACGAATCCGGTGTTCATCCGGACATCCGTGAAATCCGGTGATTCAAAGCGATCCAGGATCTGGCTGCGCACGTGCTGCCAGTCCTGGTTTTCCTTGAACCAGGAACGGGTTGCGGTGACTACCTGGGCGATTCCCGATTCCGCAGGGATCACGCTGAGGCCGGCGTCCAGCAAGGCGTCGATGCTGCCGCCGAGGAATGCCTGGCTTTGCATGGCCGCGAGGAACATCGGTGCGAAGACCCCGTCCCCGGCGTGATCGACGCAGGCGTCTCGGTAGGCGTACTCCGCTGCAGCCTCCGGATCGCCCGGGGCCAGGCACGCCCACAGTTCGCTGCGGATGGCGGCACCCTCTCCGCAGGTGAACCAGTTGTCGAAGGACCCACTGTGCGGGGGAGCAATGCCTTCCCTCAGGTTGCGCTTCGCGATGCCGTATTCGTTGAACGGGAACTCCACATGCGTGGTCCAGGCTTGCGCCAACGCGCCCGAAGTAACGGACGGCGCCGGTTGTTCGGACAGAACGCATGCCCAGACGACCTGGAGGTCAAGGTCGTCGTTGGGCACCATTTCAGTGGGCACGGGATCGTAGAAGGTCGCGGAAAGGGGGCCGTCGAGGCCCTCGAACGGCTGCCCCAAGGTGCCCCCGATCGCCTTGCCGAGCCAGCAGCCGAGGACGGCATCGCGGTATGTTGACGTCATTTCTTCCTACTTCCGTGTGTTCAAGTCGTTGGCGCATCGCAGAACGGGTGCGCGGCCAAAGCGCTCCGATTCAGTGCTGTCGGTGTTGATGAAGAACGTCGTGTACTCGCCTGGAAGCAGGGTGACCAGCATGCTGTCCACCGTGGCCTGGGGATCGACCCGGTCGGCGAAGATCGACAGGTCCCGCAGGAGGCTGTTCGCCGTCACCTGGACCCGGACGCCATGTTCCTCCTGGGTGATGTCAGCCGTGTATGAGGGCGTTGGGTAGTCCAGGTCTTTGTCCTCCCGGAAGAACCAGCTGGCCCTGTGCTCGCCGGCGTCGACTGTCAGGAGCTCCCGCTCCGGGTGCTCTGCACCGCAGAGCTCGGGGTCCAGGTTCACCAGGCCGTTGGACCTGGGGCCGACGTCGAACTCGACGTCCTGCTCCGCGAGAACAGAACCTCCGAAGTCCGTCCGCCTGACGCAAGTCCGGAACATCCAGTGATCGTCGCTGTCATTGATCGCAACGAGTGCCAGTGAGTCCTCGAACGGTTGGATGGTGATCAGCCGGTCCGCGTACGCCCGCCTCAGCGCATACCAGGAGGGTTTGAGGCGGGCCGCCGAGTCAATGACCGACCAGGAAAGGGCCGGCCAGCAATCGTTGAGCTGCCACAGAACGGTACCCGTGCACAGCGGCCGCAGGGAACGGAAGTGCTCAACACCGGTGGCGATGGCCCGTGCCTGGTTGAGCTGTGTGGCGAACAGCCAATCGTCGAAGGAATCGAGCGGCGGAAAATGATCGTCCAGTCCCCGCTGGAGTTTGGCCTCTCCGTCCATCGCCTTCTGGTGGTGTTGCAGAATTCGGGATTCGGGACGCAGCTCATGCGGCCCCACAGCGTCCAGGAGCGTGCTGTAGCTTGCCGGCGCCTGATAGCCGAACTCGGCCACGAACCGTGGCCGCCAATTCCGGTAGGCGCCATAGTCCTCGGTGTTCCAGACGTCCCAAACGTGCGAGCTCCCGTGGGCCGGGTCGTTGGGGTGGATGCCGGGGCTTCCCGAATAGGGGCTGTTGGGCCAGTACGGACGCGCCGGATCAAGCTCGGACAGCAGCGACGGCAGGAGCTCCAGATAGTACTTCCGGCCCCACTCGCGCTCCCCGAGAACGGGTTTCCACTCCCAGTCCTCGTGTCCCCAGAGGTTCTCGTTCCCGCCGAACCACAGGATGAGGCTGGGGTGCGGGGAGAGCCGCGTGACGTTTTCCCGGACTTCGGCCTCGACCTCGGCCATCAGCTCAGCCGTTTCCGGATACGCCGCACATGCGAACAGGAAGTCCTGCGCAACGAGGATCCCGAGCTGGTCGGCGGCATCGAAGAACTCCTCGGACTCGTAGTTGCCCCCTCCCCACACCCTGATGAAGTTCACGTTCGCGGCGACTGCCTGCTCGAGCCGTTCGCCGTAGCGGGCCGGACTGACCCGGGTGGGGAAGCAATCGTCCGGGATCCAGTTGACGCCCTTGACGAATACCGGAACTCCATTCACCAGGATCGTGAATGGAGAGCCGTCGGCGTCGGGGGCTGCATCGATCTCGACTGTGCGGAACCCGATGTGCCGCTCCCAGCTGTCCAGCAGCGACCCGTTGACAGACCTGAGGGAGATGGAAAGGCCGTACGTGGACGGTTCCCCGTATCCCCGCGGCCACCACAGCTCCGGCCGTGCCAGCTCGGCGGGAAGCGTGACGCTCTGCTCTCCGCCGGCCACAAGTGCAGAGAACGTTCGCCCGCCGAGGGAGACTTCCACGTAAAGGTCCTCGGAAGACGCTGCCTGCCGCCGCAGGTTGACCAGTGCGCTGACACGTCCGGTGTCGCCGTCGACGGTGACTGTGGGGATGACCGAGGCGATGCGGGCTGTGGACCACGTCTCAAGGTAGACGGGTTTCCAGATCCCGGCGGTGACCAGGGTGGGCCCCCAGTCCCAACCGAAATTGCTGGCCGTCTTGCGCACGAACGGGTACGGCTCGTCGTAGGGGTTCGGCATGGGGCCGCTTGCATCCTCACGTGCCAATGCCCGGGCGTAGGGTGCGTCAAAGCGAACCTCAAGCACGTTGCTTTCACGCCCGAGCAGCTCGGTGACATCGATTCTGAGGGCCGTGAACATCGACGTCGTGCTGCCGACCACGGTTCCGTTCAGGCGGACCTCGGCGAAAGTATCCAGGCCGTCGAAGACCAGCTCGGTCATTCCGCCGTCAGGATCGACGGCGGGAATTTCACAACGGTAGATCCATCCGCTGTGCCCGATCCACGAGGTGAGGGTCTCGTTGTCGGCAAGGTAGGGGTCCGGAATGATCCCGGCCGCCATGAGGTCTGTATGCACGCACCCCGGGACGGACGCGGGAACATTGTGGACTTCGCTGCCCTCGCCGGGGTTCCCCCCGTCCATGCGGGTGAGTGTCCAGGGCCCGGTCAATGGAGTCGTCGTCATCGGGTATTCCGCTTCCTGACGTCATCGGGCCAGGCGAGTGGAATCTGAAGGCGGGAGGAGAGCAGGCGCTGGAACTCGGCCAGCGACGCGCCCTCGGAACGGACCTGGCTTGGCCTTTTCCCGTCATTGAGGCAGAAGGAGACCAGCGCGCCGGCGGCCTCGCCGATGCTCCATTCGACAGGATGCAGACGGTAGGCGCCGTTGGTGATGTGGGTTGTGCCGATGTTCTTGTTGGCCGCGATCAGGTTCTGAACGCGTTGGGGGAGCAGGGATCCCAGCGGGATTTGGAAAGGATGGCAGGCGATATCGATGTAGGACGCTCCGGTAGCTGTTGGGTGGAGGTCGATGCGATACCCGCCGATGCCTACGGTGTCGTGGAACAGGGCTGAGCCGCGTCCGTCCGCTGCGTCGACCCCGATGTGTTGCTCCAGGACGGTGAATTCTGCCTTGATCCTCCGCGCCTCTCGGACGTAGATCGCCTTGGCCAGGCCGTCGGAAGTCCCCATGAGATCGGGCCTGAGCCGGAGGCCCGGGTATCCGTGGCCGTCGTCGTGCCGGGGCGCTTCCGTTTGCATCCAGTAGAGGAATGACAGGGACAACTCCTTGGCGTTTGCCCGGGTGGCGGCATCGGCATCCGGATCGTTGTTGATCAGTGGTTCTTCCCAGTAATCGGTCTGGGGCCAATTCACCAAGGAGACGTCATTGCCCAGGAAGGAGGGACCGAACTGTTTCTTGGCGAGGATCCGGCGGTAACGCCAGAGGTCCTTCTGGGAATCGTCGGCCGGGTCGCCGTCGAAAATCTTCCGGGTTCTCGGTTCGAGTGTTTGCGGGTCCAGGTCGGTCCACGAAAGCTGGGATCCCGGCCAGAACGCGTCCTGATGGTCCCGCCAGTGTTCGAAGCGCTTTGGCTTGTCGATGGTGTGGGTTTCACCCGGGCGGTGCTCAATGGCGAAGCACCACGAGGGTGCCTGCTGGTTCCGGGGGTCGGCAACCGCGGCGGCGTTGGGCTCACCGGTGTCCTCGCGGCTCTCGGCGCCGAGGACGTGTTCCACCTGCCCGAGTTCCAGAAGGTCCCCGAGCTCGGTTGCGTCCACGAAGTACGGAGCCCGGATGTTCACCCGGTCCCCGTCGGTTCCGGTGACGGTCACGGACACAACGTTGTCGGCAGCCATTTCCACGGCAGCCGGGGCGTGGTTCAGCAGTACCGTCAGCAGGCCCGACGCCCGGGCGGGCGCCAGCATCTCTTCGATGGCGGCCACCCCCACGCGCGGTTCGTGGCAAAGATCGCTCACGAACCCGAGGCCGGGGTTCAGCAGCGGGGCTGACGCCACCGCCGCCTTCAACGGGTACGCACGCCGGTAGTAGTCGCGGATGCGGTTGCGCAGGACACGGTAGCTGGGGCTCGAATGTGTTTCGATCCACGGGTGTTCGTCCGGCGGGACTGCCTGGGATGTCATCTGGCCGCCGAGCCAGTCCGTTTCCTCCGTGAGGATGACCGTTTGCCCCAGCGAGGTGGCAGTCAACGCCGCCGCGACGCCCCCAAGGCCGCCTCCAATGATGACCACGTCGGCTGAGATTTCCCACTCGCTCATCGTGCGGAAACCGTCGTGGTGCGGCCGCCGGCGGGCGGACAGGCCAGCGCGCATGCCACGAATTCCTGTGTCGACTTCATTGTGTTCGACCCCTCCTGGGATGATTGCCTTCAAGTCTGATGCGTATCAGACTAACGCAATTCTCAATCACCGCAATGCATGCGTGCGAGGGGTTTAGCTGCTCGCGGCGGTCCTGGGGGAGGAAATGCTGCTCTCGTTCAGGGGCAGGCAGTCAAGGTAGCGGTGGCTCGGACTGTCGACGCCGTCCAGGATGCTGACCAGCAGTCGGACGGCTTCCGAGCCGAGTTGCCGCCGCGGCGCCGACAGGGTTGACCACTGCCGCTCCGGCACCGCCGCGCCGGCGTCGTCGGAAAGTACGACGACGGACAGCTCCTGGGGGATGCTGAGGCCGTGGGCCCGTGCGTAGCTCTCGAGCCAAAGCAGCTGGGGGCCGCCCTCAACGAGGAAGGCCGTCGTCCCGTCCAGCTCGGCGGTGGCCGGCAGGAGCTCCGAGGGCTCCACCATGGCCGCTTCAAGGCCATGCGCCTCCATGGCAATCCGGTAGCCGTCGCGGCGGGCGGCGGTGGCCTCGAAGCTGATGTCGTCCAGGAGGTAGGCGATCTTCGTGTGCCCCAACTCCGTTAGGCGGTCGATGGCGGCCGCAACGCCTGACTGGTAGTCGGGGCTGACAAACGGGATTTCGACGCCGTCGATGATGCGCCGGCCTATGTGCACAAACGGGTAGCCGCTTGCCGCGAGGCGTTCTAGTTCACTCTTTTCGCGGTCGAGGCCGAGCAGGATGGTTCCATCGGCCACGGTCAGCTGGGAGTTTCCGTCAATGAACAGGGGGCGTTTGCCCGACGTCGTATCGGTGGCCGTGAAGAGCAAAAGGTTGTACCCGTCGACGACGGCCTGCTCTTCGATTCCCACCAGAAACTCGTGGTAGAAGTTCATTTGGCTGATGGGGAAGATCGGTTCGAACGTGTGGACCCCCAGCAGCCGGTTCCGCGTTCCCCGCATTTGGCGGGCCGCAACGCTGGGCACATAGCCGAGTGCCTCCACCGCGGCCATCACCTTGTCCCGCGTCTCCTGAGCTATGCCGTAGCGGTCACCGCTGCCGGTGATGACGGACGAGACTGTGGCCTGTGAAACTCCGGCGAGGCGGGCGATGTCGGACTGGCGCGCGGGGCGTTTGCGTTGTTCTCCCATGCCCCCAATCTTAATACGTATCAGAATGCGCCGAATCGCTTGACTTTGAATGCTCCTGATGATTATCTGATACGCATCAGATCGACGAGGGGCCGGCAATGAGGCACGATCAAACGAGGCATGGGCGGGGCGGTTGCTTTTTGGGGCAGCCAGCCGGCCTCTGACCCTCCGGCGACTCGAGCGCCATGAAGATCCGAAGATCGCAGAGCCCGGCGAATACCTTTCGCCGAAGTCACAGAGAGCGCAATGGTGGGATTCTGGTGAGCAGCGTACGCACGACCGCAAAGGCACCCGTAGAGGTGCCGAAGGAACAAAGGCCCGGGCCGGGGCGGGCACGGAAGAACTGGCAATCGAGGGAACGGATCACCGCCTCGCTGATGGCCCTGCCGTCGCTGATCCCGCTGGTCCTTTTCGCGCTGCTGCCGGTGGCCTATGTGGTGTTCCTCAGCTTCACGCGGTACAACGGCGTCACATCGCCGCAGTGGATCGGGCTTGTCAACTACCAGCAGATGCTGAAGGACGGGGCCTGGTGGCAGTCCGTCCTCATTACCTTGATCTTCGCGCTCGGCCAGATCGTGATCGGTCTCCCGCTGTCGTTGTTCCTGGCCACCCTTCTCAACAGCGGGTTGAAGGGGATGGCCGTGTTTCGGGGCATCTTCTTCCTGCCCTATGTCATCTCCATCGCCGTCATCGGCGTCGTGTTCTACTTCCTGCTCAGGCCGGTCAACGGAGTGATCAACGGAATACTCCAGGCCCTGAGCATCATCTCCACGGATGTGGACTGGCTCGGAAGCCAGGGAACCGCGCTGGCGAGCCTGATCCTGGTGGGCGTCTGGTCCACCTTTGGGATCAACCTGATCTTCTTCCTGGTGGGGCTCCAGACAGTCCCCAAGGACCTTCTGGAAAGCGCCCAACTGGACGGCGCCAACGCCCTGCAGCAATTCCGCCACATCACGCTGCCGCTGCTCGCCCCCATCACCCGCGTCGTCGTGGTGCTGTCCATCGTCTTTTCGCTGAGGTCCTTCGACCTCGTCAAAACGCTGACAGATGGGGGTCCGGCCGGGCAGACAAGCGTGATGTACACCTACCTGTTCGACTACTTCTTCGGAACTGACAGGGGAAGCCAGTACGGCTACGCATCGGCCCTTGCGGTCGGCGCGAGCATCATCGCCGCGATCGTCTCGCTGGTCTACATGGGCCTTGCCCGCGATCGAACAGTCCGCTCGCAGGCAGCAGGCACGGAAGAAGGAACGCGATGAACAACCGGAGCGCTTCGCGCGCCACGCTCAGGACGCTCGCCTACCTGGTTCTCACCGCGGTGGCCATCGTCACGCTGGTCCCCTTGGTCTATGCGTTCTTCGCATCCTTCAAGCCCTCGGCCGAGATCTTGTCCAGCGGATCGCAGCTCCTTCCAGAGACGTGGACGTTCGACAACTACATTCGGGCGTGGGAATTGGGCGGGTTCAGCCGGTACCTGGCCAACTCTGTCATCGTGGTGATCGGCGTCGTCGCAATCGACCTCTTTGCCTCCTCCATGCTCGGCTACCTCCTGGCGCGGCGGGCGGTTCCCTTCCACGGGGCCATCGTCGCGGTGATGTCCTTCACCTTGTTTGTCGGCGTCGGGACTGCAACCCTCTATCCGCGCTTGCAAATTGCCCAGGTCCTCGGAATCGACAACCTCTTCGGCGTCATCCTGGTCGAGCTCTCCGGCATCGGCATCATCCATGTGTTCCTCATCCGGGCCTTCTGCGAGAGCCTGCCGCTGGAACTCGAGGAGGCCGGACGCCTGGACGGCCTGGGACTGTTTGGCGTCTACTCCCGGCTGGCCCTTCCGCTCATGCGGCCGATCCTCGCCACCACCGGGATCCTGGCGTTCCAGGAAGCCTGGAACAACTTCCAGATCCCCTATGTGTTCACCATCAGCGACCAGGACCTCCGCACCCTGGTGGTCGGGGTCTTCGCCCTGCGGAGCACCTCCGAGGGCACGCAGGCATACGACCTCATGCTGGCCGGCGCGATGATCATCATCGTTCCGATCGTCATCCTGTTCTTCGTCTTCCAACGCTTCTTCATCCAGGGCATGACCGAGGGGAGCGTGAAGGGATGAAACCGACAGGACTCCTCGGTGGCCTCTACCGCGCATGCAGCATTTACAGTGCGTTGGCCTGGATCAGCGTCCTGTGGCTCCTGGGCTCCCTGCTCCTGGTCACGCTGCCGATGGCCACCGTTGCCCTCCACGATGCGGCTGCCCGGCTGCTCGACGGCGAGGCCCCCACCTGGAGGCGGTTCGTCCGCACCATGAAGGAAAACGTCGGCTCGTCCTGGATCGCGTTCGCCGTCGTGGCCCTTCCGGGCTCCCTGGCGTGGGCTTTGCTGGGGATCTCCCGCAGCGGTGCAGGACCGATGGCCGCCGGCGCGGGCATGGCGCTGGTTGCCGTCACCGCCATGATCTTGGCCGTTGCTCCACATGCATGCCTCAAGGCCGCCGGGGATCCGGTCTCGGTGATCCGCTGGACTGCCTATATGGCCATGGCACGGCCAATCCGGGCAATTCTCGCTGTCGTCCCGTGGGTGGCGATGACCGCCGTGGTCGCATTCTGCCCGCCTCAGATCATCATCGTCGTCGCAGCGGTTGCCATAAGCATCCCAGCCCTCGGCAGCGTTGCGGTCATGAAATACGAATGGGCGACGGCGCCGCGCGGCGCCCGTCGTCAAGGAATTCAGGCTTTCTCCAACATCACGTCGAAAGGAATCATGCAATGAGAACGAAGAGGTTCACTCGTTGGGCAGCCCTGGTGGGGGCGGCGGCAGCTGTCAGTCTTGTCTCCGCCTGCGGCTCCGGCACGCCGTCAGCAACCCCGACGGCGGGAGGTACTGTAAGCGTCTGGATTCAGAACGGCGCGCAATCAGCTGCGATCCAGAAGCATCTTGAATCCTGGGGCGCGGAGAACGGCACCACTGTGGAGGTGACAGTACAGGCCTCCGATTCATACCTCAACGCGCTTCAGCTCGCGCTCAAAACGGGCAAGGGCCCGGACGTCTTCGATGCCTCCAGCGCCCAGGTCCTTGCATCCGCCGGGTTCTTGAAGCCGCTCGACGATGTGTTGAGCGACGAGGACAAGACGGCGTACGCCAGGGCCCTGCAGAAGCCCTCGCCGTACATCTTCAACGACGCCACCTACGCGGTGCCCACCACGGCGGATACAACGCGGCTTGCCTACAACAAGGACATCTTCAAGAAGGCCGGCCTGGATCCGGAGAAGCCTCCGGTAACGTTTGCCGAGGTCGTCACGGCATGCAAGGCCATTGAGGCGAGCGCCCAGGGCGTCTATTGCTTCGGGCTTCCGCTCAAATGGGTGGGTTGGGCCAGCTGGATGCTGGACCCCAGCATCACCAACACCGAGGACGATCTGACGGGCAAGGGCATCTTCAACGTCAGCACTCAGAAGTATGAGACGGACAAGGCCAAGCCGGGCATCGAACTCTACCGGGAACTGATCAGCAAGGGCTGGGCGTACCCGGGGGCAAGCTCGCTCGAAAACGATGCCATGCGCGCCGCCTTCGCAAAGGGCGAGATCGCCATGTTCGTCTCTGCGTCGTGGGACGTGGGCGTGCTCAACGAGACCAACAAGACCAGCGCCAACTGGGCGGCAGCGGCCGTCCCCGCCCCCCAAGGCACCAAGGCCGTGCGGCAGGCAATGAACGCGGGCACCCCTTACGGGATCAACGCGGCAAGCAAGAATGCCGCCGGAGCCGGCGCCGTGCTCAACGTTCTCATCGGCTCCACCCTGAATACACAGCTCGGGAAAACGGGCCTGACCTTCCCGCTCAGGGCGGATGCAGCCAAGGCGGCTTCGGACGCAGCAAAGTGGCCCCAATATGCGCAGTATGCCCCGTCAGAGACCGACAAGGCGTGGTTCGTCGCGCCGACGGCTTTGCTGAACGTTCAAGGGGAGAACTTCAGGGATGCCATGGCCCGTCTGCTGCTCGGCACGGAGGACGTCTCCAGTGGCCTTGACGCGATAGCGGGCAAATACAATGCGGCGTTCAAGGATGCCGTCGATTCAGGCCAGATATCGGCCGAGAACTTCGCAAAGGCGAAGTAGAAGTTCCGGGGTGTGGCTCCGCGGAACCACACCCCCGGAACCGGCAATCCAGCGGGTCATCTTTCGAAAGACAAAGGAGCAGGTCTCTAGCCCTGCACGGGACAAGGAAGTCTTGGTCGACATGGAAATCTCACGAAGAACCGTTCTCAAATTTGGCGCAGCAGGCAGTGTATTCGCGTTGATCCCGCTGGGCTCAGTGCCCCTGGCGGCACATGCGGCAGACAGCACCCAAGCAATGAACGTGAACATCTCCCCTGGCGCCGCGGCCCCACTGCCTTCCAACTTTGGCGGGTATAACCCTGATTTCCAGGTTGTCGGCATGAACTTCCGGGATCCCCAGGCCGCGAGCCTTGCCCGCGACCTTCGTGCCGGAACCCTGCGGTATCCATCAGGCACGGATTCGGACTACTTCGACGTTCGCACCGGAAACGTGAGGCCGGAATGGGCCGCACAGTTCTTCGGCAAAATGACGGCCTTCGATACTTCGCTTGACGATGCACAGATCATCGGTGCAAAACCGGATCTGCACCGGCTGTCCGGCTTCAAAACGCTCCTGGACGACATCGATGCCGACACGGTGATCATCATCAACGGCTTTACCGATTCGCCGGAGTCGGCAGGAGCAGTTGCCGCCTACTGCGTGGCGAACAACATCCGGGTGGCAGCCTATGAACTGAGCAACGAAGGCTGGCTCCTGCCCACCTTCTTCATGGATGCCACGGACTATGCCGCCCGGATGAAGCCCTACTTCGAAGCCATCAAGGCCGCCGATCCGCAGGCCCAGGTGAACGTCATGTTCTCCCAGGGGGAAGCACCGGCATGGGACCAGGCCCTGGCGGACTACCCGGACAAGTACTGGGACGGCATCTCCTTCCACATGTACGGCGGAGGAGACCGCTACAGCACCTTTGACGACGCCGTGAAGGACCTGAACACCCGTCTGGCAGACCGGACCAATTCGTACATCGACAGCTACTACCTGGCCAAGGGACGCCCGGACATGCGGGTGACCGTGAGTGAATTCAATTCCACTCCCAGCACCATGACCAAGCTGTCCACCTCAGGCATCATCCGGACCCTCTACAACGGGATCTTTGCTGCCGAGTTCATCACGAGGCTTTCCAGCCACCCCAACGTCGACCGTGTGATGCTGCACGGGCTGGTTCAGTTTGGCGCGACCTTCACGAAACCGTACGTGGACACGATGAAGAACGCCTATGAGCGCGGCACGCCGTTGGACACCGCAGGCTTCGATTTCGGCGTCATCAAGCACGGCTCGGCCCTTGCCCTCTCCGTCTGCCTGGACGCCATCAACAGCAGTTCGCATACCCTGGCAACCGGTACCGATGGAACGGTGACGGTCCCCAAATATGGTGGAACCGTACCGGCCGTGCACACCCAGGCCTACGTCGGCCTTGACGGCCACGACTACCTGGTGGTCACCAACAAATCCAATATCGCCCATTCCCTCAGCATCAACTGGGACGGGGTTCCCTTGCCTGGCCCGTTTGAAACGAGATACATCAGCGCAGAGGATCCGCGCGCTGAGAATACCGCGGTGGATCCCAACACGGTCGCGGTGCAGGAAGGAGCATCGCCGAACCCTGTGCTCGTGCCCGGGTACAGCGTCATGCGGATCAAGTGGAGCCGGGCGGGCACGGCCCTTCACTCATCGGTGGTTGTTCCCAGGGGAGCCCAGATCGTCAGGGCCCAGCCCGCTGGGCGAAGCATCCACGTGTCCTGGACCAAGGCAGAAGCGGCTGAGCTCCATGTTGCGCTGTGCAAGACAAGCGACGGAACAATCATTCGCCAACAAGTCAGCAAGAAGTCCGAGCTCACGTTTGAGGGACTGGCACTGGGAACGACGTACCAGGTGACGGTCGCACCTCAAGAGGGCGGGGGAGCAGGCACGGAATCCAAGCCCAGCTTCGTGCGACTTGCCGTGCCGGACCCGAGCACCTTGGAGTCTGTAACCCCGGGCGACGGCACTGCTGTGCTGGCGTGGACGCCCGTAGCCGGAGCGGACGGCTACATGGTGCGCTACGGTCCCACGGGCACGGAGGCATCGCTGGCCGTAGGAAATTCCATGGGCGTGGAAGTTTCCGGGCTAACGAACGATGTTGAATACATGTTCACGGTGCACGCGGTCAACACGTATGGGGAATCGCCCGCCTCCGGCTCCCTCACCGCGACACCGAGCGCCAACGTACCCTATCCGCCGCACACTGTGCTCGCGGCAGCGGGCGGCAGCGGAACCCTCGTATGGTGGAAGCCCTCCTACAAGAGGGTTTTGAACGCCAACTTCGAAGCCGGAGCCGCAGGCTGGGAGCTCCAGGGAGCATGGTCCGTCCTGGACCTTCCCGGCGCGGACGGGCCGTTGGCTGACGGCAAGGGCATGTCCAAGCGGTTGGCCATCAACGGAACAGGAATCGCAACGACCGGATCCGACGTATCAGCGAATCACTTTGTCGGCGCCGAAGTGGCGTTTTCGAGCACGCTGTCAGGATCAGCGGGACTGGTTCTGCGCTATGTGGACAGCGCGAACTACTATTTCGCCAGCTTCGACTTCGCCACCGCGAAGCATTCGATTGGCCGGGTGCTGGCGGGCACCACGTCGGTTTTGGCCGAAACCCAGCCAATCACGGAGGCCTATGCGCTTCCGGCGGCGAACCGGCAATACACCTACCGCTTCGAACTCAACGCGGCCGTGCTGGTCCTCTTTCGCGACGGTTCGGAAATACTGCGCGTGCGGGACACGAACCTGCTTTCCGGAGCGCCCGGGCGGGTGGGCATCGTCTCGACCGGAGCGGCCGTCAACTATGACCGCGTCCACATCGAAGCTGACACCGCCACAGGGTTCGATATCCTGCGATCAACTGAGGCCGGCGGACCCTACTCCACCATTGCTTCGCACTCAGCGGGAACCACCTTCCTGGACACGACGGCCAGCAGCCCCGGCAACTACTACCGGGTCATCGCAGTCACCGGAAGCATTCGCTCCGCGTACGCCTCGCATCCGGCCCCGTCGAGGCTGAAGAACGTTGCCCGCGACGCAACCATCACGGCCAGCAGCACCTTGGCCGGCACAGCGACGGCCAAGCTCGTGGACGGAATCAAAAACCTCGATTCCAGCCGCTGGGTTTCGCAGCCCGGTGAACCACATAGCCTCGAATTCACGTGGCCCAGCGCCAAGACCATTGCGCGGGTGTGTGTCTATTCAGGATTCATGGCGAACCGCGGATTCCAGATCGGAGCCTACGATCTTCAGTGCTGGGTGGACGGGGCATGGGAAACGGTCACGTCAGTGACTGGCAATACGAAGGACGTGTATGACGGAGGCTACAACGACCTCTCCTTCGCCCCGATCTCCACAAGCAAGATCCGTCTTCACATCACCGATGCCTGCACCGCCCCGGGCTACACGAACGCCCGCGTACTTGAAGTGGAAATCTACGGCAAATGAACAGCGCAACATCGTACGCGGACACGGAGACTCCGCTCAGGAGCCACCACGGCCAGTTCCGTCCGGAGGACTTCGATTCCTTCTGGCTGGACACCCTCGCCGAAGCGGACCGGCATCCACTGGACCTGCGTCTTGAGCCCGTCGAATCGCCGCTGAGGACGATCGACGTCTTCGATCTGACCTTTGCCGGTTTCGGCGGAGAACCAGTGAAAGGCTGGCTTCGACTCCCCAGAGCAAGGGGAGCGAAACTGCAGGCCATCGTGGAGTACGTGGGTTACGGGAGCGGGCGGGGCCACCACATCGACAACCTGCTCTGGTCCTCCGCAGGCTACGCCCACCTGACCATGGATACCCGCGGCCAGGGGAGCTCCCACAGCATCGGGCACACGCCGGACCCGCACGGCTCCGGCCCTTCAGTGCCCGGCTTCGCCACCCGGGGAATAGCCGGACCGGGTGAGTACTACTACCGCCGGGTCATCACGGACGCAGTGCGCGCCGTGGCGGCCGTGCGAACGCTCGAATGCGTCGATGCCTCAAGAGTGGCCCCATTCGGGGCAAGCCAGGGCGGGGGCATCGCCCTCGCCGTCGCCGGGCTGGTTGAAGGGCTCTCGGCCGTCGTCGCGAAGGTGCCTTGCCTGAGCAATTTCCCGCTTGGAATCAGCCTCGCGGAGTCCGGGCCATATACGGAGATCGCCGCCTGGCTCAGGATCCATGCCGAGGAAGAGGCGGAAGCGCTGCACACCCTCTCCTATTTCGACGCCGTCAACTTCGTGGAGCGAGCGACGGCGCCGGCGCTGTTCTCGGCAGCGCTCAAGGACATGGTGTGCCCGGCGCCAACCGTGTACTCGGCGCACGACGCCTACGCTGGCGAGAAAAGCCTGAACCTGTGGAAGTACAGCGGCCACGAAGGTGGCGGCGTCGGCGAGGACCACCAGGTCCTGGGCTTCCTTGAGGCGAAGATGGCCACCTCGTCGGACCGCAGCTCAGGCTAGGGCCCGCTACCCCAGCCGCCGAACGAGGGCATCGAGGATCGGCAGCTGACCTTTCACCAGTTTGGTGCGGGCTTCGGCCTCGCTGGCCCATACGGCGTCGTCGATCTCCGGGTAGCTTCGGACGATGCCGGAGCCCCTCGGCCATTCCAGGTCAAAGGTGTTGCTCACGATCAGTCCAGGTTCAAAGTCCGTTTCGGCGGTGAAGACGGTGATGATCTTGCCCGAGGGCTGCCGGAAGGCGCCCAGCAGAACGTACTCGACGGCGGGCGCGGGCGTGCCGATCTCCTCGGCGAATTCGCGGTGCGCTGCCGCCAGCGGGTCCTCGTCTTCGGTGTACTCGCCTTTGGGGATGGACCAGGCGTGGGCGTCCTTGCGGGCCCAGAAGGGTCCGCCCATGTGCGCGATCCACACCTCCAACTCCGATGCGGCGCTCCGGCGGTACAGCAGAATGCCTGCGCTCCGAACTGACATTTTCCCTCCCACAACGGGCCACCTGATGCAGGCCGCTACCCAAGGCAAGAGTACGACGGCGAGGCCTCCCGCCGTCGTACTCTCGCTGGCCGTTGTAGTCGCTACCCAACAGGGCCACCATGATCCTATGGATGCTGAAACACCGAGGGCCGGGGAGCTGAGCCTTCCCCAGGAATTTCTACTGCTGGCAACGGACCCCAAGGGCGGCGGGCCCGAACTGCCGGCGTTCGTCCTCCGGGTCGGAGTGGCGGGCGCAGTGTTGGCCGAGCTGGAACTTCTCGGCGCAATAGAGCTGCAGGGCAAGCGCGTCAGGGCTACCGGCGCCGCCCCGCAATCGGAGTTCCAGCACCAGGTGGATATCATCCGTGAAAAGTCCCGGCCCCACACTCCCAAGCGGTGGGTCGCCATGCTGGAGAGCCGCGCCGAACTGCACCGTCTCTACGAGGGGATGGTGCAGCTGGGCATCGTGGAGCATGTCGGCGAAAAACGCCTGGGCCTGTTCAAGACCACGCGGTACCCGGAGAAGGACCACGCTCCGGAAGCCGCGCTGCTGCAGAAGGTCCAAGCCGTACTCGGCGGTGAGCCGTCAGATTCCAGGACCACGGCCCTGACCGCCCTGCTTCATGCAGCAGGGCTGCTCGACAAGCTCTTCCCCGGAGCAGACCAGAGCCGGGCAAGGGCGCTGACGAAGGACCATTGGCCCTCCCGTGCGGTGGTGGACGAACTGCGCATGGTCAGGATGGCGGACGCAGAGGCCGCCACGTAAGGCCCGCTGCCGGCGCCGGATCCCTCTTCATGATCCACGTCACCAGCAACACTTTCTGGCTCCTGCAGTCACTGCTGGGGCAGAGTGTGAGGGGCGCCCTGAAATGGGTCACTGCCGGGGTCTCGGTGGCCTCCGTCGTCGCGATCCTCCTGATCCTGCCCACGAGCCTGCTGTTCTGGGCGGATCAAGTCCGCCCAGGCACTAACGAAAGAAAGAACGAACATGACAGAGACACGCATCGCGCCCTTGGAAGGCGTACGCGTCCTGGAGCTCGGAAACTACATCGCCGCGCCCACCGCCGGCAGGCTGCTGGCCGATTTCGGTGCCGAAGTGATCAAGGTCGAACGCCCCGGAACCGGCGACGAGCTGCGCAACTGGCGGCTCCACAAGGGCAACACGTCCATGCTCTACCGCACCCTCAACCGCAACAAGAAGTCCGTGGTGCTGGACCTCAGGACCGAGGCCGGCAGGCAGGCCGTGCTGGCACTCGCCGCAAAATCGGACATCCTCCTGGAAAACTTCCGGCCCGGCACGCTGGAACGCTGGGGCCTCGGCCCCGACGTCCTCAACCAGGCGAACCCGGACCTCATCATCACCCGCATCTCCGCCTTCGGGCAGACGGGTCCGCTCTCCGAGCGGCCCGGCTTCGCCGCCGTCGCCGAAGCCTATGGCGGGTTCCGTAACCTGGTGGGGGACCCGGACCGAGCGCCCGTCCGGGTGGGCGTCTCCATCGGAGACTCGATCGCGGGCCTGTACGCCGCGTTCGGCTCCGTGATGAGCCTCTCCCAAAGGGAAGCACGACGCCGGGATGCGGCTGGCGCTGTCCCGCTCGCCGAGCGGATCATCGACGTCGCGTTGCATGAGGCGATGTTCTCCATGATGGAATCCCTGATTCCGGACTACCAGGCCTACGGCGTGGACCGGCAGCGCGTGGGCGGCCGGATGGAAGGGATCGCTCCGTCGAACGCCTACGTCTGCAAGGACGGCGCCAGCATCGTGGTGGCGGGCAACGGCGACTCCATCTACCAGCGGTACATGCAGACCATCGGCCGCCCGGACCTCGCGGAGGACCCTTCGCTGCAGAGCAACGCAGGCCGCTGGGAGCGGCGCGAAGAGCTGGACCAGGCCATCGGGGCATGGACGGGGGAGCTGGACGCCGCCGACGCCCTCGCAGCCCTGGACGCCGCCGGTGTCCCCGCCGGCCCCATCTACACGGCGGCGGACATCAGCAGCGACAGCCAGTACGCGGCCCGGAACATGATCCAGAAGTTCGACGTGTCCACTGGGGAAGAGGTCCTGTCCGGTGTGGGCTTCCCCGGCATCGTCCCGGTGATCGGAAACCAGTCGCTGCCCATCCGGAACCTCGGACCGGACCTGGGCGAAAACACCGTAGAAATCCTCGGCGGGCTCCTCAACATGAGCCCGGCAGAGATCAACGCGGCCTCCGGCCGCGAGGAGGCACTCCAGGCATGAACCATTTCGAAAACAGCCTCGCCGCAACGTTGGGCAACACCATCCTCCGGGATGTGACCCTGCGGGACGGGCTCCAGCTCACCGGCAAACTGCTATCCACCGAGCGGAAGGTCGAGACGGTCCGGGAGCTGCTGCGCCTGGGCGTGCCGGCCATCGAGCTGGGCTCCATGGCCCGCGCGGACCTCGTCCCCACCATGGCCAACACGCTCGAAGTGGTCCAGGCCCTCTCTGCGGAGGAGCTGGAAAGGTGCTGGATCTGGGTGGCCACCCCCGGCCACGTGGCCAAGGCCTCGGCTGCCGGAGCGCGGAACTTCCAGTACTGCCTGTCGGCCTCGGATTCGCACAACAAGGCGAACATCGGCCGCACCACGGACGAAAGCCTGGCCGCCCTGCCCGAGGCGGTGGAGTACGCCCGCGCCGTCAATGGGCAGATCCAACTGTGCATTGCGACGTCGTTCACGTGCCCGTTCGAAGGATACGTTCCCGAGGAGCGCATCCTGTCCATCGCCAACGACCCCCGGGCCGAAGGCACCACAGACATCGTCATCTGCGACACCCTGGGCCAGGCCATCCCCGCGCAGGTCTCCGGGCTGATCGCCCGGGTCCGGGACGAGTCCCCGGCACGGCGGATCGTCTATCACGGCCACGACACCTGGGGCCTCGGGGTGGCCAACACCCTTGCGGCCATCCAGGCGGGCGCCGCCATGGTGGACGGGGCACTCGGCGGCCTGGGCGGCTGCCCCTTCGCGCCTGGTGCCAGCGGCAACACCTCCAGCGAGGACATCCTTTTCGCCACCCGCCCGGAGTGGCTCACCACGGAAACCTTCGCGGGCCTCGTGGTCCTGTCCGAGAAGCTGCTGGCCGAGCTGGGCGAACCCAACCGTTCCAAGGCTGCCCAAGGCGCCCGGTCCAGGGCGGAAGCCTTCGACTGGGTCCTCCCCTCGGACAGCGCTGGACAGCCTTCCACCGTGGGAGGCAACTGAACATGGGGAACCACTTCCTGGTCACCACCGCCATCCCGGAACCGGGCCTGCAACTGCTGTCCGATGCCGGCCAGGTCACCGTGCTGCCCGAGCCGCCTGACTACGCGACGCTGGCGGCCCTGTGTGCCTCGGGTGAGTACGACGTGGTCCTCACCCAACTGCGGGACGTGGTGGACGAGCCGCTCCTGGCCGCCGCGCGCCTGAAGGGCGTTTCCAACTACGCCGTCGGCTACAACAACATCGACGTGGACGCTGCCGCCCGGCACGGCATCCTGGTGGGCAACACCCCGGGCGTGCTGACGGACGCGACGGCGGACATCGCCATGCTGCTCATCCTCGGCACCGCCCGCCGCGTGGTCGAAGCCGACCAGCTGCTCCGCGACGGAAAGTTCCTCGGCTGGGAACCGGAGTTCATGCTGGGACGGGATGTCTCCGGCGCCGTGCTGGGCCTGGCCGGGTTCGGCCGGATCGCCCGGGCTACGGCCCGGCGCGCGCTGGGGTTCGGCATGGAAGTCCTCTTCTCGCCGCGGCCGCCGGGCGACCGTCCGGTCAGCGAGGAGGAACTCGGCGAGTTCGCCGGCAAGGTCCGGCAGGTGCCCTGGGCTGAGCTCGTGGAACGCAGCGACTTCCTGTCCGTGCACGTCCCGCTGAACGAGCAGACGCGGCACCTGGTGGACGCCGGGGTGCTGGAGCGGATGAAGCCGGACGCCATCCTCATCAACACGGCCCGCGGGCCGGTGGTGGACGAGGCCGCCCTGGTGCAGGCCCTGCGCACCGGCGTCATTGCCGGTGCGGGACTGGACGTGTTCGAGGACGAACCACGCCTGGCGCCGGGGCTGGCCGAGCTGCCCAACACGGTGCTGCTGCCGCATCTCGGCAGCGCCACGGTCCGCGTCCGCAGCGAAATGGCCCGCCTCAGCGCGCTCAACGCCATTGCCATCGCCGAGGGCCGCTTGCCGCTCCATCAGGTCAACCCCCTCGCCGGGGCATGACGATCCTCATTGCCCCGGACAGTTTCAAGGGCACGTACTCGGCGGCCGGGTCGCCGCGGCCATTGCGGCGGGCGTGTACGACGGCGGACGCCGGGCCACGCGGCTGCCCGTCGCCCTTCGGATGGGGGTGTTGGCTGGTGCTGGGGTGGCTGTTCGGCGGGTTCGGCCTTACTCGTCCGCAGGGGGCGGTGCCGCCGTCTCCTGCGCTTCGGCGGCCGCCTGTGCATACGAGGCCGAGACCCGGCGGTAGACCGGGGTCAGGAAGGCCAGCAGCGCGGCCGCGATCATGATGATCCCGGCCACCAGGAACACCAGGGCGATGCCGCGGGACGTTCCCTCGCCAAGCAGCGGGGCCAGCTGGGCCGCTCCCTCGGTGGACCGTGCGTACGGGATGATCCAGACCTGGGCGATCGGCGCGATGAGGAACGCGGTGATCGGCGCTGCCGCGGACTCGAACGCCATGGCGAATCCGAACACCCGGCCCTGCCGCGGCAAGGGCACTACCCGCTGGATGACGGTCTGTTCGGCGGCCTCAACGAAGGGGATCAGGACCATGTACAGCCAGATGCCGGCGATGTACAACCATGCCCACTCCCGCACCGTGAACATCGCACCGAGGAACCCCATCACCATCACCGCGATGAGCATGGTGCGCAGCGGGTTGGCCCCGAGCCCGAACTTGCCGATCACCGCGCCACCCAGGATGAACCCGGTGGCGCCCACTGCGAAGACGGTTCCCCACAGTTCCACGGGGAACATCTCCAAGCCGTAGGGATCCATCAACGCCATGTAGACGCCGCCGATGAAGTTGTTGAACGTGGAGAAAATGATCAGTGCGAACAGTCCGGCAATGGCCAACACTGCGGTGAGGGAGCCGCGCAGGTCGAATCCGCCGTGTGCGTCCGTGGCGGCCGCGCGCACCTCCTCGGGCATGCGCAGCGTGAGCAGGTGCGCGAAGGCGATCGCCGTGAGGACCAGGGCGACAACCAAGGTCCAGCCCATGCCCAGCAGCCCCACAGAGAGTCCGGAGAGCACCGAGGTGACGAGGAACATCAGTCCCTGAACCATGCCCACCAGCCCGTTGGCATTGGCCCGCCGGTCCGGGTCGATGAGGATGGTGACCGTGGTGGAAAGGGCAATGTTGCGCATGTTCTCCACCACCGCGCCCACCAGGATGATCACGGCAAAGATCCAGAACCACGGCTGCGTCAGGTCCAGCAGATCGGCGGCGGGTGTCAGAAGGAACATCACCCCGGACAGCACGAACATCACCAGGGTGAAACCGGTGGCGAAGCGCATCACGGCCAGCTTGCGGTAGCGGTCCACGAAGGTGCCGAAGCTGATGCTGGACACGGCGATCAGCAGCATGTACGCCCCGCCGATGACGCCGGTGGCGATCACGTTGCGTGTCTCCAGGTAGACCCAGAACGTCAGGGCGAACCACAGATAGCTGGTGGTGATGTTGGCCAGGGCAGTGTTCACCAGGATCCCGGCGAACGTGCGGGACCGTTGTGCCGAAGTGCGCAAGGACGCGTCAATGGCGTCGGGATCGACCAGGCCTGGAGCCGCAGCGACTCCGGCCTGGGCCGGTTCGTGCTCGGTCATGCGTCCCAGTTTACTGAGAACCGGCTCTCGTGGACACGGTCAATTCCAGGACGGCCCGACGACGGCGGGATCACCCGCCGTCGTCGTCCTGGCTTGGCCCGCGCTGCGGCGGCTAGTCTTGCACACATCAGATGCGCGGCAAGGGGACATATGGGGATTCTGAAGAAGCGAAGGTGCAGCACCTGCGGGCGTTCGCTGGCCGCGCATGAGCGTGATGTTCGGTTCCAACTGCCTGACCCAGTGCTGAAAAGCCCCGAGCAGCACCACGCGGAGGGAAGCTGGCTCAGCCATAAGCACCCTAATACCTCGGTCATGATGATGGTCCCGGAGATCGGACCGTTCGTCAGGGCCCTGCTCCCCGTACGGCTGACGGAGGGCCACTCGATTCAATTCGGTGTGTGGGTTGCCATCCATCCCGACGACGCGGAAAGGGCAGCTTCGGTGTGGCTGGAACCGGACTATGCGGACTTGACGCTGACCGGCTACCTGGCAAACAACATCGAACCGTGGGGCCTCCTGAGGTCCCCGGTGGACCTGGCGGTGCGGAATGTGGACCACACTCCCTATTGCGTGAGCAGCAGTTCCCCGGAACTTGAAGACCTGCTCACCAACGAGTGGCCGCACAGCATCCTCGACTCGCTGCCTTAAGGCTGGCTCAGGGGCTCTAAGCCCTAAGGCAACCGCGACGCCCGCAGCACCGTGGCCTCGCCGGCACGCCCGGGTTCCAGCGGCACGGGACTGATCAGCACGGCAGGGCCGCGGTGCAGGATGCCGTCCGTAAGCACTTGGCAGCGCACGCCGCCCCGCCCGCGCATCGCCTTGTGCGCACCAGGGGCCAGCATCTCATCCATCCAGGCGCAGGGATGGGCAGGCCGTCCGGCCTTGAGTCGCACCACGTCCCGGCCGGATTCCAGCGCGAACTGGTGCCCCAGCAGCGGAGCCAACTCGGCCCCTCGGAGGACCACGTTGCGCCGTGTCAGGAGCGGGTCGAAGGGCTCCGCACCCAGCTCGGTGGCCATGGCTTCGAGCGCTTCGATCGCGAACACGGTGACGGCGGCATCCATATGTGCGGCCTTGCCGAAGAAGCGATCGCCGACGATGCCCTTGCCGGCCACCAGCTCAACTTGCTTGGCATCCGTGGTGGGGACGTCGGCCGCTCCCTCGCGTGCGCGGCCGAAGTAGGCGTGTGCCGGGGACACCAGAAGGTGCAGGACCTCCACCTCGTAGCGGTAGTCAGGCATCGACGAAGCCGCCGCTGGCCCAGCGCCGCAAGGCCAGCCGCTCGGCGTCATCGAACTCCATCAGGGCCACGCGGCACAGTTCCTCCACGTCCTCGGTCCAGGCTGCCGCCAGCTCCTCCGCCGTCGACGTGTCAGTCAGCTGGAAATCGACGTATCCCAGGCCTTGAATGACAAAGTTCACGGCGCCACGGGACACCGGCTGACCTGCGCTGACACAGTCATCCCTGACAAGCCTCGCCAGCTCGTTGCGGTTGACCGGCTGGTCACGGAGCCTGGCCGCCATGGCCATGAACAGCTGCCGGAACTGGGCGGCGGAAAGTGCGGGCACATCCGTGACCCTGGCGACCCGCTCCTCTATGCCGGACTCGGTGCCGGCTTCGGCGGGCAGATCGTCGCTGGAAAACCTCTGCGCATCCCAAACCCAGCCGCCACGGATTGCCGAGTATTCAACGTTGTTGCCGATCTGCGCCACCCAGGTCCCGAATTTGCCGAAGCCACCCCAGTCCGTCTTCAGGGACGGATCCGCCGTGAGCGCACGGTGGGCCACCATCGCCCCGACAACCGGGCCCGGGGCAGCCCGGACGAAGTCGCTGACCTCCTTGACCGCGGCGGACACAGCCTTCGCCCTGGACTTCGCCTTCACGGCACCCCCTGCCTGCGAGGGCTGGACGGACGGCACCGCGTGGATCGGCTCCACCGTGGTGCCGTTGAGGATCGCCACGAAGTCGTGGGACTCCACCACATGGTCCGCCATCTCGCGGTAGGCGAAGGCCACGGCGCCCGCGGCGATGACCGTGGTCATCTTGTCGGCTGCACGGAAACGCTGGATGAGTGAGGTGAAGTCCGCGTCGGCTGAGGCGATGAAGAACTCGTCGATGCCGGCGGTGCCGGACAGTGTGTCCATCGCGTCCAGCACCAGGTTGATGTCGGTGCTGCTCTTTCCGCGTTGCGTCAGCGACGGGCAGTCGATCACACGAAAACCGGCCCGAGTCCAGTAAGTCCGGTACTTCGAGAACGCCACCGGGTTCAGGTAGCAGTTGCGGATGAGGAACCGGCGGGAATTCTCGCCGGGCCCGCCGGCGGACAGTGCATCAGCCCAGTGCTTGGGGTCTTCTGCGAACCGCTTCGCCGCCTGGGGATCCAGGGCCTGAAGACCCAGGTAGACGTTGTCGAAATCGACAAACATGGCGGCCCGGAGCCCTGGCCGTCGGGAGGGAGAATGCGCCTCTTTCATTGGCTCAGTGTGCCAGCAACCGGGCCACAGTGGTGAGGCTTTTTTCTGCGACACGCCAAGCCGACGGGTGATGCCGCCGGGTGATAATGGAGGCCCCGAGCGGAAGGCACCTCTATGGAAATCGCAAAGCCCACCGAAGCCGACAAGGAGCAGTTCAAATCGCTGCTGGCGGGGCTGCCCGGCATCGACATCAAGCCGATGTTCGGGAACCTGGGCGCCTTCGTCAACGGGAACATGTTCGCAGGGCTGTTCGGCTCGACCATTGGCCTGCGCCTCTCGGATGAGGACCGCGAGGCGCTGACGAGCAGCAGCGAGACGCTGCCCTTCGGTCCGGCCGGACGGCCCATGGCCGGCTACGTGGGGCTGCCCGTCCAGGATCCGGGCGCGAAGATCGAGCCGTGGGTGGCCCGCGCGCTGGAACACGTAGCAACGCTGCCACCCAAGGCACCCAAGGCGCCCAAGAAAAAGAGCTGACGACGGCGGCTGGTACGGCCAAGCGCCAGGCCATTGTGCCCCGGGGCATTCGGTCCTAGGGTGGTGCCGTTCCCACCATGAGCCAGGAGGAACGATGTCCGGCGAGCCAGCATTCTTTGAGATCGGTGTTGAAGACCCCCAGCGCGGCAAGGAGTTCTACGGCGCGCTCTTCGGCTGGGATTTTTCTCCCGGCCCTTCCGGCGGTGGCGGATTCATGATCGGCACCGCAGGGATATCCGGCGGTATGCATGGCGGCGATCCGGGTGCCGTTCCATACCTGTTCTTCCGGGTTGATGACCTGGACGCCGCCTTGGACCGGGTGCGGGAACTCGGAGGCTCCGTCGATGAGCCTGAGCTGGGGGACGAGGCCAATGCGGGGCAGTACGGACGGTTCAAACTCTGCAAGGATGACCAGGGATCTGCGTTCGGGCTCCACGAACCGCCAAAGCCTGCTTAGATCGGGATTTCCAACGCGTTCTCGCCCTCGATCCAGACGCTCCGCGTGCCGAGCTGCTCGCACAGCCGCTGCATCCGCCCGGCAATTTTCCACGCGTTCCGACGAGCCAGGCGCGTCTGGAACTCGGTGATATTCGTCGGATGCAGGCGCAGCTTTCGGGGCGCGCTTTCGCCGGTTTCCAGCAGGAAGATGAATGACTGATCGTTGCGTTCTGTTGGGTCCACGGCGTAGTCATCCACGAAGTCGCCGGCGCTATAGATAATGGGCCGGTCCCTGTAGATTTCGATGCCCCGGAAAATGTGGGCCGAATGCCCGAACACCACATCGGCCCCTGCATCTACCAGCGCCCGCGCCAGACCCTGATGCTCAGTGGGGACAGCGGCCCCCCAGTTGGGGCCCCAATGTGCCGAAACGATCAGCAGCTGGACGCGCCCCTTCGTCCGCCGGACCAGGTCCAGCAGATCCGTGACCCGCTGGTCACCGGCATCCACGGGCACGTAGTGGATCCCGGGAGACCGGGCGGTGGCCTCCCAGCCCGGCTCGTTGTCGGTAAAGGCAATGAAGCCGACCGCAGTTGGGCCCACCCGCAGGACTGCCGGCCGCCGGGCAGCTTCAGCGTCGATCCCAGCCCCGGCCCTGAGGATCCCGTGCTGATCGAGCGCCGGCAACATCTCCCGAAGCGCATCAACCCCGAAATCCAGCACATGGTTGTTGGCCAGCGACACCACATCGATCGCCGCGGACCTCAGGCTCCCTACGTTCTTGACGTCCGAGCGGAAGTGGAAGGTCTTGCCCACGACGGGTGTTCCGCCGTCCGCCAGGACGCATTCGAGGTTGGCGAACCTGATGTCCGCCTGCCTGAGGACCGGGAGGGTATCGCCCCAGGGATAGGCGGGATCCGCCACTTTCAGCTGCTCGTTCACCAGGCGTCCGAGCATGACGTCCCCCAGGAGTGCCATCTGCATGCTCCACCTCCACGTTGGCAGGGCCTCTTCTTTCAGGATGGACCAAAAAGCTCTCGCGTGGTCCCGGTTCCTGAGGGATAGTTGGAACAGGCGGCTGCAACCGTTCATTCCGTGCTGTTCGCTGGTTTGGACAGGCCTGCGGCCGCTGTCCTGATGGGAACGTCGCGGCGATGGGCAGTTTTGAGGACAGGGCTGATGCAGGGCGTCAGCTGGGGATGCGCCTGGCGTATCTGCGTGCCCAGGACGCAGTTGTCCTGGGGCTGCCCCGGGGCGGCGTTCCGGTAGCGTTCGAGGTTGCGGCGGCCCTTGACGCGCCGCTGGACGTGATCGTGGTGCGCAAGCTTGGAGTACCGGTTGAGCCCGAACTCGCGATGGGAGCCATCGGGGAAGACGGTGCTTACGTTCTTGACAAGCATGTCCTCTCACTCATGAGGGTTAAGCAGGAAGAACTGCTGGCCGTCGAAAGACGGGAACGGGCTCTGCTCGATGCCCGGGTGGCACGATTCCGTACGGGCCGGACCCGCATGGATCTGCACGGCCGCATCGCCGTCGTCGTCGATGATGGGATCGCCACCGGGTCAACTGCCCGGGTGGCATGCGGCATCGCTCGAAAGCTGGGGGCCGCGAGAGTGATCCTGGCCGTTCCTGTTGCCCCTGCCGACACGCTCACGAGCCTGACGGAGCCGGACGAGGTGGTGTGCCTTGCCACGCCCCGGCAACTCACAGCTGTGGGCTACTACTACCGCAACTTCTCGCCGACCAGCGACGACGAAGTGGTGTGGCTGCTCGACGCCGCTGCCGAGCGTCTGGAGCGTGCATCTTCTTCGGCCGGAAACCTTGGCCTCGATGAGGACGTGGAGATCAAATCGGATGGGTTGCGGCTCCATGGACACCTGCACCTTCCCGTGCCTGCTGCCGGAGTGGTGGTGTTCGCCCACGGCAGCGGCAGCGGCCGCCACAGCCCGCGAAACCGATTCGTCGCCTCGACGCTCCAAAGGGCAGGGCTGGGCACCTTGCTGCTTGACCTGCTCAGCCCCGGGGAAGAGCACGACCGCGCGAACGTGTTCAACATCGAACTGCTCGCGCGCCGGCTGACCGCGGCAACGGCCTGGCTCGGCGGCAGGCGGGACACTGCCTCATGCAGCGTGGGATACTTCGGGGCGAGTACCGGGGCCGGGGCAGCGTTGTGGGCAGCGGCCGAACACGGGGCACAGATCGGTGCAGTCGTCTCAAGGGGAGGCCGTCCGGATCTCGCCGGAGCGAGGCTTGCCCTTGTCCGCGCCCCGACGCTCTTAATTGTCGGCAGTGCGGATCACAGGGTTCTTGAACTCAACCGCCGGGCGAAGGCCCTGATGCGCTGCCCCAACCGGCTGGAGCTCGTCCAGGGAGCCACCCACCTGTTCGAAGAACCCGGGACACTGGAGGAAGCGGCGACTCTGGCCAGGGACTGGTTTGTGCTGTACCTGCTGTCAGGCCAAGCAAGAGGAGGACACATGCCGGGGCACAATATTGCGGGCAAGAAGGTTGCTTTCCTGCTGACCGACGGCGTGGAGCAAGTGGAGCTGACCAGCCCATGGAACGCCGTGAAGGATGCCGGCGGAGAACCTACCCTCGTGGCCCCCAGAAGTGGAAGGCTTCAGGGTTTCAGGGGCACTGAAAAGGGCGAGACCTTTCACGTCGACATGACGGCGGCGGAGGCCGACGCCGCCGACTTCCACGCTCTGGTGCTCCCCGGTGGCGTTGTCAACGCAGACCACCTTCGCGTGGACAAGGACGCCCAAGCCTTTGCCCGGAGCTTCTTTGAACAGCACAAGCCGGTGGCGGCCATCTGTCACGGCCCCTGGCTCCTCATCGATGCCGGAGTGGTCCGGGGCCGGAACGTTACGTCCTACCGGACACTCCAGACGGATCTGAAGAACGCGGGCGCCAACTGGAGCGATGAAGAAGTGGTGGTGGACCATGGCCTCGTGACCAGCCGCAGCCCGCGGGACCTGCCGGCCTTCAATGCAAAACTGTTGGAGGAAATCGCAGCGGGCGGGCACGCCGGGAAGACTGCGTAGGCAAACCGGGAGGGGACGACGGCGGCGCGCGCCGCCGTCGTCCCCTGGCCTTTTTGTTTGCGGTGACTTTTGACGGGATGCGCCGGTCAGCCTCCAGGCTTGGGCGGACTCCGCCTCACTGCCGTGAACTCCATTCAGGCGGCACGAAGCTGGCTCCGCCGAACATGGGGAAGGAGACGAGCCCTTGCTGGTCGTGGAGCTGGCTCCATTGCCTGTTGATGCCGAAGGTTCCGTAGCGCCGCACGAGCGATACCCGGTCGAGGTCCAGCACACCGTAGAGGATCTCCTCGCCGCCCCGGGCCTGCTGCATGATGGTGCCCTCCGGGTCCACGATGACGCTTTCGCCGACGCCGCACGGGTCTGCGCCGTTGACGTTCACCACGTAGACCTGGTTGACGAAGGCGTTCGCCCGGGACATGACCACTTCCATTTCCCGGTCGCGGGTGGTGGTCAGGGTGGGCTGGATGATGACCTCGGCGCCGAGCCAGGCCAGTTGCCGGGACACTTCGGGGAAGCTGCCGTCGAAGCAGATGGCGAGCCCCACCCGGCCCTTGCCGGGGATGTCGAAGGTGACGAACGAGTCGCCGGGCGTGGTGGTTTCAAAGGGCCGCCAGGGGAACAGCTTCCGGTACCGCGCCACGATCTCACCTTCCGGTGAGACGGCGATCGCTGTGTTGTAGACGTTCCCGTTCTCTTCCTCCAGGAGGGAGCCCGGGACGAGCCACACTCCCAGCCGCCGGGCCAGCTGGCAGATCCGTGCGGTGAGGTCGCTCGGGATGGGGGCCGCAGAACGCGTATCAGCCGCGGGATCAGGCTGGAGGAACTCGCCCGGAGCGGAGAGCAGCAGCTCCGGCGCCACGATGATGTCCACGTCCGGCCCGGCATCCTTGGCACATTCGGCCTGATGCGCGAAGCGCTGCCAGGTGGCTTCGACGTCGTAGGGAACAGACCTGGTCTGGATGGCCGCTATGGACAGGACTCGCATTATGCCTCGGTTTCGTTGCTCAGAATGGTGGCCAGTTCGGCCCTGTTGGTGACGTTTCCACGCGGGATGGTTTGGCCCGAGAAGAAGTCCTTGAACCTGGGGCGCAGCAGTACGGTGACGATGGCGCCGAGGACCAGGGCGCCGATGCCGATCCAGAACACGGTTCCGATGCCCAGCCAGGAGAGCCCCACATACTCGGGGGAGAGCATGTCCAGGGCGCTGACCGCGAATGCCGCGATCATCATGGCCGCACCGACCGCGGGCAGCACGCCCTTCATCAGCAGGGAAGCCGGGGAGCCGCGCAGTTCCGGAGCGAAGTAGACCACGCATGCGACGGCGGTTGCGGCGTAGTAGGCGGCGATCAGGAGCCCGATCGAGAGGACAGCGAAGCCGATGAAGTCCGCGGCGATGGCCGTGAGGCCCACTGTCACCACCACACTCAGCAGGGCCCACCAGATGATCGCCGTCGTGGGGGTGCCGCGCAGGAGGTGCATCTCTGTGGTCGCCTTGGGAAGGGCCTTGTACGTGCCCATGCTGAGCCAGCCCCGCGGGGTGCTGACCGCGACGGTCATCAACGCCGCCAGGGCGGACAGCCCGATGGCCAGAACGATGACCTGCCCGAAGACCGGACCGGTGGCCTGGGGTCCCAGGACGGAGAGCACATCCGAGACGGTCTCCGGATCGGTGATGCCGGCGATTCCGGCGAAGCCGACGGCGGCCAGGGCCGTCACCACGTAGAACACCAGCAGGATGCTGGTGGTGATGACGACTGCCCGGCCCGGGGTGCTTTTCCGGTTGCTGGTCTCCTCGTTGACTGCGATCAACGCGTCCCAGCCCCAGTAGATGAACAGGCAGAGGATCACCCCGGACACGAGCCCGGAGAGGTCGCCGAAGGCGAAGGGATTCAGCCACTCCAGGCTGGGCGGCTCGGCGCCGTCGAGGGCATTGTTGCTGGCAATGGCCGTGAACGCGCCGATGCAGAAACCGCCGAGCGCTATGAGCTGCAGGGCGATGAGGGCGTACTGGAGCCATGCCGAAAGCTCGATTCCCCGGGCCGAGACCACTGCGCTGATGCAGATGAAGCCGCAGGCAATGAGGGCAACCAGGACGGGCTGCTCCGCCACGGCGGCAAGGCCCAGGAAACCCAGCAGGTAGGTGGTTGCCACCTGTGCGAGGGCAGCCGTGGCGATGAAGGTGGCGATCTGGGGAACCCATCCGCCCAGGAACCAGCCGGCACTGGGACCGAACACGCGGGTCATCCAGACGAATACGCCGCCGCAGTCCGGCATCTCCTTGTTGAGGTCCCGGAAAGCGAAGGCCGTGAACAGGATCGGGACGAAGCCCAGCAGGAAGGCTGCCGGGGTGTGCGCGCCCACGGCGAGGACCACGAAGCCCAGGGTGACGGCGAGGCTGTAGGCGGGGGCCACGGCGGCGAGCCCAAGGGCGACGGTGGGTCCGAGCCCGATGGAGCCGGCTTTGAGCCCTTTGTCGGAAGAACCCGGGGTGGTCGCCGGCGGAGCGAGCGGGGGAAGTGGGTGGTTCATGGGGACTCCTCATCGAATCGAAAATTTGAATGCCATTCAAATTTGAATCCCATTCAATATCTCGTTAGGCTCGCTGTCAAGACCTGAACTTTTCAGGGGGATGGGGAGAATCCGGATGGCGGGGCAGAGCAAGAGGGAACTCAAGCGGCAGCACATCGTGGCGTCGGCGCAGGCGGTGGCCGCCCGCGAGGGGTCCGGGGCTGCGACGCTGCGGGCAATTGCGGCCGAGGCCGGCATGGCACCCAACGCGGTGCTCTACTACTTCGGGAGCCTGGCGGACATTGCCGCTGCGGCCGTCCAGTCGTCGTCGGACCGGCTGCTGCAGCAGCTGAACGAAGCGGTCGCCTCGCATTCCACGCCCACTGCGAAGCTTGCGGCCGCGATCCGCTCGGGAACCATGGCCGGCCTGAACGACGACATCTCCAGGATTCTCTACGAGTACTGGCCGGACGCGCTGCGGGACGACGAGATGCGGCGGATCCAGGCGGAGCTCACGCGGGAACAGCAGTCCATCTACCAGGACATCATTGCCATGGGCGTTGCTTCCGGGGACTTCCGCGCCGCGATGGAACCGGCAGACATTGCGCGCATCCTGGTGGCCCAGGAAGACGGCCTGGTGATGGACGTCCTGGCCGGGGTAGCCAGCAGCCGCTACGTGCTTGAACTCAACGCGCGCCTCGCTGCAGTACTGCTCGACGCCGATCCCGCACAGCTCGTGTAGCCGGCACGCCCGGAACCCGGGGGCGGGCGGCATTCGACGACGGAAAAGCCGTCCGGGGAATACTCCCCGGACGGCTTCGTATCTTCCCGTCAGAGCGAGTAGAGCTCGAGGGTGGATATGCCGTGGCGGATCTCGGCGAGGATGCGCTGCTCGTCGGCCACGCGCTCGTCGGCTTTGTCCAGGACCGTTTCTGCGGCGTCCTTGGGCAGGATGACGACGCCGTCGGCGTCGCCGACCACCAAGTCGCCGGCACGGATGGTCAGGCCGCCCACCCGGACCGGGGAGGAGAAATCGCCGGCGTAGTCCTTGGCGGTGCCGACCACGGTGACGCTGCGGGAAAAGACCGGGAAGTCCATCCGGGCCATTTCCTCGCTGTCGCGGACGCCGCCGTCGATCACGAGCCCGGCGATGCCCCGGTGCTGGGCCGCGGCGGCGAGGATTTCACCCCAGTGCCCGTGCTCGGCGCCCTGCATGTCAACCACCAGGACGCTGCCCGAAGGCGCGTTCAGGACGGCGTGGTGCAGGGCGAGGTTGTCCCCGCCCACGCCGCGGACGGTGAAGGCGGGCCCGGCCACTTTGGCGCCGTGCCAGGCCGGTTTCAGCCCAGGGTCGCAGGCGCAGGGCAGTTTGGATGCTTCGTACAGGGTGGCTGTTGAATGTCCGCTGGCCGCGTTGCTCATTTTCTTGCCCCACTGAAGGTCGTGGTAGCCGAGGTCCCTGCGGGCCTGGACCAGGGTGGCACCGCCGTTGACGGCGGCGACGATGCGGGTTTCGGTGTCCTCGATGCCTTCGGCGATCTCCGCGACCTCGGCGGCGCGGGCCTGCGGCACGGCGAGGGCGCCGTCGGCGTCGGCGCAGATGATGTCCGCCGGCGAGATGCGGACATCATTGATGGTCACCTCGGTCTGGACGGCTACGAGCTGGACGCGGTCCTTGCCGGTGCGCATGAACCTGCCCCGGCTGAACAGAGGGTAGTTCTGCTGCAGCGAGGTGGCGATGTCGCGGCAGACACCGTTGATGACGGTTCCGGCGATCCCTCGCTCGGCGGCGACCTCGGTCATGATGCCGCCCCACACGGTCACGTCCGTGCGTCCCCCGTTGTCGATGACAATGACGGCGCCCGCCGGGACGTCGTCCAGGAAGTCACCCACGCTGCCGCGGGACTCGCCGGCCGGTGCGTACTGGACGGTGAAGGCCGGTCCGGTGGCCCGGAAGCCATAGGTCAACGGAGCCAGTCCGTGGAGGGTGCCGTGCAGGCCCAGCGCGTCCATGGCATCGGAGATGGAGGCGGTGGGCAGGGCTGCCAGGCGTTCGATGACGGTTGTTTCGGCGGTGGTGTTCATCAGTGTTCCTCGGTGATTTCAGATTCGGGGATTCCGGCCAGGCGCGCGTCGCGCATGGCTTCGTGAAGTGCGACGCCGGCCCTCAGCTCGGCGGCGATGGCCTGCTCGCGTGCGGCCACGCCCTGGGCGTGTTCCAGCACCTCTTCGAGGCGGCTGCCGGGGACCACCACGACGCCGGTCTCGTCTGCCAGGACCAGGTCTCCGGGGGTGACGGTCACCCCGCCCAGTTGGACGGGTTCGCCGGTGGAGCGCTGCTGCAGCCGGCCGCGGGCGGTCGCGGGGATGCGGCCCTTGGCGAAGACGGGAAAGCCGATCTCCCGTGTCTCGTGGACGTCCCGGCAGGCGCCGTCGGCAACCACGCCGCGGACACCGTTCAGGGAGGCGCCCAGGCTCAGGAGCCCGCCCCAGCAGGACACGTCCGTGCGGCCGTCGTTGGCCACCACGATCACGTTGCTGCTGTTCGCGTCGGCCACGGCGGTGGCTCCGATGTGCGCGCCGGAGGGTCCGGGGGCATACAGTGAAGGTCTAGTTCTGTATCGCTGTAAGAGGAAAGGCGACTCAATCTCATGGTCGAAGTCCGGCAGGCCCGGTATTTCGCAGCCGTCGCCGAAGAACTGCATTTTGGGCGCGCGGCCGAGCGGCTCAACATGTCCCAGCCGCCGCTGAGCCAGGCAATCCTGCAGCTTGAACGCCAGCTGGGCACGGAGCTGTTGACCCGTCCCAGCCGCTCGGTGCTGCTGACGGACGCCGGAAAGCTGTTCCTGGAAGGATGCCGGCTGCTGGTGCAGGCCGCGGAGCGGGCCGCGGAAGTGGCCGCCCCGCGCCAAGTCCGGGATGGCAGGCACGCTGCGCATCGGTTCGGTGACCTCTGCCTTTGACCGGCTACTGCTGGAGGTGCTGGAGCGCTTCCGCAACGACTGGCCCGACGTCGAGCTGCAGGTCTCGGAAATCGACACGCACCACGGGCGGGACCGGCTGCTGCGGCGCGAGTTGGACGTCGCGATCATCCGCCAATCGGGATCCGGCCGCGGGCTCAGCTCGGTCCCCTTGCGCAGGGACCGCTTTGTCATCGCCCTGCCCGCCTCGCATCCCTTGGCGGGCGAGCAGGGGGCGGTGGACCTGGCCCGGCGCGTGGACCTCGTGGAGCTGTCCCTCGTGAGCCGCGCCGGCGAACCGGAGCCCATCACCCGGCACTTCATCGACTGCGCGCAGCAAACCGCCCTCGGCGACTAACCGGGCCCTTCGCGTACCCGCTCAGATCGGTCAGCGGCGCACCCGATAGCGCAGGTGAAGCACCCGGTTGCCCTGAATCACCACGTCAGGATCCTCCAACAGGTGCTGCGCGTGGACCGACCCGAAGTAGCGCTTGCCGGACCCGAACATGACGGGTACGACGTCCATGCGAACCTCGTCGACCAGGCCCGCGGCAAGCACCTGGCCACCCACGTCGCCAGCAGCGACCTCGACCAAGCGGTCGCCCGCAAGCTCCTGCGCCTTGGCCACGGCTGCCTCGACGCCGTCGACGAAGTGAAACGGCGCCTCGGGGTCCCAGCCCTCGGGCTGGGGCCGGTGCGTCACGACGACCACGTGGTCGATCCCGCTCGGAGGCTTCCCGTCCCAGCCGTCCGTCATGTCGAAGACGTGGCGGCCGGCGATTGTCACCCCGATCTGGTCCCAGTACGCCCGGGTGTAGTCGTAAGATGTCTGCGACACCTTCAACTCGCCACTCTCTTCCAACGGCACGTCACCGCTGGTCAACCAGTCGAACAGGGGTCCGGGTTGGTCGTTCTCGTCCGCGATGAAGCCGTCCACCGACACCGAGCTGTACATGACCACCTTGCCCATGGGGCGCTCCTTTGCTTTGGCGTGCCCCAAGATTAGCGGCTTCAAGGTTCATGGTGAAGGGCACGGTGTCGCAGTGATGTGACGGGGCTCGTAGCCCTGCCGGCGGGCGGGAACGGAACGGACCGGACCCTAGGAAAACACCGGGGAGTCCCGGGGGACCAGGACCTTGACGGCGGCCGGGAGGATCTCAACGGTTGCCGGAAGCGGGGCGAGCATCTCGCCGTCGGCGTAGACATGCAGGGGCTTGTTGGCGCTGATGGTGACGCTGCGGCCATGCGTGAAGCCGACCCCCGGAGTGCCCAGATGCGTGCCGCGGTAGGAGCGCAGGAAGGTGGCAACGACCCGGAAGATCGAGGCCCGTCCCAGGCTGACCACATCCAGAAGGCCGTCATCCACCTTGGCCTCCGGGCAGATGCGCAGCCCGCCGCCGTATTGGCCCACGTTGCCCACCGCCACAAACCAGCCGGGGAAGACCGTCTCCTTGCCGTCCACGGTGACGGTGAAGGTCACGTCCTTCCATTCCCGGAGAGCCTTCAGCCCGCCGTACAGGTACGTCAGCGATCCGAGGTTCAGCTCCGTGCTGTTGCCGTATTCGTTGGCGAGGCCGTCGAATCCGACATTGGCCACGCCAAAGTAGGCGCGCCCGTTGACCAGGCCCAGGTCCACGTCCCGCACCACCAGCTGCGGGATGTTGCGGACGGTCTGGACCGGGTCGATCCCGAGTCCCAGCCGGCGCACGGTGTCATTGCCGCGGCCGCCCGCCAGTGGAAGGAGGACGACGCCGGAATCGCGTGCCCCGCAGGCGGCCGCCCCGAGGAAGCCGTCACCGCCCAGCACGGCCACGATGCTTCCCGGGGCTGCTTCGCGGGCTTTCCGCGTCGCTTCCTCCAGGCTTTCCGTGACCACGACGGCGGGCGTGAAACCTGCTGCGCGGAGCGCTGCGGCGGTTTCCGTGCAGAAGCGCAGGCCCCTGCCGCGGCCCGATGCCGGATTGACCAGCAGGAGCACCTCGCCTCCCTGCGCTGCGGTCATTCCGCACTCCCTTCGCCCGCCGTGGAACCAGCCGTGATGTCCGAATCATCGCCCATGCCGGTACCCAGCTCGAGGATCTCCTCCGCCGTGGCGCGGGCCTTTGCGGCGTCGTCGGGGACCAGGGCCAGGCGCGTGCGCCGCTCCAGGAGGTCCTCCACGCTGGATGCCCCTTCGGCGCGGACCCCGAACAGGAGCTCGGCCCCGGTGATCTCCGTCCCCTCGAACAGGGGCCGGGCCAGCCGGGCGTCCTGCTGCTGAAGCCGGTACACCGTGACGGCCTCCGTTCCGTATTTGGCCACCAGCCGCGCAGGTGCGTCGACGGCGTCGAGCTCTTCCCGCGGGGCGGCGCCCACCAGCGGGAGCGTCCTGGTGCGGGACAGCTGATCCACCGCAAGCCGTGCCGTGGCGGCATCCACCGCGTCCTGGGCCATCCGCCGGTAGGTGGTCAGCTTGCCGCCCACCACGGTGATGGGTTCCCCAGGAACGTCCCGGACCAGGTGCCGGCGCGAAATGTCGGCGGTTTCGGAGCTCTTCCCGGCATCCGCCGCCCGGACCAGCGGCCGCAGCCCCGCAAACGTCCCCACAATGTCGGCGCGCGTCAGCGGCACGGCAAGGGTGGTGTTCACGACGTCCAGGAGGAAATCGACGTCGTGCTCCGGGACCTGCGGGCGGTGCCCGTCCGCAAGGCGGTCCTCCTCATCCGTGAGCCCGATGTAGACCACCCCGGTGGCTTGCGGCAGCACAAAGACGTAGCGGCCAAAGTGGCCCGGCACCGCCACGGTGTGGGCTGCATGCGGATTGCCCAGCCGCTCCGAGCGCACCACCAGGTGCGTTCCGCGGCTGGGGGTGACCGCCAGGTTCCTCTCCAGCTCGGCCGCCCACACGCCGCTGGCATTGACCACGGTACGGGCCTTGATCTGCAGCTGGGCTCCGGTGCGGGTGTCCACGGCATCAATGCTCGTCGCGCCCAGCGCCGTTGCCTTCACGTCGCGGACCATGTGCGCGCCATGGGCGGCGGCTGTCCGGAGCACCCCCAGGACCAGCCGCGCATCGTCCACCAGCTGTCCGTCCCAGTACAGGAAACCGCGCCGCAGCTGCCCCGGATTCAGGGCGGGGGCCAACGCTGCCGTTGCCTGGCTGGACAGGAGCTGCGGCCGGGGAAGTACGTTGCTGCCCAGTCCGGAGAAGCGGCGCAGCACGTCATAGAGGACCACTCCGGCCCCGGCTGCGAGTCCTCCCAGGGCGGGGGCGCCGCGGCTGTCCGGGATGACGAAGCCCAGCGGGCGGACCAGGTGCGGGGCGATCCGGCTCATGAGCCACCGCCGCTCCACGGCCGATTCCCAGGCGACGCCGAAGTCCATCCTGGCAAGGTAGCGGAGGCCGCCGTGGACCAGTTTTGAACTGTAGCCGCTGGTGCCGGACGCGAAGTCGTTGCTCTCGATCAGGGCCACGCTCAGGCCGCGGCTCACGGCGTCCAGGGCCACTCCGGCGCCGGTGATTCCGCCGCCCACCACCGCAACGTCCACGGTGTGCCTGGCCAGGTGCGCCAGGGACCGGCGGCGGCTGGCGTCATTGATCCAGCTTGGGCTCTCTGCTTGCTGCGTTGTCACGGGCCTGTCCTTTGCTGCCATCGTTCGACGGCGTGAGGTAGCGTTCCAGCATCTTCTTCAGCTCGGCGAGGGAATCGTCGAACGTGCCCATCCGGATCAGGACTTTCGAGGAGAGGGCCACGCCCTGCAGGGCAAGCAGCAGTGAGACGGCGGTGCCGGGGGTGGCCTCGATGCTGCCGTCCTCCAGGCCGACGGCGATCAAAGCCTCCAGGCGGGAGAGAACCAGCTGCTGGCTCTGCCCGAAGCGGTCGGTGACGTAGGGAATGAGGAATTCGGGGTCCCGTTCGCCAATGGAGGCCAGCACTTCCGAGGTGGCGAAAACACTTACGCTTTCGACGGCGAACTGGACCAGTTGTGCGCGGCCGTTGCCGGTGGTGCTGGCAGCCTGGGCGGCTTCCGCGTAGGCGCCGAACTCGTGCGTCAGCATCTGGAGCACGGCGTTCTCCACGGTGCCCATCCTTCGGTAAAAGGTCATGCGTGAAACGCCTGCGCGGTCGGCAATATCGTTGGCCGTGGTGCGGCGGATTCCGTGGCGGATGACCGATTCCCGGGTGGCGGCGAGGATCTTCTTGTCGCCCACAGGGATGGTACGTTGTGACTTCATGTGTAACACTGTATCCCATGGTGACGCACATTACAGAGGAAATCGCGCGGTCAGTTTGGTACGGGTGGGGGGACCCGGCGCGGGCACGGCCCCTGAGCCAGGCCGCGCTCAAGCTCCTCCGGGAGGAGCTGAAACTTTCCAGCACCGAGCCCTCCCAGCCTCCCGTTCAGCTGTCCGAGGTGCGGTTGGGCCCGGTGCGCCTGCACGAGGAGGTCCTTGCCGAACTCCGGGCAATCTGCGGACCGCAGCACGTCTCAACCGAGGCCCGTGACCGCATCGAGCACGCCGGGGGCAAGAGCACCCCCGACCTGTTGCGCCGCCGCGCCGGGGACGCCCTCGACGCGCCAGACGCCGTCGTTTTCCCCGCCGACAGCGCGGAAATACGCCAGCTCCTGGAACTCTGCGGCCGGCGCCGGCTGGCCGTGGTCTCGTTCGGCGGCGGCACCTCGGTGGTGGGCGGCGTGGAGCCGCTCCGCGGCCGCTTTGACGGCGTCATCACCGTGGACCTGCGCCGGATGGACAAACTGCTCAGCATCGATCCGGTGTCCCGCACGGCCACCTTTGAAGCGGGAATCCGCGGCCCGGCCATCGAGGCCGCACTCTCAGCCCATGGCTTTACGCTGGGGCACCTGCCGCAGAGCCACCAGCAGGCCACCCTGGGCGGATACATTGCCACGCGTTCCGCTGGCCAGGCCTCCACCGGCTACGGCCGCTCGGACGATCTGGTGAAGTCAGTCCACCTCGAGACCCCGGTGGGGCCCTTCGACGCCGGCAGCGACGCGCCGGGTACTGCCGCGGGACCCAAGCTGCTGGACGTCGTCGTCGGGAGTGAAGGCATCTTTGGCGTGATCACCTCGGCGACCGTGAAAATCACCCCGGCGCCGCGGCACAAGAGCTACGGTGCGTGGTCCTTCCCGTCCTTCGAAGCCGGCGTCGAGGCCCTGCGCCGCCTGCGCCACGAGGGCGTCCGCGGCGACATGCCGCATGTCTGCCGGCTCAGCGATCCCGACGAAACCGCCACCACCTTCAAACTTGGCGGCCCGAAAACCGAACTGCTGGGACGCTACCTGGCCCTGCGCGGCCAGAAGAGCCCGGCGCTGGCACTCCTCGTCTGGGAGGGCGACGCCCGCGAAACCCGCGCCCGCAAGCGGCGCAGCGCCCGGATCATGCGCCAGGCTGGCGGCGTGCTGCTGGGTCCGCTGCCCGGCGAATCCTGGGAACACGGGCGGTTCAGCGGGCCGTACATGCGCGATGAACTGCTCACCCGCGGCGTGTACGTCGAAACGCTCGAAACCGCCGCGAGCTGGACCAAGGCGGGCGCCAGCTACACGAGCGTCCGGCAGGCCATTTTCGATGCGCTGGAGGAAAAGGGCGGCGGCGCCTACGTCCAGGCGCACGTTTCGCATGTCTACTCCGACGGCGCCTCGCTGTATTTCACCTTCCTCGGCGGGCTCGAGGAGGACGGGCTCGCGCAGAATGCCCGCATCAAGGACGCAGCCTCCCGGGCGATCGTCGCGGCCGGCGCCACCATCACGCACCACCACGCGGTGGGCACGGAGCACGCCCCGTACATGCGTGCGGAGATCGGCGGGCTGGGCGTCAGGGTGCTCCAGGGAATCAAGGACGTGCTGGACCCCCAGGGCATCATGAACCCGGGCAAGCTCATCCCGGCCGCAACGGAGGAAACAGCCTGAACGCTGCCGGAAGATAGAGTGTCACGGTGAAGATTGCCCTGGCCTCCGACGGCGCCGAGCTCGCCTGGACCGACGCGGGCGAGGGCCAGCCGCTGCTCCTGATCGCCGGCCAGGCGACGGCCATGGACGGTTGGGGCCCGACGGCGGAGGCCCTGTCCCGCTGGTTCCGCGTCATCCGCTTTGATCACCGCGGGATCGGCGGCAGCGGCGACGGCGACGCCGGGCGCTACACCACCAGGCTCCTGGCGGCCGATGCGGCCGCAGTCCTGGACGCCGCCGGCGTCGAGGCCGCCCACGTGTACGGCCACTCAATGGGTGGACGAATCGCCCAATGGCTGGCCATCGACCACCCGCACCGGGTGCGGGCTCTGATTCTCGCGGCCACCAGCGGCGGGAAGCGTCCGGGAGGGGACCTGCCCGGGGCCGGGCCCACCCCGGCCGCTCTGGAGGCGCTGGTCAGCGGCGACGCCGCGCGCCTGGAACCCCTGTTCTTCGACCCCGGCTGGGCGCGGAACCACCCCGAGGCAGTACGCACCTTCTTCAACTCACGGGCCTCCGCCTGGGCCAAGGCGCGCCACTTCCGGGCCAGCCGCGACCATGACGCCTGGGGCGAGCTCGGCGCCATCCACGCCCCCACGCTCATCCTCCACGGCACTGACGACGCGCTGACGCCACTGCCCAACGCGGTCCTGCTGCACCAGCACATCCGCCGTTCCACGCTGGTCAAGGTTCCCGGCGCCGGCCACGGCCTCCACTTGGACCACCCTGAGACCGTCGACTGGATCCGGCAGTTCATCGCAGCCAAGGCCCCGCTGAAAACGGCCTGAGCGTTCCCGCGCCAGGGCCTGGCCTGGGCCTTGCCGCACCAGGGCCCGGCCTGGGCCTTGCCGCACCAGGGCCCGGCCTGGGCCTTACCGGGGTCAGCGCAGGCCGCGGAAGAACGTGCGCACGTCATCCACCAGGGACATCTCACTGGTTGTTCATTGCGCCGAAACCGCAGGGCTGCTGCGCGTTATTACGCGGCGGGAAGTCTTTTGACGCACCCGTTCACCCCTTATGGGCGGAATCACCGCAGAACCCGAGTTAGGACTCCCTCATGCGCCTGAAAAGCTTCCAGACCGCCGCAGCAGCGGCTCTCATCGCAGCCAGCGTCGGCACCGGAATCCAGCCCGCCTTTGCCGCGGACGATGCGGCTGCCGCGCAGCAGGCGTTCAGCTTCGGCGTCATAGGCGACATCCCCTATGGCGCCGCTGAAATCGCGAAGTTCCCCGCCAGGATCCAGGACATCAATGCCGATAGCGGACTGAAATTCGTCACCCACGTGGGCGATATCAAGAATGGTTCCTCAGTCTGTTCGGATGAATACTTCCAGCACATCCGGGCCGAGTTCGACACCTTTGAGCACCCGCTGATCTTCACGCCCGGCGACAACGAATGGGTGGACTGCCACCGGACCAACAACGGCGCGTACAACCCGTTGGAGCGCCTGGACAAGCTGCGCGAGGTCTTCTTCAGTGAACCGGGCAAGACCATGGGGGCCACGATGCCCCTCAAGACCCAGGAAAACCTCGGGCTGCCCGAAAATGTCCGTTTCACGCAGAACCGCGTGGCTTTCTCGGTGATCAATGTCCAGGGCAGCAACAACTCGCTCCTTCCGTGGACCGGCCTCGGCGAAGCCGCCGCAACACCGGAGCAGCTGGCCGAAGTGGAGCACCGCACGGGAGCCGTCCTGGCCCAGCTGCGGGAGACGTTCAGTGACGCCACGCGCCGCAACGACCGGGCCGTGGTCCTCATGACCCAGGCCGACATGTTCGACCCTTCACTGCTGGACGCCGCCCTGGCAAACCCCGGCATGGTCTCCGGGTTCCGTGAAATTGTGGAAACCCTCATCGAGGAGAGCAACAGCTTCGACGGTCCCGTGTACCTCATCAACGGTGACAGCCACGTTTTCGCCGAAAACCAGCCGCTGGCCGAAGGATCGCCGTGGCTTGAGGTCTACGGTCAGGACGCAGCGGCCGATGATCTGCAGCGGATCACCGTGGACGGCTCCGCCAACGCCACCAACTACGTCCGGTTCACAGTGGCCGGAAATGGCGACAAGGGTGCCGACATCCTGTCTTGGGAAAAGGTCCCCTTCACCGGCTAGCGGCAAGGGTGGAAGGCGGCGGCGTCGACGAGGGTTGAAGCCATTGACATCCCCGGTCCGCGGGCATATCGTACAACCAAATGGTTGTAGATCAGCTCAGTGAGGCGGAAGCCGACCGCCTCTTCCAGGCCTTCGCCGACGCCACCCGCCGGGACATCGTGCGCCGGGTGACGGTGGGCGAGTATTCGGTATCCGGTCTCGCTGCGCTCTACGCCATGAGTTTCGCCGCCGTCCAGAAGCATGTGGCGGTGCTGGAACGGGCTTCCCTGGTCACCAAGGAGAAGCGCGGAAGGGAGCAGATCGTGCGGGGGAACCATGATGGACTGCAAGAGGCCCGGCGTCTGTTGGATCAATTCGAAATGATCTGGCGGCAACGTGCCGACCGGATCGCGGAAATTCTCGCTGAAGATTAGGAAGGGATCTGCCATGACTGTTGTCAGCGTGGACAAGAATGCCGAGGCCCTGAGCCTCACCGTCGTTGCCGAATTCGAGGCCGGCGTGGAACGCGTCTGGAGAATCTGGGAGGACCCGCGCCAGCTTGAGCGCTGGTGGGGACCGCCCACCTGGCCGGCCACGTTCGAAACCCACGAGTTCACCCCCGGTGGCAAGGCCGCCTACTACATGACAGGCCCCGACGGGACCACGGCCCGGGGCTGGTGGAAGTTCACTACCGTCAACGCGCCTGACCACCTTGAGTTCGACGACGGCTTCGCCGACGACCAGGGCGCACCCGTGGACGAAATGGGAGTCACGCACGCCACTGTGAAGCTCGAGCCGCTCGGCGACCGCACCCGTATGACCATCTCCACGAGCTTCGAATCGGAGGAACAGCTCCAGAAGATGTCCGAGATGGGCATGGAAGAAGGCCTTCGTGAGGCCATCGGCCAGATCGACGCGCTCCTGGCTGAGTAGTACCAACTCAAGAAGCGCTTAACGCAAGGGAACGACGGCGGGAGCCTCCCGCCGTCGTTCCCTGCCGTTTGATGCTTGTGACTTTTCCGCTTCGTGGAACTAGCCTTCCATTATTTACATCAGCGCCGCTAGTGCGTAGCGCGGCCGAAACAAGCCGCCCATAGCGTCGTCTGTGACCTCGGCCGCGACTCCTGCGTGGCCTCACACAGATAGGCGCCGCCATGAAGATCCCCATACCTCCCTCCGCTGCCCTCCCCGCGGTGAAGAAGCCCCTGTACAAGTCGTTGTTCGTCCAGATCGCGGTTGCTGTCGTGCTCGGGATAGGCATCGGCTACTTCTGGCCGAACGTTGGATCCGCACTCCGCCCTCTCGGCGACGGCTTTATCCAGCTCATCAAGATGATCATCGCCCCGTTGATCTTCCTGGTGATCGTCACCGGCATATCGGCGGTGGGGGACGTAAAGTCGGTCGGCCGGGTAGGCGTCAAGGCCCTGATCTACTTCACCGGCGCCACCCTTTTTGCGCTGGCCTTTGGGCTGGTGGTGGCCAACATTGTCCAGCCCGGTGCAGGCCTGAACATCGACCCCGCGAGCCTTTCGCAAGACGCGCTCAATGCCAAGACCAGCACGGCGCCGCCCAAGGACGCCGGCCAGTTCCTGCTGGGCATCATCCCCACCAGCGTGATCGGCGCCTTCGCGTCCAACACACTGCTTCAGGTCCTGTGCTTCTCTGTCTTCTTTGGCGCGGCCATCGTGGTGGTCGGACGAGACAAATGCAAGCCCGTCATCGACGTCATGGAGACCACCCTCGAGCTGTTCTTCAAGATCATGGCCTGGGTGATGCGCGTTGCACCCATTGGCGCTTTCGGAGCCATGGCCTTCATTATCGGCCAATACGGCCTCAGCTCCCTCAGCACGTACGCGCTTCTGATCGCTGCCTGCTACGGTTCAGCCCTCGTTTTCATCGGGCTGCTGTTCATCGTGGCCTGGGTCTACCCGCGGGTTCCACTGTGGAAGTTCATCAAATACTCCCGCGAAGAATTCCTGCTGGCGCTGGGCACCGCTTCCACGGAATCCGTCCTTCCGAGGATCATGACGAAACTGACCGATGCCGGGTGCTCCCGGGCAACCACGGGCCTCGTAGTGCCTACCGGGTATTCCTTCAACCTTGACGGCGCGGCACTATACCTTTCGATCTCCCTCCTTTTCCTCGCCCAGGCATTTGGGCACAACCTCGACCTCGGACAGCAGTTGGCAGCCCTCGGCATTCTCATGCTGACCTCCAAGGGCATGGCTGGAGTTCCCGGCTCCGCGTTCCTGGCACTCTCCGCAACCGCTGGTGCGCTGGGCATCTTCCCCGTGGCAGGTGTGGCGCTGCTGCTCGGAGCCGACCGGCTCATGGACTCGATGCGCGTGGTGGTCAACCTGCTGGGGAACTGCGTAGCGACGTTTGTGGTGTCCAAATGGGAGGGCCAATTCGACCGCGACGCAATGCTCGCCGTACTCAACCGGCAAGACGTTGTCACCGAGGAGCCTTCTGGCCACACGTCCGGAGCGGAGCGGACCGAATCGCAGCCGGACAAAACCGCCGTCCCGGCAGCTCGGTGAGCCATGAGACCGGAACCTCCCCGACGATTGCCAGGAGCACCCCATGCGCACCACCCATGACGCCACTGTGCCCCCGAGGCACCGGCAACGCCAAACCACCGCCTTCCAAACTGCCTACGCCCTCGTTCCCAACGGCGCGTCGAGCGACACCACCGTCCTCCAGCTGACGGGCTGGACAAAGACCCGCGCCTGGGTCGTCGCCAGCCCCATGAAGGGATTCGTTGACCGGTTCACGCACCACAGCGTTGAAGTCCATCCCGGCGGCGGGAGCAACAGCCCCGAACTCGAACCCGGCGTCGAAGCCGTAGTCTTCCTGACCAGCGGCACGCTGCAGCTGACACTCGACGGTGAAACGCACGAATTGGAGGAAGGCAGCTACGCATATCTGGCTGCCGGCGCGGACTGGACCGTCCACAATTCATCGCACGAGACCGCACGGTTTCACTGGATCCGCAAAGCGTACGTTGCCTTGGAGGGCCAGAGTGCCACCTCCTTCGTGACGCGGGAGCGCGACGTACCACCGTCGGTCCAAGCCGGAAGCGACGGAGTCCGGAGCACGAAACAGTTTGTCGACCCGAACAACCTCGCCCACGACATGCACGTCGACATCGTCACCATCCAACCCAACGGGACCATTCCCTCCACCGAAACGCATGCGATGGAACGCGGCATCTTCGTCCTGTCAGGCAGCGCTCTCTACAAGCTCAACGAGGACTGGGTGCAAGTCGACGCAGGGGACTCTCTCCGGCTGCACTCCTTTTGCCCGCAAGCCTGCTATGTCAGCGGCCCGGAACAGTTCCGCTACCTCCAATACAAAGCGGTCAACCGTCAGTGCCGTCTCAGCTAGGAGCCGTTGGAGGCTAGTGCAAGAGAGCGACGGCGGGAACTTCCCGCCGTCGTTCTCTGCTGTTTTGGTGCCTGCTGAGGCTACTTGGTGACCAGTTGGGGGAGGGGCGGCTGAACGCCGCTGCCGACATCTGAGGAAATGTCTTGACGCTCACAACTGGGGCTGCGATTCTCGTTATATGAACCTGTCAGACAGCCGGACAGCCTGACAGCGCATGGCCTGTAGTTGGGGACCGCCTGAGACCCAGGCGCGTTCCGTCGGCCAATTCCTGACGCTGGTGTGGGGGTGAAACCCATCATCCGACCAGAAAACAAAAGGCCACCACTCACATTTCCAGCGATTGAAAGCCACAGCCATTCCCCAGATAACCACCCGCGATCCGGAACGACTGGACGCCGACTCAAAGAGAGCATCATTCAATGCAACCTTCCGGTGGCTCCGGGAAACGGATTCACTGTCCGCATTGTTTTCTAGCCACTGCTGTCCTTCGCTTTCACGCAAAGCAAGAGGTACAGGACGCGAACCACTCTAGGCCCTGACAGTTCCCGCAGACGACCCATCCACCTGAAGAAATGCTCTGCAATCCAGCATGCTTTCAGCCCAAGGCCATGGTTATACCGCCGCCATTGAACCTCCCAGGAGCGCTTTGGTTCGAGGACCGAAAATGAGCCAAAAAGTTTAGAACCGGGACACAAGAACAAGGAATGTGTTCTAAGTAACGTTGTGAGTCCGGACGGTGCCGTCCGGATATGCACTGTCAGAAGGAAGCCCATGGCGACAGCTACTGTGGACGACATCCTGTCGGATCTCCCGCCGGGTTGCGCCAGACTCATTCTTCACCCCACCTGTCCCGTCCATCGGATTGAGCGTTTGCTGATCGTCGACGCCGATGACGAGACGAGGGACGTCCGGGCTGCATTGGTTCTGTTGGTGGGAGTTCGCGGCCGCTCCGTTTTGCCTGCTGTTCGCCGGCTTCTTGCTAATCCGCCGCTGGTGCTGGCCGTGAAGGGCCGGCCCGAGGAGGTGGCAGAAGTGGAGGAACTTCTAAGGGAGACCGGGGCTGGACTTCTGCTGGTGGACCCGGATTCGGACTGGGACCGGTTTGTTTCCATTGCCAATGCCAGGATCCAGCCGCGCAGCTACCAGAGTGAAGTTCTCACGCTGCTCGAGGAGGACCTTTTTGCCATAGCTCAAACGACTGCGCGCCTGACGTCCAGCCATGTCGTCATTGAGGACGCGGCCAACAAGGTGCTCGCGTACTCCACTGTGTGCAATGACATCGATGAACTCCGCAAGGCATCGATACTGGCGCGGCGGGGTCCGCGTAAATATGAACTGCTGCTCAAAGACCTCGGCGCCTATCGCGAACTGCACCGGACTCGCGCGACTGTTCGGGTACCTGCCAGGCCACAGGACGGTTTGAGGGAACGCGTTGCCATTGCATTGTTCGCGGGCCACCGCATCATGGGGTACATCTGGCTTCAGGAAACGGGGGAGGGCTTTGGTCAGGATGTTGAGTATGTTCTGAGCGGCTCGGCCACGCGGGCGGCGGCCGAATTGATCCGGTATCGCAACCATCAGGCGTTACCGATGCGGGAGGACCGGATCGTTCGTATCCTGTCCGGCCCTGCGGAAGCCGCGGCCTGTGCCCACAGTGAGAAGATGCCTGCGGATCTCCCCGCAGCCCTGATCCTGATAGGAATCTCGGCCGAGGCCGCACAGGCCGACGATGCGGCACTCAAGCACGGCGAACTTGCCAATCTGGCGTCCATACATGCGGCAGCCTATAAAGCGTCTGCCATCGTGGGGCAATTCAGGGGAGACACCGCTGTCGTCCTCCCGGGACTGCAGCCGAAGAACGCCAAGGCTGGGCTTCGGATCCTGGCGGAGGCCATCGTCGGTGATGCGACCAAGCACTTGGGGATCTCCCCGTTTGCAGCAGTTGGACCACTCGCTGCTGACCTTTTGTCGGTTCACTCGACGATCGCGAAAACCGAGGCCTTACTGCGCTGTCTGCGCCGCGGAGGGGACGCTTCGGTGGCCACCGAAGACGATTTCGAGGCGGAGATCCTCCTCCACGAGGCAGTGGCAGATTTCACAGCGTCGGCCTTTCGTCACCGCGCGCTCTGGACCCTCCTTCGTGAGGACAGTGATCTGGCCGAGACGCTTCGCGTGTATTTCGAGGTCTCACTGGACGTCGCCGCATGTGCGCATCGCATGAATCTGCATAAGAACACTGTCTATTACAGGATCAGCAAGGCCGGACGGATTACCGGCCTGGACTTCACTGATCCGCGCCATTCCTTGGTTGCCCTGCTTCACGTTCAGGAGTGGGCGGATAAGTACAAGGAGCAAGCGGAAAAGAAATGACTACAGTAATCGATTCGGTCCCCTTGGGAGTCGTGCTGGACGACATTGTCCAGCTGCACAGGCCGCGGAATGAACGTGGTTCGGTCCCCGCCAGGATTCCGCATTTGTCCGCTCCACCGTTCGACCGGTTCGGGATCGCCGTCGCCACCACGACCGGAGAGATCTTCAGCGCCGGCGATGCCGGCATCCCCTTCTCGATACAGAGCATTTCCAAGGTCTTCACCTTGGCCATGGCACTCGGCGTGGATGACCGGGACTCGCTGTGGTCCCGAGTCCTTCGCGAGCCTTCGGGGACCTCCTTTGATTCCCTGGTGCAGCTTGAAGTTGAGCACGGGATTCCTCGAAACCCCTTCATCAACCCTGGCGCACTGGTTGTGACCGATCATCTAATGGAGAGCTTCCCGGACTCCGCGGGCCACTTCCTGCGTTTCCTCGCGGAGCAGGTGGGGGAGTCGACTGTCGGGGTTGGCCCCTTCATTGATGAAGCGGCGGCCCAAAGCGAGCTCGCCAGCGGCAACCGCAATCTTGCTCTCGCGCACTTCCTGAAGGACTTTGGCAACTTGCGCCACCCAGCCCAAGCGGTGGTCGAGTCCTACATCAGGCAGTGCTCCGTGATGATGACCTGCGAACAGACGGCGAAGGCCGGGCTGTTCCTGGCGCGCGGCGGACGTGGGGAAGCCGGCTCCGTTGTGTCAAAGGACCAAGCAAAACGTATCTGCTCCATCATGCTGACATGCGGCATGTACGACGCCGCCGGAGAGTTCGCCTATCGGGTCGGGCTCCCGGGCAAGAGCGGCGTTGGTGGCGGAATCCTAGTCATCGTCCCCGGGAGATACTCCATCTGCGTTTGGAGTCCACGGCTGGACTCCAAGGGCAACTCGCTGGCCGGAATGGCTGCACTCGCTGACCTCACTGACCGCACTGGCTGGTCTGTGTTCTGAAAAGAGCCCGCCATGATTTCGATCGGCCCTGTCAATGCACACGCTTCTTTGCTTCAAACCGAAAGGAATCAAATGTCCATCAATACCAGTGATCAGAAAGACGGTCACCTGACCGACGGCGGTCACGCACACGCCTCGGACTCGCTTATTCACGCAGAGGAAGCGGGGTACCACAAGGGCCTCAAACCCCGCCAGATCCAGATGATTGCTATCGGCGGCGCCATCGGAACAGGCCTGTTTCTGGGCGCGGGTGGACGGCTGCACATCGCCGGCCCTTCGCTCGTCGTCGCCTACGCAATCTGCGGGTTCTTTGCCTTCCTGATCCTCCGCGCGCTCGGCGAACTCGTGCTCCACCGCCCGTCCTCTGGGTCCTTCGTCTCCTATGCCCGGGAGTTCTTCGGCGAGAAGACAGCCTATGTCGTCGGCTGGTTCTACTGGATCAACTGGGCCATGGCCACCATCGTAGATACCACCGCCGCCGCGCTGTACATGAACTTCTTCGGCAAGTACATCCCTTGGATGGGCGCGGTTCCGCAGTGGGCGTGGGCCCTTATCGCCCTGGTTGTGGTCCTTAGCCTGAACCTTGTTTCGGTGAAGGTCTTCGGGGAGCTCGAGTTCTGGTTTTCCCTCATCAAGGTCGCGGCACTCGTGGCGTTCCTGTTCGTTGGCACCTACTTCGTCATTTTCGGCACCCCGATTGACGGCCAGGACGTTGGATTCAGCCTCATCGCGGACAACGGCGGCATGCTACCCAACGGCCTGCTCGCCATGGTCCTGGTGATGCAGGGTGTGTTGTTCGCCTACGCCGGAATCGAACTGGTGGGCACTGCTGCGGGCGAGACAGAGAACCCGGAAAAGATCATGCCCAAGGCCATCAACTCGGTCGTCTACCGCATCGGTCTGTTCTACGTCGGTTCGGTCCTGCTTTTGGTCCTGCTGCTTCCCTACACCTCGTATGAGAAGGGCGTCAGTCCCTTCGTCACATTCTTCGGTTCAATCGGCGTCCAAGGAGTAGACGTCATCATGAACCTCGTAGTGCTCACGGCTGCATTGTCCTCGCTGAACGCCGGCCTTTACTCAACAGGCCGGATCCTGCGTTCCATGTCCATGGCCGGTTCAGCCCCGAAGTTCGCCCAACGGATGAACAAGGCCGGCGTTCCCTACGGCGGCATCGCCATCACCGCAGGAGTCTCCCTACTCGGGGTTCCGTTGAACTACCTCGTCCCCCACGATGCTTTCGAAATCGTCCTTCACGTGGCTGCAGTTGGGATCATCGTGATGTGGGCCGCCATCGTCCTGTGCCAAATTCAGCTCAAGCGATGGGCCGACCGGGGATGGCTCGAGCGTCCGACCTTCCGGATGTTCGGTGCCCCATATACCGGCTACCTGTCCCTGCTCTTTCTAGCGGGCATCCTCGTCATCGTCTTCATTGATTCCCCGCTCACCATGGTGGTCACCGCCGTCGCTTGCGGACTCATGGTGCTTGGCTGGTTCCTTTGCCGCAAGCAGATCCATGAAATTGCAGCAGCCAGGGAAGGCTACACAGGCGAAGCGCCTGTGATCGCCAACCGACAAAGCCTCCGGTAGAAAACCGGCTCACAAAGTGGCTGAACGGACCACGTCCTAAGCAGCCGCCGTCGGGGGCCCGCCACAGTCCCGCAAGCCGGCCGGCACCGCCAGCGATGGTTTGCACCAACACCTTGTTCAAAATCTCGCTCCCAAACCCCCAAGAGGTAACACCATGAAGCACATGCCCAACGGCGCAGAAGGAAACAACACCCCCACGCCGGCGACAATTGCTGCCAGAGTTGCCGCTCCTGCAGCAGCGAACTCCCACCACGTGGCCGCCGACGAAACCCCCGCAATCAGCGTCGGCACGGATGCTGCGTTTGCTGAAGCTGTCCCGAGGCTGGCATCTGGGCGAGGGCTGGAGAACATCTCAGAAGTTCGACACTTCTTCCGGACCAATGATGTGCCGGTGTTTTTCATTGGGGCCACGCCCTTCAACCTGCTCGGGTTGGACCGTTGGGTGCGGAACTTCTCATACGTGACCTACTACGACGCATGGGATGGAGCCCACCCCAAGGTCTTCTCACCCCTATACAAGCCGTACCACGAATTCGAAGACGGCGAGGCCATTAACAACTGGCTCTTGAACAACCCCGAAGTCCGGGCGCACATGGCGCGAGGCCTTCTCCCTGGCGTCAGGCCCAAGGTGGCCATGGTGTTCTTCAACGAAGAAACCGAAGCGATTTGCGCCGAACTCGGCTACGACCTTATCTTGCCCCCGGCGAGCCTGCGCGAACGCCTCGATTCGAAGATCGTGACCACGCAACTGGGCGACGAAGCCGGCGCACCAAGTGTCCCCAACGTCCTGACCACAGCCAACGACTGGGACGAACTTGTCCAAGCAGCCGAGGCTGCTGGCCTCGGCGAGGATCTCGTCGTTCAGACACCCTATGGGGACTCCGGGAAGACTACGTTCTTCATTTCCTGCGAAGCAGATTGGGACAAGAACAAAGACGACATTATCGGCCAGGAACTGAAGGTGATGCGCAGGATCAACAACCTGCCGGTTGCCGTCGAAGCCGTCATCACCCGGTGCGGTACCGTGGTAGGACCGTTCCTGACGGAGCTGACAGGATATGCGGAGCTCACCCCGTACCGGGGCGGTTGGTGCGGGAACGAAATGCACGCCGAGGTCCTCACGCCCGGCCAAAGAACCAAGGCAACGGAGCTTGTACGCCGGCTCGGCGACCGGCTGGGCGAAGAGGGCTACCGGGGATTCTTCGAAGTCGACGTACTCATCGACACCGACGAAGACGAGGTCTACCTGGGTGAATTGAATCCCCGGATCAGCGGCGCCTCCGCGATCACCAACGTCACCGCCGGTGCCTACGCTGACATCCCGCTGTTCCTCTTCCACCTGCTCGAATACATGGACGTGGATTTCGTCCTGGACGTCGATGAGATCAACCAACGCTGGGAGGACCTGGCCGGTGGAGACACATGGAGCCAAATGATCATAAAGGAAGCATCGCCGGTCGTAGAGCAACTCGTGGAAACCCCACCGACAGGCCAGTACTTCCTGGACGCCACGGGCGCGCTGGTCTTCCGGCGTGCCGCACTTGACTGGCACCAGCTCAAGGACGAATCCGAGGCCTTCTTCCTGCGCATCTACGGCCCGGGGGACTACCGGTGGAAAGGCGCCGACCTTGGCGTTCTGGTGACCAAGGGACGCCTGCAACGCGACACCAACGGACAATCATCGTTGACCATCCGTGCACGCCACCTCATCGACTCGATACGATCGCGCTACCTCGGGGTTGCGCTGTCCGACGCCGCAGAACCGAAGCGGTCCCAGGGCGTGAAGTCTCAGTGAATGCAGTTTCAAGCACAGGATTGATGGAGTTAGCAGAACGGATGTCTGACACAACTGAAGCCGGATACCCGGTAGGCATGAACCTGGAAAACTGGCAGTCAACCCAGTATCTGCATTGGAGTTTCCAGCACATGGCTGATTTCCTGCCCACGGCTGTCATTTCCCGTGGAAGGGGCCCAGTCGCGGTTCTTCAACCGCGGCCACTAGGCTCCGCACTGGAAAGCATCGGTGTCCCGCCCCTGCACGACGGGGCACCGGCCACCATCCGCGAAGTCATCGATGCCACTAATACCGACGGCTGGGCAGTCATGCACGGAGAGAACCTCATCGCTGAAGAATATGCAGGGGGCATGACAGCGGGGTCTTCGCACATTCTGATGTCGGTCAGTAAGACCCTCGTCGGGACTGTTGCCGGTGCGCTGTCAGATGAGGGAGTCCTCGACACAGACGCCCTCGTAACTGCATACGTTCCCGCTTTGGCGGGGTCGGGATACGCCGGTGCCACAGTCAGGAATCTGTTGGATATGAGATCCGGCATCGCGTTCTCGGAGAACTACCTTGATCCCTTCGCCGAGGTCCGACTCCTGGAGGAGGCTATCAGCTGGGCACCACGAATGGACCCCGGGCTACCTACCACGCTGTACGGGTTTCTCCAGACCCTGCGGCAAAAGACCTTCCACGGAGGAGTCTTCGAATACCGCTCCTGTGAAACCGACGTCCTTGGCTGGGTTTGTGAAGCAGCCGCGGGAGAGCCCATGCCCGAGCTCATGTCCAGGCTCCTCTGGAGCAGGATGGGTGCAGAGGAGGACGCTACGATAGGCACCGACCCCGTGGGCACCGGCATGTTTGACGGAGGAATCAACGCGGGACTGCGCGACATGCTCCGGTTTGGTTCGATCTTCCTGAACGATGGCGTTTCTCTGACCAATGAACGGATCCTTTCGCCGGGCTGGATCGCAGAGACGCTCAACGGTGCCGTCGACTCCAGGGACGCCTTCCTCTGCAGTCCGGGTGACAACCGGATGCCCGGGGGCATGTACCGCAACCAGATCTGGTTCCCCTACCCGGGCAACGACGTGTTGCTGTGTCTGGGCATCCACGGCCAAATGATCTACATCAACCGCCCCGCGCGCGTCGTGGCCGCGAAACTATCCAGCTGGCCGCTGCCCCAGGACGCGGCGAAACTCTTCTCGACCTTGCGCGCCTTTGACGCTATTTCAGCCACTCTTGCCGCGGACACCGCCAGGCTCCGACAACGAGCACATTAGGCCGGTTAGGGAGAGGGCTGGCGTGCATGACTGGCTGCTCAAGCCTTGGAAGTCTTGCTCACCACCGGCCCTCTCCCTTGTGCAGGGCAACAAATGACCAGATACCAGGCCTGCACCGGACTGCGTCCTTCGGTCACATCCGACCATTCGCGCTGCCCAGGATGCGGGCAGCCATTTCGAGAAACAGAACACGGATACAGACATGACAAACGAGACATCCGGCAAGGAAGTCAAGACCCCAAGCAGGGCTTGGCGCGTCCGGGCCGATGCCTGGGAATTCCTGGGGTATGCCCTGAAGCAGCTGAACATGGGAAGTGCCGCCAAACCTTCCCAAGCGAGCCTGCAAGACCAAGTTCAGAGAGCGCTTGGGCTGCTGAGGGCGGTTGAACCGTACTGGGCAGTTCCCGGGGTGGTTACAGTGGCGAGGCTCGAGGAGGCCGTGACGTCAGGTGACTTCCAGACTGCTGTGGATTTGCTGGCGTCGGTGGCACCTCAGCTGCCTTCTTCCGGGTCGGCGGCTGAAGCCCAGAGCAGCAGCCGAGGACCGCAAGAGGGACATGAGCCGGACATGGGGGACGGGCATGAGAATGTCTCCAGACCACGGTTTGAGGTCCTTCTCGTGGATGACATCACGGGCCAGGAAGCTGACGCCCTCAAGTCCGATATGTACGCCCAACGACGGACCACCGATGCTTTCAACTACGAGGTCACAGTGGTCTCCAGCTACGAAGACGCACTCGTGGCATTGCTGTTGAACCGCGACATTCAGGCCTGCATCCTCAGACCCGGCTTTGAGGTCACCAGCAAACAACCGCTGGGACGTGACCTTCGCACGTTCCTCGGCGGCCACGTCAGTGAGCGGCTTGAAGGGATGCGCCCAATAGGGCGCATCCTTGATCTGGCCGAAAGGATCTCCGAACTTCGCCCGGAACTTGACGTGTACCTGGTGGCAGGCGTCTCAATTGAAACGCTGGCCGGCGCCCTGACCCGCCGATTCAGGAGGATCTTCCGCCGACAGGATCATCTTGACCTGCATCTGTCGCTGCTCTCGGGCATCGCTGAGCGCTACGAGACGCCGTTCTTTACCGCTATCCAGAACTACAGCCGTCGTCCCTCCAGCGTGTTCCATGCTCTGCCGATTTCCCGCGGAGGTTCAGTTGGCACCTCCCCCTGGATCCGTGACATGGCCGACTTCTATGGACTGAACCTTCTGCTGGCTGAGACCTCCGCAACATCCGGCGGCCTGGATTCGCTGTTGGATCCGCATGGGTCCATCAAGCGTGCGCAGGATCTGGCGGCACGCGCGTTCGGCTCCGAGAGAACATACTTTGTCACCAATGGAACATCGACTGCGAACAAGATCGTGCATCAGTCAATCCTTGCTCCCGGAGATATAGTCCTGGTCGACCGGAACTGCCACAAATCCCATCACTATGCCTTCGCACTGGCAGGTGCCCAGGTCTCATATCTGGACGCATACCCGCTGGATAAGTATGCCTTCTACGGGGCTGTCCCGCTGACAAGCATCAAGCAACGACTGCTTGACTACCGGCGGGAAGGCCGCCTGGATGAAGTCAAGATGATCACTCTGACAAACTGCACCTTCGACGGGATCGTCTACGACGTTGAACGGGTCATGGAAGAATGTCTGGCCATCAAGCCGGACCTTGTTTTCCTCTGGGATGAAGCCTGGTTCGCCTTCGCAGGGTTCCACCCGGTTTACCGGCGGAGAACCGCGATGGCAGCGGCGCGGAAGCTTACGTCCTCCTTCAGCGATCCGTCCTATGCGGCCCGGCACGCCAAACAGGAGGCCCTTCTCCAGAATCCCGGGACAAACGAATATGCAGACGATGAGCTCTGGCTAAGCACCCGGCTGATACCGGATCCGAGGAAGGTCAAACTTCGGGTGTACGCTACCCAATCCACGCACAAGACCCTGACATCGCTCCGCCAAGGGTCGATGATCCATGTCCACGACCAAGACTTCAGGGAGATGAATCAGGAGTCGTTCCGCGAAGCGTACATGACGCACACCTCGACATCACCGAACTACCAGATTCTGGCGTCCCTGGACATCGGCCGCCGCCAGGTGGAACTCGAAGGATTTGGTCTGGTGCAAAGGCAGGCCGACCTCGCCACGAGCCTGGCCGAGGCAGTCGCCCGGAACGCGCTTCTAAAGAAATACTTCCGGGTCCTCACAACCCACGACCTGGTCCCCGCCCAGTACCGGATCTCCACCAGCCCAATGCCGTTGCGGGACGGCTATTCAACGTTCGAACGCGCATGGCAACACGATGAATTCGTTGTCGACCCCAGCCGGCTGACCCTGGACATCAGCCGCACCGGGGTCGACGGCGACACCTTCCGCCATCAGTATCTGGCGGACAAACACGGCATCCAAGTCAACAAGACCTCGCGTAACAGCGTGCTCTTCATGACCAACATCGGCACCAGCCGCAGCGCCGTGGCGTATCTGATCGAGGTTCTCGTAAAACTCGCAGAAACCTTCGAGAACGAGACTCCCGGCATCCTGAGCGGGCGGGCCCCCACGATCGTAGCGACCGGCCCGGCGACAGCCACGCCGCCACTGCCGGACTTCAGCAGCTTTGCCGCCCGATTCCGTAAAGGGGCCTCCACTCCGGACGGAGACATCCGGACAGCCTTCTTTGAAAGCTACCGCCCAAGTGCAACCGCCTACGTCGCCCCCGACGAGCTTTCGGCGCAGATCAACAGCGGAACCGAGGTTGTGTCGGCGGGCTTCGTCACGCCCTACCCGCCAGGATTCCCCATCCTGGTCCCTGGCCAGGTCATCACCACCCAGACCCTGGAGTTCATGGCGGCGTTGGACACCCGCGAGATCCATGGCTTCAACCCCGATCAGGGCTATCTGGTGTTCAAAGACTAGAGAAGGGTCCCGAGGCACTGCCCCGGATAAAAGCACACTCAACTCACGGTCATGAAGGCATGACCTCTCTCATAGCGCAGAAGGCTACAACAGTGAAAACACGTCTCGTATCGGACTGGACAAAGCTGATAGGAAAACGGGTAGAGATCCGGCGTTCGGGCGAACAAGTTCAGACGGGGCTCGTGGACAACGCCATGCCCGACTCCTCCGTTATCTGGCTTGCACCCGAAGGTGTCCATCGCAGAGCACTTTTCGAGGCAGCCCACGGCTTCGAGATATGGGTCGAGCCCGGAGCGCAGACGTAGCACCAGCCACCTGCTCAACCACTTCGAAGCGGTACGCCGACACGCCAGCCTGCAGTATCGAAAGAACAGAATGAATTCAACACAGCCGGTAACCGAACTTGAAGTTCATATCAGCGCGCGGACGCAGCTTTCCACGCTCCTAGCGGAGGCAGAAGCAACCCTCATCGCGGCATCACTACCCGCCGGGCACCGGGGCGGCATCCTCATCACCCGCCACAGCGCGCGCCACTACACAGTAGCGTTCAGCACTGCCATCCCCTTCGGAGAAACACACGAGCTCTCAGAATGACCATCCACGGCTCCGCCATCGGGCACCAACAAGCACCAGGCGCCGCCCACACCGCACTAGCTTCCAGGATGGAATTGGCTGATCGCGAACACCTAAAGACGCTGCCACCCCCGTTGCCCCCCAAATCGCGGGGGTGGCAAGCACCAACCCACAACGCCCCTGCTGAGAGGGGGTGTTGGGTCACAACCAGCAAAGGATTGCATATGAAAAGAAATGACAGTGCATCAACCGTAGGGAAGACCCTTCGCGGCATCGTTGCCGCCGGGATGTCGGCTGCGATGCTGGCTCTGGCGCCGGGCGGTATCGCATCTGCTGCCGATGAGCCCGCGGCTTCGTTCGCTCCGATCGACCAGCCAGGGCCAGCGTTCTCGGTACCGCAAAACCTTCTGGCGGAGAGCCTGGAGTGCACTGGCGACGTCACGGGCGCAAGCCGTGATGTCGTACTGCTCATCCACGGCACCACGCTGAACCCGGACACGAACTTCGACGGGAACTGGTTCCCCGCCTTGGACAAGCTGGATTGGCCGTACTGCTCCGTCGCCCTGCCTGAGGACGGAATGACGGACATCCAGGTCTCGGCGGAATACATCGTGCACGCTATCCGGGAGATCAGCGCAACCAGTGGCCGGAAGGTAGACGTCCTCGGTTTCAGCCAGGGCGGCCTCGCTCCTCGGTTTGCGCTGCGGTTCTGGCCCGACCTGCGGGACATGGTCGACGACGTCGTTGCCCTAGGCGCGACCAATCACGGAAGCCTGACCGTGGACGCCATGTGTGCGCCGGGCTGCGCACCGGCCCTTCAGCAGCAGCGCCTGAACTCCGCCTTCGCGCAAGCGACGAACTCCCACCAGGAGACCTTCGCCGGCATCTCTTACACGAACATTTACTCCCACACCGACCAGTTCGTGACGCCCAATCTCAGCGACTCCGGCACTACGTCATTGCACGGCGGGGGCGGCAGCATCACCAACGTCGCCCTCCAGGACGTCTGTCCGCTGAACGTGGCCGATCACCTCGCAACGGGAACGTATGACCCGGTCGCGTACGCCCTGGCCGCCGACGCGCTGACCCACGCCGGTCCAGCAAACCCTGCACGGGTGCCATTGACGACGTGCACCAAGCTGCTCATGCCCGGAGTGAACGCACTGACGTTCCCAGGCAAGTACGTCGACCTTTGGAACACAGTCCTCGCCGAACTGGTGGCATACCCACACGCCACGTCCGAACCCTCACTCAAGTCCTACGTCTACGCGCAGCCCTGACTGCCGCTGCTGCACTGTGGCAGCGAGGATCCATGCCGGGAATCCTTTTGGCCGCTGAACGCTCCCCGGAAGCGGGCTTGGGTCTGACTCCGGGGAGCGGTTCACACCCGGTGCCGAAACCGTGCTCTGGCAGTCGCACGTAGGCGCGGATTGTCTGGAGGGGACTCTGAACGATAGAGATGGTCTCTAACCCGAACAACCTCGCCCACGACATGCACGTCGACATCGTCACCATCCAACCCAACGGGACCATTCCCTCCACCGAAACGCATGCGATGGAACGCGGCATCTTCGTCCTGTCGGGCAGCGCTCTCTACAAGCTCAACGAGGACTGGGTGCAAGTCGACGCAGGGGACTCTCTCCGGCTGCACTCCTTTTGCCCGCAAGCCTGCTATGTCAGCGGCCCGGAACAGTTCCGCTACCTCCAATACAAAGCGGTCAACCGTCAGTGCCGTCTCAGCTAGGAGCCGTTGGCGGCCAGCGCAAGAGAGCGACTGCGGGAACCTCCCGCCGTCGTTCTTTGCTGATATCTATGGCGTGCAGCCGCAGCTTTCCCGAAGGAGCACCTGGACAGGAAGGACCCTGTGCTCGCACGCCGATGGGATCTCGGCCATCCGTTTGCTCAGGAGCTCGACGGCGACCCGGCCCAGCAGGTCCATGGGCTGGCGGACCGTGGTGAGCGCCGGTTGCATGAACCGGCCTGCATCGATCCCGTCGAACCCGGTGACTGCGACGTCTTCCGGAACCTTGACCCCGGCCGCGGTGAGGCCCTCGATGACGCCTAGGGCGGTCTGATCGTTCGCGCAGACGACCGCGTCGGGCAAAGCCGGGCGGCCTGCCTTATCGGCGAGCAGCGCTGCGACGGCTTCGCGTGCGTCTGACCGGCCCGTGGTGCCGCCCAGGACAGTGCCGTCCGGGGCGGCCAGACCGGCTGCCTCGAGAGCGTCAAGGAACCCATTGTGCCGCGCGTAGCGGTCGTAGTCATCGACGGGCCCGGCGAACCAGAAGCTCCTGTGCCCGTGGTCTTCGATCAAGTGCTCGACGAGGCGGCGCATCCCGGCCTTGTTGTTGACCGTCACCGAGGACATGACCGCGGGGTCTTCCGGGAACTGGGCAACCAGGACGATGGGCTTGGTCCGGGCCAGGTGGACGAGCATTGACTCGGACACCACGTGGGGGAGCACCACGAGGCCGTCCACCCGACGGGCGATCTCATCCAGGGCCACGCCGCCCGAGTCCAGCTTCTGCCAGCCAACGGCGAGCGGGAGGCCGCGCACAGTGCATTCGAGTTCCACGCCGCGGAGCACCTCGTCGGCGAAGAGCGGGTAGAGCCTTGGACTGGTCGACGATTCGCGGACCAGGGGGACGTCGTCCTCGTCGAGCTGCTCTGGCATGGCCAGTTCGTCGGGCTCGTGGCCGCTGAACGAGTACATGCCGACGACGCCGCTGTGGCGCTCGGCCAGGCCCCGTGCGAGGCCGCTCGGGATGTAGCCGAGCGTCTCGACTGCCTTGCGGATTGCCTCCTGCGTGGCAGGCCGGACCTTGTCCGGGGAGCGGAAGAACCTGGAGACGGAGGCCGTGGAAACGCCTGCAGCCTCCGCGACGTCGTAAACCGTTGGCGTGGTGCTGGTAGACACAGAATCCCCTTCCCCGAGGGCGTTTGACCACGAGGTCACGTTGCCCGGCCAATCGCCGAGGCTAACACATACTGTACGCGCATACATCCCTGAAATAAAAGGGGACGTGACCCTTGCCACAGCAAAATGTATGCGCGTACAATTTTGAGCACGGGCCGATCGTCGACGTCGAACAGCAGCCCCTGTGCTCTCCGCTCCCCTTCCTTTGAGAGGAACAATGATGTTTAAGAAACGAGCAGACCTGCCGGCGCCAAAGATGCCGGCACCTAAGATGCTCCATCCCAAAGCCACACAAGCAGCCGCCATCGGCCTTGCCGCTGCCCTGCTCCTGACTGCCTGCGGACGCGACAACGGACCCGGTTCCGGATCCACCGAATCAGCATCCCCAATTGCCTCGGGCCCCGCGACCGGAACAGTCACGGTGTGGGCGCAGGGTGCCGAGGGCGCCGCACTGCCTCCCTTGGCAAAGGAATTCGAGGCCGCCAATCCCGGCGTAAAGGTCAACGTCACGGCCATCCCCTGGGATGCCGCCCACAACAAATACCAGACGGCCATCGCCGGGGGCACCACCCCTGATATCGCCCAGATGGGCACCACCTGGATGAGCGACTTCAGCGATGCCTTCGACCCCACGCCCAGCGCAATCGATACCGGCGACATCTTTCCCGGTTCGGTGAAGTCGACCGACGTGGGCGGGACCAGGTATGGCGTCCCGTGGTACGTGGACGCCAATGTGGTCTTTTACCGCAGCGATCTTGCAGCAAGGGCCGGCCATGAGACCTTCCCCACGGACTGGGCTGGCTTCAAATCCTTGGCCAAGGACCTCCAGAGCAAGGCCGGCGCCAAGTATGGAGTCGCGCTCCCCGCGGGCGGAGCGGACTCCTTCCAGCGCATTCTCCCGTTTGTCTGGTCGGGCGGGGCTCAGCTGGTGAACCAGGACAGCACCAAATGGACGCTGGACACGCCCGAGCTCGCTGAAGCCCTCAACTACTACAACAGCTTCTTCACCGAAGGCATTGCCGACAAGAGCCCTGCCACCGGTGCCGGTGCTGCCGAGTCCGCGTTCGTCGACGGATCCGTTCCCATGTGGATCGGCGGTCCGTCCGGAATCGGCGAGCTGGAAAAGGCCGGCGGTGCGGGATTCGCCGACAAGTACAAGGTGGCCATGGTTCCGAAGCAGAAGTCGGCGACCTCCTTCGCTGGAGGCTCCAACCTGGTCGTCTTCAAGAAATCACAGAACCGGGACGCGGCATGGAAGTTCATCCAGTGGCTCTCCAAGCCCGACATCCAGGTCAAGTGGTACAAGGCGACAGGGGACCTGCCAGCATCCCAGTCTGCATGGAAGGACCCCTCGCTCTCCGGTGATTCCAAACTTGCCGTCTTCGGCGACCAGCTCAAGGACGTCAACTCCCCGCCGTCCTTCCCGACCTGGACCCAGGTGTCTGCCGCTGCCGACACCCAGCTGGAACAGATCGTGAAGGCCGGCAAAAACCCGGCCTCGGCCCTCAAGGAACTGCAGTCCACGGCCGACTCAATCGGGACAGGCCGCTGAACATGAGCACGACGTCCAGCCGCACCCCGTTGCCTACCGCATCCCGGTCGCCCAGGGGTGCGGCCGGACCCTCCTCGCGCCGCCGCAGGCAGGCACTCATCGCATGGATGTTCGCGCTCCCGTTCGTGGCGGTCTTCGCCGTGTTCATGCTCGTGCCGCTGGTTTCCTCCTTCGCGATGTCCTTCACGGACTTCACCAGCCGTGACGTCCAGAACCCGGCCGCGATCGGTTTCGTCGGCATCAAGCAGTACGCGACGTTGTTCGCCAACCCGCAGTTCCTCCATTCGATGCTCAACACGGCCTATTTCGTCGTCGTCGGCATACCACTGACCATGGCCGTGGCGCTGGCCTTGGCAGTGGCATTGAACAGTGGAATCAAACGCTTCCGGACGGCCTTCCGCGTAGGGTTCTACACCCCCGTGGTCACCAGCATTGTTGCCGTGGCCGTCGTGTGGCGGTTCATCCTGCAGCCGGACGGCCTGCTGAACACCATCCTGGGCGCAGTGGGAATTCACGGCCCCGACTGGCTCAACAGCACCACGTGGGCCATGCCGGCCATGATCCTGATGGCCGTGTGGCGGAACATGGGCACGCTGATGATCATTTTCCTGGCGGGGCTGCAGAACGTATCGGCGGAAATGCTCGAAGCCGCCGAGGTGGACGGTGCCAATGCCTGGCAGCGGTTCACCAGGATCACGCTGCCCACCCTGCGGCCGACACTGCTGCTGGGCGCGGTGCTGCTCTCCGTTGGCTACCTGCAGTTCTTCGAGGAGCCGTTCGTGATGACCAAAGGCGGGCCGCTCGACTCCACCCTGTCCATCAGCTACTTCACATACAACCAGTTCGGGTTCGGCAAATACGGCTTGGCATCCGCCGCCAGCTATGTGCTCTTCGTCGCCATAGCGCTGCTGAGCCTCGTCCAATTCCGTGCCCTCCGGTCGAAGGACTAAGCACTGCCATGACATTTCCCACAGAAACCCTCACGCCCGCACCCTCGCGGACCCAATCCGGTGGACCTGCACGCCGTCCCCGCCAACGCGGTCAGCGCGGCCGGCCCCTCGTGTATATCCTGCTGCTGCTCGCCGTGGCTGCTACCCTCCTGCCGTTCGCCTGGATGCTGCTGGGATCATTCAAGACCCAAGGTGAACTCCTTCGCAGGCCTGTCACGTGGTGGCCACAGGACGGCACGCTTGCCAACTACACCTCCTGGTTCACTGAGCTGCACATCGACAAGTTCTTCACGAACAGCCTCATCGTTGCCGTCGTCACGGTCTTGGGCAACCTGCTCTTCTGCTCGATGATCGGCTATGCACTGGCGAAGATGAACTTTCCAGGGAAACGGTTCCTCTTCTTGCTGGTGATGGTGACCCTGATGGTGCCCGGGGTGGTCACGTTCGTTCCCCTCTTTGTCATGGTCAGCAAACTGGGGCTGGTCAGCACTTACCCGGCGCTGTTCCTTCCGTTCCTGGCCTCGCCCGTGGGGGTCTTCCTGATGCGCCAGTTCATGCTGGGCATCCCGGATTCAATCATTGAGGCGGCACGGATCGACGGAGCCAGCGAGTTCCGGATCTTCACCCGCGTGGTGATGCCCCTCTGCGGCCCGCCTCTGGCCACGCTGGGGATCCTGACTTTCCTGGGCTCGTGGAACAACTTCCTCTGGCCGCTGGTCGCGGCCCAGAGCGAGGACATGTACACCCTACCGGTGGCGCTGTCCCTCTTCTCGACCGGGCAGAATGCCACCAACTACGGCCTGCTGCTGGCCGGATCGGTCCTGGTCATTACCCCAATCGTCGCCCTTTTCGTAGCGCTGCAGCGCTTCTTCATCCAAAGCGTCGCCGCCACCGGCATCAAGTAACGCTTTCCCTGAACAGCTGAGAGGTACAACCTTGAACCACTTGCAGACTTCCATCGCGCCCAACGGCACCCTTTACCGGGATTTGAACCGCAACGGAGTGATGGATCCCTTCGAGGACCCATCACTCAGCCCGGAGGACCGGACAGCGGACCTCCTGCCTCGGCTTAGCCTCGAAGAGAAGGTGGGTCTGCTGTTCCACACAGTCATTGAGACTGGACCGGACGGGACCCTGTTGGAACACCCCGGAAACATCAGCAAATCGCCCACCACCGCCGTCGTGGTCCAGAAGTTCATGAATCATTTCAACGTGCACGCCCTGGGGACCCCACGGCAGGCGGCCCGCTGGAACAACGCCATCCAGAAACTCGCCGAATCGAACCCGCACGGCATACCGGTCACCATCTCCACGGACCCGAGGCACGCCTTCATTGAAAACACCGGCGTCTCTTTCAACGCGGGCCATTTCTCCCAGTGGCCCGAACCCATCGGCCTCGCCGCCACCGGCAGTGCAGAGCTGATCCGGCGGTTCGCCGACATCGCACGGCAGGAATACACCGCCGTCGGCATCCGTGCCGCGCTGCACCCAACGGTGGACCTTGCCACCGAACCGCGCTGGGGCCGTCAGGCCGGCACCTTCGGCCAGGACAAAGAGCAAACCTCGCAGTTCGCCGTCGAATACCTCAAGGGACTCCAAGGCGAGTCCCTTGGCCCGGGCTCTGTTGCCTGCACCACCAAGCACTTTCCCGGCGGCGGCCCCCAGCGCGACGGCGAAGACCCGCACTTCCCCTACGGCCGTGAGCAGGTCTACCCCGGGGGACGCTTCGAGGAGCACCTTGAACCCTTCCGGACCGCCATCGCCAACCACACCAGCGCCATCATGCCCTACTACGGAATGCCCGTCGGCCTCGAGCTCGACGGTGAACCCGTCGAAGAGGTCGGCTTCGGCTACAACCGGCAGATCATTACCGGGCTCCTGCGCGAAAAGCTCGGCTACGGCGGTGTGGTGCTCAGTGACTGGGAACTTGTCAATGACAATGTCGTGGGAGACAAAGTACTACCCGCCCGCGCTTGGGGGGTCGAGAACCTGACTGCAGCGGAACGCATGCAGAAAATCCTCAACGCCGGCGTGGACCAGTTCGGCGGGGAAGAGTGCACGGACTTGCTCCTTGGCCTGGTCCGTGATGGCATCGTCAGCGAAGAACGGATCGATGAATCCGCGCGCCGGCTGCTGCTGGTGAAGTTCCAACTGGGCCTCTTCGACAACCCCTACGTATCGGAGGACGCAGCGGCCGTCCTCGTCGGCAACGATGACTTCCGGGCTGAAGGGCACCGCGCCCAGGCACGTTCGGTGACCGTGCTGACTGACAAAGGAGCCGACGGAAGCCGCCTGCTGCCGCTCTCCGACAAGCCGCGCATCTATGTCGAAGGCCTCGACCCGGCAGCCCTGTCGGGCACAGGCACGCTCGTTGAAGCGCCCGAGGACGCCGACGTCGCAATCATCCGCCTCCATGCACCGTGGGAGCACAGGGAGGATCTGTTCCTTGAGGAGGGCTTCCATGCCGGCTCCCTGGACTTCCCGCCCGGGCTCATTTCGCGGCTGACGGCCCTTTCCAAGAAGGTGCCGTTGATCATTGACGTCCGTCTGGACCGCCCCGCGATCCTCACCCCGCTGACCCAATTCGCCAGCGCGCTGGTAGGCACTTTCGGCGTTTCCGACGCTGCGCTGTTGGACGCCCTCACGGGGAGGATTCTCCCGTGCGGCCGTCTGCCCTTCGAGTTGCCTTCCTCCATGGACGAGGTCCGCGCCTCGCGGCCCGATGTAGCATCCGACACTCCGTCACCGCTCTTCGCCAACGGGCACGGGCTGTCCCTGATCCGGGGCACCGACGCCGCCTATGACTGAACTCCGCGCTTCCTGGATCAGCGCCGCCGTGCACGAACAGGCCTGGCAGGAACTCTTCGATGGCTACCTCTCGCAAACAGTCCACGCACCCCCGCCCGCACGGTGAAATGCACCGTGAGGGGGCGCTAACAGCAACCTGGACATCACGTATCTGCCGCACATGCGTTCAAGTGCACCATGGCCGGGGAATAGCCTTGCCCTGGCCGACGTTGCAGCTGCACCAGTCAATACGAGAGAAATGAGACAACACCAGGTGGCCACCGATTACGACGAACTCCGTTCCGACGTCGCGGAATCCCAGAACACCTCGCTGCGGGCGGTGCAGTCGGCCAACGCCCCGGATGCCCGCAGTGTCGTGCGCGAGCTGGAGGAGGCCGATGCCTTCGAAGGGAGCGAGCTGCCCGGCGGCGAGTTCATCGCCGAGGAACTGATCTTCGCGGTGATCCCGCAGAAGGACGACGAGTTCACCTGCTATTCCTGCTTCTTGGTCCGCCACCGCTCCCAGCTCGCCCTGGAAAAGGACGGCCACGCCTACTGCCTGGACTGTGAAGGCTGACCCTTTTCCTCGGGCCAGTTCAGGGCTGCGGTCAGCTGCCGGCGAAGGCTACCTCGTCGCCGCCCCCGGGCGGCGGGAGGCCGAGATCCTGCCGCCGGTCCTCCTGGTCTGCGTGGACGGATCGGGCTGCCAGAACCGTCCGGTGTCGCGCTATCTAGCGGATGGGATTGCGCCTCCGGCGCCCGACCCGGGTCAGGCGGCAGACGTTCCGGTGGGGGACTCGATGGGGTGCCGGCTTAGGAAACGGGCAACCCCGCCGGCCACCGGAGCCGGGTCCAGGATCTGCAGGAGGTGCGAGGGCAGTTCGACCTCGAGCGCCTCCGCGCTGGCTGCAACCAGCCCTTGGTGGACTTCATGGAAGCCTGTCCAGCCGGCCTGCGGGTGGACGACCGAGAGTATCGGTGCTGAGATTTGGCCGACATCGGCAGGGCCGAACTGCCAGGTCTGGAGCGCACCTCCCTCGACGGCCAAGGCCGTGGGCGCGTCCTTGACCACTTGACCTGAGGCTCCGGGCAGCCTCTGGTCCAGGAGCTGCTGCCAGCCCGGCCCGAAGGCGCCGTCCAGCCAAGTGGTGGATGCCGCCTCGACGTCGCCGCTCGCGAATTGCTGCATGGCCTGGCCGATCACCGACGTGATCACGCCGGTGGCCTCAGATGACATGAAGAAGCCCAAGGGCGGCTCGAGCAGCGCCAGCGAGGCGAAGCGTTCGGGCGCGATGCGGCAGGCTTCGAGTGCCACGTTGGCACCGAAGGAGTGTCCCACGGCATGCGCAGCACCGATGCCGAGCTGATCCATGAGCCCGAGCAGCTCGAGAGCCAGATCGCCCATCGCAACCGGGGCCGGCCTCGGCTCCGAGGCACCGTAGCCCGAGCGGTGCGGAGCGATCAGCCGGAAGCCGGCCAGCTCCGGCCGGCCCAGGAGCGGCAGCATGCCGTCGGCAACGAATCCGGGATGGAGGAGCAGGACCGGTTCCCCAGCACCGGCCTCGTGGAACGAGATTCTCCGACCGTCGACAGTGGCCTCGTTCATTGCGGTCCCTCCTGAATCAGCAGTTGGCCCACGCAGCGTATATTTCCTTGGAACGAATGTCCATACCCGAATTGACTCATGGAGGAACCCTCCGCGTAGCCGCTGCCTGCTTAACGCAAGAGGACGACGGCGGGAGCCTCCCACCGTCGTCCTCTAGCGTTTTCCAGCGCGTGGCTTCCTCGAATGTGGGCGCCTTGGGAGCCTAGTTCTTGAGGCTGACCGTATACGTGTTGGGTCCGCTGCAGGTGACCGCGATGTGGTGCTTGGGAGCGTTCGCCCGTGCCGAAACATCGTTCACGACGGCGTCGAGAGTGTGGTCAACGGCTGAGCGGTCCCAGATTTTGAGCGTGACAGAGTGGGTGGTTTCGAACGTCATTATTCGGTACCTTCATTCAGATTCGGCCATGGCTCCGCGACGGTGCGGAGCCAGGAATTGGTCTTTCCATGATGCACAGCGCCGTACTAACGTCACAAGCGGAATGACGCGCACAGGCCCGTGAGACTCATCACAGCCACCCTTGGTGGTGCATGTGGCGCGGGCGCCCACAGCCGAGGAGACCATCATGACCACGCTGCCAAACCGCCCCAACACCGCCCTGCTGGTGATCGACGCCCAGAAGGGCGTCATGGCCGGTGTCCTCAGGCGCGACGCGGTGCTCGCCAACATCGGAACGCTTGTGGACAAGGCCCGCGGCGAGGGCATTCCGGTGGTGTGGGTCCAGCACTCCGACGAGCAGTTGGAGCTGGGCAGTGAGGCCTGGGAGTACGTCCCGGAGCTGGCGCGCCGGGAGCAGGAACCGCTGGTGCCGAAGACGTTCAGTGACGCCTTCGAGGACAGCCGGCTTGAGGACGTGCTCGCCGCAGCCGGGGTGGGACGCCTGGTGGTGGGCGGCGCACAGACGGATGAATGCATCCGGTCCACCATCCACGGTGCCCTGGTCCGCGGCTATGATGTGACGCTGGTCAGCGACGCGCACACCACGGAGGACCTGAGCGAGTGGGGCGCCCCGCCGCCGGAAATGGTCATCGCCCACACCAACCTCTACTGGCAAAACCAGGCGGCGCCCGGCCGCACCGCCGGGGTCACGGAGACCAAGGACGTGACGTTCTGATTAGAATCGAGCTAGTCGACTATTGAGGGAATCATGAAGAAACTCACCACCGTCCTGCTCGCTGCCGGACTCCTCGTCTCCGCTTCCGCCTGCTCCGCGACGAAGCTGACCACCGCGGAAACCTGCGATCGCGTCAAGAACGTCGTTTCCAGCTCCACGAGCGGCTCGGACAAGTACGCAATGACCCGCCTCGGCAACCAGATCCGGCCGATCGAAGCAGTGTCCTCGGACGAACTGCAGCCCGTACTGCAGGCCATCCTGGACTTCACGGACGAGTCCGCCAAGGACAGCCCGGATGCCGCGAAGCTCAAGGACCTACAGGCCGAGTACCAGAAGGCCGGCACCAAGTTCGGCCAGCTCTGCAGCTAAGGCGCCATTCCAACAGAAGACCTCCGTCCGGATTCGCTCCGGACGGGGGTCTTCTGCGTCTGCGACGTAGTCCCAGGCCGGCCGGCCACGTGAAGTGCACCGATTGAATTGTTGTCCGATGAAGGGGCGCGGGTTTATCCGCTTGCTGTGAGCTGATTTCGAGGTGCCGAAAGCGTGCTTACCGGTTGAGAAGGTAACCCCAGTCCATGGCCTTGTGGATGCTCTCATTGTTGAAGCCGGCGTGGGCATGCCTCAACTGCTGCATGCGCGCTTCCCCGGCCCCTGGTTCGTACCCAACGCTCCTCCAAGCGTCGTTGATTAAGGCGTCCGCCCGGACCAGGGCAGCGTTGATCTCGGCCTCGGCGTAGAGATCCCACAGGGTTTCATGGATGTTGATCCGCCCGAGGTCGTACTGACCCATGTGCTTGGAAAAGCGCCGATTGACGTAATGCAGGCGGTCGGCGCCACCGAACAGGAGCTCCCGGACGTGAAACTGCGATGCCGCTCTAAGGCGGAAGGTGCGGTCTTCGCCCCTCTCCACCTTGCGTTTGGCAGATCGGGACCGGCGCCCGATCAGCGCCCCCTGCAGCAGGGATCTAAGCAGCTGCCATCCGTTGTTCATAGGCGAAGCCTAGCTGCACCGACCATGGAGCCGGTCCCGGAGCGGGAAGCCATCCCGCTGGAACTGGAATCCAAGTCAGGAGCATTGCTTGACCCACGCTATAGCGAGCTACGTGATGTTCCGGGCGATGGCCTCACCCAGGATGCGCGCGCCCTCGGGGAATGCCCCGGGGTTCGGTCCCGCGTAGTTGAGCCGGATGAACGGGCCCGCGGCCTCGGCCGGGAACCATTCGGTGCCCGCGGCGATGATGACGCCGGCACTCTCGCAGTCGCGGGTCAGCCGCTCCAGGTCGGTTCCGTCGGGCAGGCGTGCCCAGAGGTTCAGCCCTCCCTTGGGGAGGTTGCTGATGTGGGCCTGCGGGGCGTGTTCGCGCAGGCTGGTGACCAGGAGGTCGCGCCGTGCCTGCAGCTGATGGCGGAGTCCGCGAAGGTGGGTCTGCCACCCGGGCTGCGTGACGACGTCGAGCGCTGCCGCCTGGAGGAGGCCGCTCACATACATGGACTCAGCCGCCTGGGCGGCGAGGATGCGTTCACGTGCCGGACCGCGGGCGATGACCCCGGCCACCCGGATGGCCGGGGAAACGCTCTTCGTCAACGAGCGCAGGTACACCACGTGGCCGGAGTCGTCCTGTGCGGCCAGGCAGATGGGGTTGGCGGTGATCCCGAAATCGTGTGCCCAGTCGTCTTCCACCAGGAAGGCCCCGTGCCGGCGCACCACGTCCAGGACCTCCTGGCCCCGCTGGGCGGACCACTGGGCCCCGGTGGGGTTCGCGAAGTTGGGCTGTGCGTAGAACATCCGCGCGCCGGTTTCCTCGAAGGCCCGGGCGAGCTCGACCGGATCGGGGCCGTCGGGCCCGCTGGGCACGGGGACCACGCGGACGCCGGCCTGCGACGCGGCCAGGATGGCGCCCCAATAGCTGGGGGATTCGATGAGCAGGGGCTGCCCGACGCCCACCAGTGCCCGGAAGATCGAGCTGAGGCCGCTCTGGCTGCCCGGCAGCACAATGACGTCGCTGGGCGTTGGCGGCATGACCCCCACCGGGGTTGCCGTGCCGAGTTCATGCGCGAACCACGACTGCAGCTCGGGAAGACCCGCCGCCGGTGGCCGGAACAGGGCGGCGTCACCCCGGGACGCCCGCGTGAGCGCCGCACGGACCAGGCGTTCCGGCAGGAGCTCCCGGGCCGGATAGCCCGAGTGGAACGCGATGACATCGTTCGCAGTGCTGCGCATCGCGGCGGAGGCCGGGCGCAGCGGGGCCTGCGGCGCCCGCAGCGCCGCCGTCTGCCAGCCGTAGTCCGAGGGGCGCGCGGTCCTCACGGCCCGCACAAACGTCCCGACGCCGGGCCGGCTCTCGATCAGTCCCTGCGTTGCGAGGACCTGCAGCGCCTTCTGCACCGTCACCGGGCTGGCCTGGTACTCGGCCACCAGGGACCGGGTGGACGGCAAGCGGGCCCCCGGTGCGGCGCCGGCGATCCATTCCTTCAGTCGCGCCACAATCCGGGAACTGCTATCGTTATTCATGAGAGACAATAGTAGCGCTACTACGCTGATTCGCCCAGTGGTATCGTCCAAGCCGGTCACCGGCCTGTGGTGGGGCCTTCTTGGAGTAGCGGCATTCTCCTTCACCGTTCCGTTCACCCGGGTTGCGGTGGGCGGGCTGTCGCCGCTCTTCATCGGCTCCGGCCGCGCCGTGCTGGCCGCGATCCTGGCGGCCTTTGCCCTCGCACTCACCCGGCAGCGGTTTCCGCACGGTGTGCAGTGGGCCAGGCTCGCGGTGGTTGCCGGCGGCATCGTCATCGGCTTCCCGCTGCTCACCTCCTACGCGCTCACCACCGTTCCTGCCAGCCACGGCGCCGTCGTCATTGCCCTGCTCCCGGCAGCGACGGCTACTGCCGTGGTCCTCCGCACCCGCGAACGCCCGCCACGGGCCTTCTGGGCCATGACCGCCGTGGGGGCCGTGGCGGCCATCGGCTTTGCGTTCATATCCGGCGGACCGGACCAGGCCGGCGGCTATGGACAATTCCACTCGGCGGACCTGCTGCTCCTCGGTGCCGTGGCGGCCGCCGCCATCGGCTATGCCGAAGGAGGGCTGCTGGCCCGCGAACTGGGCTCCTGGCAGACCGTCTCCTGGGCCCTCGTCATCGCGTCGCCGCTTATGGTCTGCCTGACGCTGCTCTCCCTGGCCCAGCAGCCGCCGGCCGCCACCCCGGTCCAGTGGGCAGCCTTTGCGTACCTGGGCATCGTCAGCATGTTCCTGGGGTTCTTCGCCTGGTACCGCGGCCTCGCTATCGGCCCCATGGCACAGGTCAGCCAGATCCAGCTCATCCAGCCGGTCCTGAGCATCTGCTGGGCCGGGCTCCTGCTGGGGGAGGCCCTCGGCTGGCCCACCCTCATCGGCGGCCTGGCCGTCATCCTCTGCGCCGGTGCCGCAGTCCGCGTACGGCTCAGGCCTGCGCCCGCGCCGCCCCGCATCTCCGCCGTAATGCCACTTGAGCCTGCAAAGGATTAGACCCATGTACATCCCAGCGCACTTCGCAGCCAGCACCGCCGCCATCCAGGACCTGCTCGCCCGGTCGGCCGCGGCCAACCTGGTCACCATGACCTCCCAGGGCCTGCTCGCCACCATGCTGCCCCTCATCCATGAGCCCTCCATTGGAGAACACGGAGCCCTGCACGGGCACCTGGCCCGGAACAACACGCAGTGGGCCGAGCCTGCCATCGGGGAATCACTCGCCATCATCCAAGGCCGGGACGACTACGTTTCGCCCTCCTGGTACGCCTCGAAGGCCGAACACGGACGCGTTGTCCCCACCTGGAACTACTCCACGGCCCACGTGTACGGCACCCTGGTGATCCACGACGACCCGGTGTGGCTCGGCAACCACGTGAGGCGGCTGAGCAACGTCCACGAAGCCCGGTTCGAGCGGCCGTGGTCCGTGGATGACGCACCGGAGCGCTTCATCGCGGGCCAGCTGCGCGCGATAGTCGGCGTCGAACTGCTCATCACGCGGATCGAGGCGAAGACCAAGCTCAGCCAGAACAGGAGCGAGGCCGACATCGACGGCGTGGTGGCCGGCCTGGGTGCCCAGGGCCGGGCCGAAAGCGCCGCCGACGTCGAACGGGCAAGGCCGAACAGGGCGGCCGTCCGGGGCTAGGGCGCGGCTGCAGTTACGGCGTACCCGTCGCCGGGCCCGTCACCGCGTCGTAGAAGGCTTGGGCTGCGGTGCCGGCGTCTGGACCATGGAGGCCGGCGGCGCGGGGAAGGGATCCGTGCGGTATAGCGGGGCGACGGCCAGCATGTAGTTGGCCCACTGCGGGCCGGCGAGCATGTACCCGTCAAGGTTCTTGTAGTGGTTGCCGTTGATGACCACGTCCCGGCCGAGCCGGCCCTGCCCCTCCAGGGCATCGCCGAAGAAGGAGGCGGTGGCGATGCCCCTGGTGTAGCCGACCACCCAGGTGGAGCCGTTGGTGTTGTTGGTACCGGTCTTGGCCGCGACGGGCGCCACGCTGTAGACCTTCGGATGGATCCAGTAGCCGGAGCCGACCTTCAGCATGTCCTGCAGCACGGAGTTGACGCCGCGGGCGACCTCGGGTTTGACGGCGGCCCGGCACTCGCTGGTCTGGGCCGGGAACTGCTGTCCGGACGAGTCCGTCACGGACGCAATGGCGATCGGGGCGCAGTACCGGCCATCGTTCGCGAACGTGGCGAAGGCGTTGGCCAGGACGAGCGGTGCCACGCCGATGGCGCCCAGCAGGTTGCCCAGCTGGTGCATGTTGATCTGTGCGTTGTCCAGGCCGCTGTGGAGGCCCACCGTGTCCACGATCTTCTGGATACCGCAGAAGTCCAGCTGCGCGGCCGAGGCGAACGTTGCGGTGTTGATGGAGTTGTAGAGGCCGTAGTTGACCGGCATGGGGCGGTAGTAGCCGAGGTCGTTGTTCTGCAGGTCCTCATCGGCGCCCAGCCCCGCGTTCTTCTGTGCCGTGCTGTAGCCGCCCAACACCTTGCCGCAGCTGGACCTCCACGGGAAGCCGACCGGGTACACGCGGCGGGACGCGTCCACCACGCCCGTGATGGACTTGCCCTCGTTGAGCCACTCCGCGAAGGTGAAGGGCTTCATGGTGGATCCGGGCTGGAAGCCGCCGGCGCCGTTGAGGTCGTTGCCGTTGGCGTCCTTGGAATCCACGTTGAAGTTCAGCTGGGTGTCGAACTTCCCCGGCTCGGGCAGGTACACGGTGTTTTGCACCATGGCGAGGATCCGGCCCGTGCCTGGCTCAATCGAGACCATGGACGAACCCCACTTGTCAGGATTCGCGCCCGCCGTCGCGTCCACCTGCGCCTGGGCCACCGGCTGAAGGCGGCTGTCCAGTGTGGTGGTGATGGTCAGGCCGCCGCGGTAGAGGAAGTTGTTCCGTTCCGAGAGGGAGACCCCATAGACGGGGTTGTTGAGGATCAGGTGGGCCACGTAGTCGCAGAAGTAAACCGCCATCACTGCGTTGGCGCAGCCCTGCCTCGCGGGCGTGATCTTGAGGTCGACGCCGGTGGCGATGGCGGCGTCGTACTCTGCTTGCTGGATCATGCCCTGCTCAAGCATGTCGTTCAGCACGCGGTTGCGGCGGCTCAGCGAGAGCTCGGGATTGACGGCGGGGTTGTAGAGGCTGGGGCTGTTCACCAGGCCGGCGAGCAGGGCCGACTGCGGCAGGGTGAGGTCCTTGGCAGACGTGCTGAAGAAATAGCGGGCCGCGGCCTCAATCCCGTAGGCGTCCCGGTTAAAGAACACAATGTTGAGGTATCCCTCAAGGATCTGGTCCTTGGTGTATCGCTTTTCGAGTTCCAGGGCGAGCTTGATTTCGCGGACTTTGTCGCCCACGGATTTCTGCCCGCTCAGCACCACCAGATCACCCCTGTCGGCTGAAATCCGCGATTCGTTGAGCACATTGGTGACATATTGCTGCGTCAGCGTCGAGGCACCCTGCCTGCCCTTTCCCGTGAGGTTGTAACTCAGCGCCCGGACAATTCCCTGGGTATCCACTCCGTTGTGCTCGTAAAAGCGGCGGTCCTCGACGGCGACAATCGCCTGCCTGACATAGGGCGATATTTGGTCAAGGGAAACTTTGATGCGGTTCTCCGCATAGAAACTGGCGATCAGCTGGCCGTCAGAGGCAAGGACCTTTGTTGACTGCGCCGGCGCATTGACCTCAAGTTCGGCAGGAAGACCCTCAAAAAAAGAAACGGAAGTTCCCACCGTGGCTTGCGTAAAAGCGACGGCCGGAAGCATCAGGCTGGCGGCCAGAACACCGCAAAGCGCACTCACTATGAAAAAGCCGATCACCCCGCCAAGGGTTGCGGCAAGACCAAGTCTCGGTCGGTTCTTTCGCGCCATCTTTTCCCGCTATCACGAGTCCGACGATGCTTTAGAATACGCCGGAATTCCGCTTTGTAGATAGCGCCGGGCCGGGCAGTAGCGGACCGGCCCGGGCCGGTGCACACTTAGCGTGTGAAGCCGTTTGTCCTGCTTGCATCCCGTGCCCAGGATGCCGCCGCCGAGGAAGAATACCGGGCATATCTGCGCTTTGGCGGACTGGCTCCGGAACGGCTGGAACGCATCCGGATGGAAGCCGCTCCCTTGCCGGAACTCGATCTGCAGGACTATTCCGGCGTGATCGTGGGCGGCAGCCCATTCACCTCCAGCGACCCGCCGGAGCACAAAAGCGAGACGCAGCAGCGCGTGGAGTCCGAGTTGGCCCGGCTGCTGGACCGGATCGTGGCAGCCGACTTCCCGTTCCTCGGCGCCTGCTACGGCGTCGGAACCCTCGGCCTGCACCAGGGCGCCGTGATTGACCGGACGTACGGCGAAGGCCTCGGCAGCGTGACCATCAAGCTCACCGCCGAGGGCGTCCGTGACCCGCTCCTGAACGGCCTGTCCGAACGGTTCATCGCGTTCACCGGCCACAAGGAGGCCTGCACCGTCCTGCCCGCCAACGCCGTGCTTCTGGCGAGCTCGGCAGCCTGCCCCGTGCAGATGTTCCGCATCAAGGAGAACCTCTACGCCACCCAGTTCCATCCGGAGCTCGACGCCGAAGGGCTCGTCACCCGGATCGACACCTACCGCCACTCCGGCTACTTCCCGCCCGAGCAGGCGGAACAGCTGATGGCGGACGCCCGCAGGTTCACGGCCACCGAGCCGATGAAGATCCTCCGGAACTTCACCGCTCGGTACGCGCGCTGAGGGGGGCGTTGAGGGGGAAAGATACGGCATGGCCAAGCTCATCTACTCAGGCATCACGTCCCTGGACGGCTACATTGCCGACGCCGACGGCAACGGCGTGGTCTACCTCCGCTACGCGGCTTAGCCCATGGTCGCGGTGTCGATCACGAAGCGGTACCGCACATCCGAGGCGAGCACCCGCTCGTAGGCCTCGTTGATCTTGCTGGCCGGGATGACCTCGATCTCCGCTCCCAGGCCGTGCTCGGCACAGAAATCGAGCATCTCCTGGGTTTCGCGGATGCCGCCGATCGCCGATCCGGCGAAGGAGCGGCGTCCCAGGATCAGCGAGAACACGTTGACCGGGAGCGGTTCCGCGGGAGCGCCGACGTTCACCAGGGCACCGTCGAGGGAGAGCAGCTGCAGGTAGGAGCTGATGTCGATCGGGGCGCTGACGGTGTTGATGATCAGGTCGAAGGTGCCCGCGAGCGTCTCGAAAGTGCCGGCGTCGCTGGTGGCGTAGAAGTGGTCCGCGCCCAGCTGCAAGCCGTCTTCCATCTTCTTCAGCGACTGGGACAGCACGGTAACCTCGGCGCCCATGGCGTGTGCGATCTTGACGGCCATGTGGCCGAGTCCGCCGAGCCCGACGACGGCAACCTGCTTGCCGGCGCCGGCACCCCAGTGCCGCAAGGGGGAGTAGGTGGTGATGCCCGCGCACAGCAGGGGAGCGGCGACGTCCAGCTCCAGGGCATCCGGGATCCGGACCACGAAGTGCTCGGTGACCACCACGTGGGTGGAGTAGCCGCCCTGGGTGACCGTGCCGTCGCGGTCCACCGCGCCGTAGGTGCCGGTCATGCCGGCCAGGCAGTACTGCTCCTCGCCCTTCTTGCAGTTGGCGCATTCCCGGCAGGAGTTGACCATGCAGCCCACGCCCACCCGGTCGCCGAGCTTGTGGCGGGTGACCTCGGAACCGAGCCCGATGACGATGCCCGCGATCTCGTGGCCGGGGGCCAGCGGGTACTGCTGCGGTCCCCAGTCGCCGCGGACGGTGTGGATGTCCGAGTGGCAGATGCCGGCGAACTTGATCTCAATCAGGACGTCGTGCGGGCCGACGTCGCGGCGTTCAACGGTGGTGGGGACGAGGTCTTCCATGGCGGACGGGGCGGCGTAGGCGTTGGCGGTAAGCATGGTTCTCCAGAGTTCGTGGGTGGCTTTTCGTGTCTGTCTTCAAGAAAACAGGAACCCTTCCCGCAGCGGGAGTCCCTGTTGGTCCGGGTACTGGCAGAACCCCTTGGGGTCCGGCCGGCTGTTCAGCCCCGCCGGGAGGGGCGCAGCGTCAGGCTGGCAGCGGTGGTCAGGATCAGCAGCCCGACGGCGGCCAGCAGGCTGATGCGGAGCCCGTCCGGGAAGCCGTGGTGGGCGATGAGCGTCCCGAAGACCGCGATGGCCAGGGCGCCGCCCAGTTGCCGGCAGGTGTTCAGGCCGCCGCTTGCCGCCCCGGCGCGCCGGGCCGGGACGCTGTCCAGGAGCACCGCCGTCATGGGCGGGATGGACAGCGAACCACCCAGCCCCACCGGGATCATGAGCACTGCCAGCGTTGCCGTGGGCGCCTCCGCCGCCGCCAAGGCGATGGCCAGGAGGCCTGCCGCCATGAGGGCCTGCCCGACGGCGATGGGCACCTTGGGCCCGTACCGTGCGGCGATCCTGGCCGAGAGCAGGTTGCTGAAGGCGACCAGTGCCGTCATCGGCAGGAACACCAGGCCGGTCTCCAAAGCGGACAGGCCCCTGTCCTGCTGGAGGTACAGGCTGAGCAGGAACACCATGCCGTAGAAGGCCACGGTGAAGGCGAAGCCCACGGACATGGACACCGCCACGGGCCTGGAACGGAACATGTCCAGGGGCAGCATCGGCTGGGAACCGCGGGACTGGGAAAGCAGGAAGGCGAGCAGGGCCGCCGTCGCGATCCCCAAAGCGAGCAGCACCTGCGGTGCATCGAAGCCCACGGCGCCGCCCTCGATCACCCCGTACGTCAGCGCCCCCATGCCGAGGATCGCGGTCGCCTGGCCGGTCCAGTCGAAGGGGACAGCCTGCCCGGGGGAGCGGGGGATGCGGCTGAGCAGGAACAGGGCCAGTAGGCCGACGGGCAGGTTGATGAAGAAGATGGAGCGCCAGCTGGACAGGGCCAGGAAACCGCCCAGCACGGGGCCGGCCGCCGAGGCGACGGCCCCGCCCACCGACCAGACGGCGATGGCGCGGGCGCGCCGGACCGGGTCCGGGAATGCCTCGCGGATCAGGGCGAGGGATGCCGGCATCATCAGCGCCGCTCCTGCGCCTTGCAGGAAGCGGGCCGCCACGAGCCAGCCGAGCGAGGGGGCCAGCGCGCAGGCGGCCGAGGCGGCGACGAAGACCAGGAGCCCGGCGCCGAAGCCCTGGCGGGCGCCGATCCGGTCCGAGAGCGTTCCGCCGAAGAGCAGCAGGGCGGCGAACATGAGTGTGTAGCTGTCCAGGACCCACTGCAGCCCGGTCATGCCGCCGCCCAGTTCCTGGCCGATCACGGGCAAGGCAACGTTGACCACCAGGGCGTCGAGCGTGATGACGAAGAAGCCCAGCAGTGCGACGGCCAAGGCCGGGCCGGGGGCGTGGGCGGCCACTGCCGTGGCCGGCGCTGCTCCAGATGCGGGCGGACGGCGGAACGTGAGGGAGGTGGGCACGGGCGCTACTCCTGGGCTGCCGTGGTTTGGCCCTCTTGGCAGATTTCCTTGAGGGTGACGATGGCGGACATGGCATTCGGCCATCCCGTGTAGAAGGCGAGGTGGGTGATGGCTTCGATGAGTTCCTCGGGGGTAAGCCCGTTGGCGAGGGCGCGGCGCAGATGGGATGCCTGCTGGCCGGTGCGGTAGAGCGACACCAGGGCGGAAACCGTGACGAGGCTGCGGTCGCGGGGAGAGAGGCCGGGACGTTCCCAGACGTCGCCGAACAGGACGTCGTCGGTGAGCTGGACCAGCTTCGGTGCGAAGTCGCCGATGAGCTGCTGGGCCGGCGAAAGGGTGGTTTCGGTCATGGTGGTTCTCCTGGACGTGGCTTGTTGGGTCCTCTGCGTGGGGTCACCATCCAGAAAACGCTCCTGCGTCCCTGCGTGGGAGATCCTGTTGATACAGGTACCAGCAGGACCTCCCGCCAGCCTAGGAAAGCCTCTAGCGTTGACAGCGTGGACAACCGCAATGAGATTCGTGAGTTCCTGGCGTCCCGGCGGGCCAGGATCAGCCCGGACCAGGCCGGGCTGCCTGCCTATGGTGGGAACCGCCGCGTGCCCGGGCTTCGCCGCGAGGAGGTGGCCCTCCTGGCCGGTGTGAGCGTTGACTACTACATCCGCCTCGAGCGGGGGAACCTGGGCGGCGTCTCCGAAAGCGTGCTGGAAGCACTCGCCCGGGCGCTGCAACTCGATGAGGCCGAGCATGCCCACCTGTTCGACCTCGCCCGGGCTGCGGGCACCACCACCGCGCCGCGCCGGGCTCCCCGGCAGCAGCGGATCCGGCCCAGCGTGCAGTTCACCCTGGACGCGATCACGGGCGCAGCGGCGTTCGTGCGCAACGGACGCCTGGACATCCTCGGCGCGAACAAGCTGGGCGAAGCCCTGTATTCGGACCTTTACAGCGATCCGCAGAGGCCTGTGAACCATGCCCGGTTCACCTTCCTCAATCCCCGCGCCGCCGCGTTCTACCCGGACTGGAACCGTGCGGCCAACGACACTGTGGCGATCCTGCGCGCTGAGTCCGGCCGCGACCCCTACGACCGCGGCCTGACTGACCTGGTGGGTGAGCTCTCGATGCGCAGCGAGGAATTCCGCACCCGCTGGGCGGCACACAATGTGCGCCAGCACCGCACCGGGCTCAAGCACTTCCACCACCCCGTGGTGGGTGACGTCCACTTCATGTTCGAGGCGCTGGACCTTGCAGCCGACCCCGGACTCTCAATGCTGATCTACACCGCCGAACCCGGCTCGGCCACCGAGGAAAAGCTGCGGCTCCTGGGCAGCTGGGCCGCGACGCAGCCACAGCAATCCCAGCCCCTCGAAAAGGCAAGCAGCACCGACGAAGCCTGACGCCGCCGTCGGGCCCCAAAACCGCCGAAGAAAGAGATCACATGGAAATCCAAGCCAAGACGCCCAGCAACGGGGGACCCGCGGAGCTGCTGTTCACTGGCGAGGCCGGGCCGGAAACCGAGGGGGGAAACCACCTCAGCGAGGCGGAATACGGCGGGAACCAGGAGGCCTGACATGCAGGAACCGGCCGGCGCCGGGCGCATGGACCATCGGAACGAGATCCGTGAGTTCCTGGCATCCCGGCGGGCCAGAATCAGCCCGGACCAGGCCGGGCTGCCCGCCTACGGCGGGAACCGGCGCGTGCCGGGGCTCCGCCGGGAGGAGGTCGCCATGCTGGCGGGGTGAGCATCGACTACTACATCCGCCTGGAGCGCGGGAACCTGGGAGGCGTCTCCGAAAGCGTGCTGGACGCCCTGTCCCGGGCGCTGTACCTGGACGAGGCCGAGCACGGTCACCTGTTCGACCTCGCCCGGACCGCGGGAATGTCCGCGCAGCCCCGGCGCCGGCCGGCCCCGCAGCACGTTCGGCCGACCGTGCAGCGGATCCTCGACGCGATGACCGATGTCCCGGCGTTCGTCCGCAACGGGCGCCGGGACATCCTAACCGCCAACCGGCTGGGCCTCGCCCTCTACTCGGAGCTGTACATCGACCCGGTGCGGCCGGTGAACATCGCGCGGTCCGTGTTCCTGAGCCCACGCGCCCAGGACTTCTCCCCGGACTGGGCCGGTGCCGCCACCGATCTGGCCGCCAGCCTGCGCCCTGAAGCTCCTCGCGAGCTGGGCGGCTACTTCTTCGCCAGGAACCCCAGCAGCGCCTCGTTGATCTCGGCGCCGTGCGTCCACAGCAGGCCGTGCGGGGCGCCGTCGATCTCCACATACTCGGCGTCGGGCAGGGCCTCGGCGAACCGGCGGCCGGTGATGTCGATGGGGAGGATCCTGTCCTCTGTGCCGTGCACGATCAGGGCGGGCACGTCGATCTTGGGGATGTCGGCACGGAAGTCCGTGAGCCATGTCGGCTGGGCTGCCACCGAGGCGAAGGCCCCGGACTGGGCCGCGAGGTTCCAGCTGGCGTTGACCGCTTCCTGGCTGAGCCGCGGCGTTCCCAGGAAGGCGTTGCTGTTGTAGAAGTTGCCGAAGAACTCCGTGAAGAAGGCGTAACGGTCCGCCGTGACGGCCGCGGTGAGGCCATCGAATACGGACTGCGGAACGCCGGCGGGGTTGTCCTCGGTCTGCAGAAGGAACGGTTCCAGGGACGCGAGGAACACGGCCTTGGCCACACGGGCCGAGCCGTACGTGCCGAGGTAGCGGCCAACCTCGCCGGTGCCCATGGAGAAGCCCGCCAGCACGGCGTCGTTCAGGTCCAGGGATTCCAGCAGCGTGTTGAGGTCCGCGGCGAAGGTGTCGTAGTCGTAGCCGAGCGTCGGCTTGCTGGACTTGCCGAAGCCGCGGCGGTCGTAGGTGATGACGCGGTAGCCGGCGCCGAGCAGGGCAGCCGTCTGCTTTTCCCAGGATGAGCCGTCCAGCGGGTAGCCGTGGATGAGCACCACCGCCTGGCCGCTGCCGTGGTCCTCGTAGTAGAGCTCGATCTCGGTGCTGTTTTCGTTTCCGACGGTGATGTAAGCCATGTCGGCGGTCCTTTCGACGCTGTGGGTGTGATCGATCTGTGGCGCTGACATCCACTATAGGGAGGGCGGGGGCTTGCCGGTCGCCGCTTCCATCGGGCGATTCTCGCTTGTGCTCCAGCTGGTGAGGAAATCGAGTTGCTCCTGGGCGTGGCTTCCCGGCTCGGCAGTGTAGGCGACCAGCGTCAAACCTTCTCCGGGGATTTCGAGTGCGTCGCCGGTGAGCTCGATGTCGCCCACGAGCGGGTTGCGGAGTGACTTGCGGGCCGAACGGTGGAAGCGGACGTTGTGCCGTGCCCAGCGTGTGGAGAACTCCGTGCTTCCGGTGGCGAGGTCACCGATGAGGCTGTTCAACTCCCGGTCGCGGGGGTTGCGGCCCGCTTCGGTGCGCAACGCGGCCGCAAGGTCATCCGCGAGGGTGTCCCATTCGAGAAAGAAGTCTTGGGAGCGGGGGTCGAGGAACATGAACCGTGCGAGGTTCAGCGGCAGGGTGCCGGGGCTGAGGATGCCGGCATAGAGGGCGAAGCAGACGCTGTTGGCGGCCACGATGTCCATGCGTGAGTTGCGGACGTATGCGGGCGTGCCCGTCATCCCGGCCAGGATCCGTTGAACGCTGGGGCGCACTTCTGCCCGGGCCCGGCGTGTTCCCGATGCCCGCGACGGCCCGGCGGCCTTGGCCAGGTCGAGCAAGTGGGCCCGTTCGGCCTCGTCGAGCTGGAGGGCGCCGGCGAGAGACTCGAGGACACTCTCGGAGACTCCCCGGAGGTTCCCCCGTTCGAGCCGTGCATAGTATTCCGTGCTGACGCCGGTGAGCATGGCCACTTCCTCGCGCTTGAGTCCGGCCACCCTCCTCGTCCCGCCGTAGGCGGGCAGCCCGGCTTGGGCGGCAGTGATGCGCGAGCGCCGGCTCATGAGGAACTCGCGGACATCTTTGCTGTTGTCCATGCGTCTACGCTACGACGGCCCTGCCCTGCCTAACAGGAACTGGCAGTACACCGCACAACAGGCACTCCCACGCGCAGTACTGGACTGCTTTTCTTGAAGGAGTCCACCTCGTGGCGGCGTCCCCGCCGCTGCGCCACGCCCAAAGGAGCCCAGCATGAAGCTCATACCCACCGCACCCACGGCAAAAGGCCCTGCGGACAGGTTCACGGGGGACGTCTACCTCAACGTGCTTCACAGCGGAGAGGTTCCATCCAGGTTGGTGGCCGCGGTGGTCCGCTTCACCCCTGGGGCCCGCACAAACTGGCACTCCCACCCCCTCGGCCAGACCCTGCACTGCACGGACGGCATCGGGATCGTCGCCACCCGCGACGGCAGGGCCATCCTCATGCGTCCCGGGGACACGGTCCACACCCCGCCGGGCGAGGAGCACTGGCATGGTGCCACGCAGGACAACATGATGTGCCACCTGGCCATGGTCGAGCAGCACCACGGCGAGAGCGCCACCTGGCTGGAACCCGTCAATGACCGGGACTACGCGGCCGCCCACACTCAAACCCAGCGATAACGACACACCCCAGCAAAGGACATTCCATGAACAACGTGACCCTCAACAACGGCGTCCAGATGCCGATCCTGGGCTTTGGCGTCTTCCAGATCCCGGAGGAGGAAACCCAAGCCGCCGTCGAAGCCGCCCTCGCTGCCGGCTACCGGCACTTGGATACGGCGGCCTCCTATGGCAATGAGGCGGCCGTCGGCGCGGCGATCAAGGCGAGCGGAATCGCACGCGAGGACCTTTTCGTCACCACCAAGCTTTGGATCCAGCACGCGCCAACAGGCAGCGTTCAAGATGACACCAGGCGTGCCTTCGAAGACTCCCTCCGCAGGCTCGGACTGGACTACCTCGACCTCTACCTGATCCACCAGCCACTCGGGGACTACTACAGCGAGTGGCGCGCAATGCAGGACCTCAACAGGCACGGCTTGGCCCGTGCGATCGGCGTCTCGAACTTCCACCCCGACAGGCTTGTGGACCTCATCGACCACAACGAAATCGTCCCGGCCGTCAACCAAATCGAGACCCACCCCTTCCACCAGCGCGCCGCTGACCAGACCCTGATGCGCGAGCGCGGCGTGCAGATCGAGTCCTGGGGGCCGTTTGCCGAAGGCAAGAACAATCTGTTCAGGGATCCGGTCCTCAGCGCCATCGCCGAGGCACAGGGCAAGTCCGTTGCCCAAGTGGTCCTCCGTTGGCTCATCCAGCGCGACGTCGTGGTCATCCCCAAGTCCGTGCGTCCGGAGCGCATGGCCGAAAACCTCGATGTCTTCGGCTTCACCCTTAGCGATGAGCAGATGGGCCGGATCGCCGCCCTGGACACCGCTGCCAGCCTCTTCTTCGACCACCGCGACCCCGCGATGGTCAGCTGGCTGGGCGGACGCCGGATCGGCTCATGAGCACGAAGCAACGGACAGTCGGCCGGCGCTCCATCCTGCGTTCGGCTGTCACCGGCCTGGGCGCCGCCATGATCACCACCGCAACGTCAGGCTGCGCCCCGGGAGAACGGAACGCACCCATGCGCGCGGAAGAAGCAGCGGTGCCTTCCGCGCAAGGGACCGCCAGTCCCCGGGAAGGGCGGCAGGTCCTGCTCGCCTACTACTCCCGCGCCGGGGAGAACTACTTCAACGGCGGCCGCAAGCACCTGGACACTGGCAACACCGAGGTGCTTGCCGGCATGATCGGCCGAACCATCGGCTGCGATGTACACCGCATCGAAGCCGCCGACGCCTACCCCGAGGACTACGACGCCACCGTGGCACGCAACGTCCGCGAGCAGAATACGGACGCCCGCCCGGCCATGGTCACCTCCCTGCCCTCGATCGGGCAGTACGGCACCGTGCTGCTGGCCAGCGGCATCTGGAACGTCCGGGCACCCATGATCATGACAACATTCGCTGAAAGCTACGACTTCACCGGCAAAACCATTCGTCCCGTCACCACCCACGCCATGAGCGGCCTCGGCACCACCGAGCGGGACTACGCCCGCTCCTGCCCCGGGGCGGTTATCGGCGAGGGACTGGCCGTCCGCGGCGAGGAGGTCCAGGACGCCGGACCGGACATCGAATCCTGGCTACGCCGAACCGGCCTCGTCCGGAATTCCCCGTGATCACGCGCGCGGGCGTCGACGAAGCAGCTGCCATGGCCTAAGCACCGGCTTCACGCCTCCCTGCGGTGTTCCAGCCGGGATGACTCGCTGCCTGGCAAAGTGCATTGCAAAAGGGCGCGCCCGGCCAGACCGGACGCGCCCTTCGTGTGCATCGACCCACGAACTGGCTAGTAGCGCCTGATTCAGTCGACCAGCGCCGGGTCCTCGACGCGCTCCGAAGACTCAACGCGTACCGGAGGCCCGGTACGGTCCTGGGCCTTCACGGAGCGGTGGTGCAAGCAGTTAGCCAACGCCAGGACGGCCACGAGCCCGAAGGTGCTCAGGAGCTGGGGACGGGAGTCCTCGCCGATGAGGCCGACGACGAAGATCGCCGCGAGGATGAGCAGCCCAAGGCCCGTGAGCCAGGGGAAGCCCGCCATCCGCAGGGGAAGCACCGTTCCCTCGCGATCCGCGCGGACGCGCAGCGCGAGCTGGGCGAGGAGGGCGGAGGTCCACACCAACAGGGACGTCGAGCCCACAATGTTGAGCAGGACGGGAAGGACCTTGTCCGGGAAGGCTACCTCGAGAACGGCCGTGACGACGCCGAAGGAGACGCTGGCCAGCACGGCAACCACCGGAACCCGGCCCTTCGACAGGGAAGCAAGGACGCGCGGCGCTTCGCCACGCTCGGCGAGCGAGAACGCCATCCGGGAGGCGCCGTAGAGGTTGGCGTTGAGGGCGGAGAGCAGTGCCGCCACGGCCACCAGGGTGATGGCGGTGGCCGCCCCGGGCATGCCGGCAGCCTCCAACACGGCGGCAAACGGGCTCTTTAGCCCAGCCGAACCCACGGGAACCACCGCCGCGATAACGAAGATCGCACCAATGTAGAAGACCAGGATGCGCCACAGCACCGTCCGGACTGCTTTCCGCACGCTGCGGGCCGGCTCCTCGGTCTCAGCTGCCGCCACGGACACGATCTCGGTGCCGCCGAACGCGAACGCCACCACGAAGAGTGCCGTGGCGATCCCGGCGAGACCGTTGGGCGCGAATCCGCCTCCGGTGAAGTTGGCCAGGCCCGGCGACTGGACGCCCGGCAGCCAGCCAAAGAGCAGGGCAGCGCCGACCAAGAGGAACCCGACGATTGCTACCACCTTGAGCAGGGCGAACCAGAACTCGAACTCACCGAAGTTCTTCACACTGGTGAGGTTCACGGCTGTGAGTACCACGATGAACACGAAGGCCATCAGCCACACCGGCAGGGCGGGGAAGATGGTGGAAAGCAGGCCTGCCGCGCCGAGGGCTTCCGCTGCGATGACCACCACGAGCTGCAGCCACCAGAGCCAGCCCACGGTGGCGCCGGCCACCGGCCCGTAGGCCTTGGCGGTGTAGACGGAGAAGGCGCCGCTGTCCGGATTGGCGGCGGCCATCTCACCGAGGGCCCACATCACGAGGATGATGAGGGTGCCGGCGACGAGGTAGGAGATCAGCACGGCCGGGCCGGCGGCCTGGATGCCGGCGCCTGAGCCGATGAAGAGGCCCGCGCCGATGGCGCTTCCGAGCCCCATCATGGTGAGCTGGCGGGGTTTGAGTGCGGCGCCCAGTGCGCGGCCAGACGTCATTGTCTGTTGTTCCATGGGGGGAGTCCTCAGGTTGTAGGTGGAACGGATGGGGTAACAGGAAGGTCGGTTTTTCAGGCTGCGTGGGCTTCCAAAAGCCGGAGCACACGATCGTTGGAGGCGGGGTCAGCAACGGTGATCCGGATGCCGTCTCCTTGGTATGCGCGGACCAGGATGTCCGCGCGGTCAAACGCGTCGACAAGCCTTTCCCGGAGCTCGTCGTCCGCACGGATCCAGAGGAAGTTGCCCTGGCTCGGCTGCAGTTTCCAGCCCTGGGCTTCCAGCTGGGCGGCCATCCGTGCGCGCTCCTTCTTGACGACGGCTACACGCGCGTCCATCTCCGTCCCGGCGTCCAGCGAAGCGATCGCGGCCTTCTGGGCCAGCGCGGTCACGGAGAAGGGGATGGCGGTCCGTCGCAGTCCCTCAGCGATGTCCGGCGCCGCCACGGCGTATCCCACGCGCAGGCCGGCGAGCCCGTAGGCCTTGGAGAAGGTGCGCAGGATGCAGACGTTCGGGTACTGGCGGTAGAGGGCCAGGGAATCGGGGCCGCTGCCGGCTTCGGCGTATTCCACGTAGGCCTCGTCGATCACTACGAGGACGTCGGAGCGGACGGATTGCAGGAAGGCCTCGATGCGTTTGTGGCTGATCGGCACGCCGGTGGGATTGTTGGGGGTGCAGAGCAGGATGACCTTGGTCCGTTCGGTGACGGCGGCGGCCATGGCGTCAAGGTCGTGGCCCTCAGCGCTGTCCAGCGGGATGCGGACCGGCCGGGCGCCTGCCAGCTCAACCAGGATGGGGTAGGCCTCGAAGGAGCGCCACGCGAAGATCACCTCATCCCCTGGGTCGCAAAGGCCGGTGATGATCTGCTGGAGGACGCCGACGCTGCCGGGTCCCACGGCGATCTCTCCGGCCGTGACGCCGAGGTGGCGGGCGATCCGTTCGCGGAGTTCGACGGCGGCACTGTCAGGGTAGCGGTTCATCGCACCGGCCGCTGCGGCCACCGCGGCGGCGGCGGCGGGCAGTGGTTCGTAGTGGCTTTCGTTGCTGGCCAGGGCTGCAACGTCCATGCCGGCGCTGCGCCGGCCCGGGACGTAGGGCGGGAGGCCGGCCACAGCGCCACGAAGGGTGGGGAACGCGGTGTGCGGTGCGGTCAGGAGCTGATCATGGGTCATGAGGACCGATCATGATTGTGACCCCGCCCACATTGCAAGATAGGCTCAACCCATTGGGACTTCTGCTCAAAATCTACTGTATGTGGTGAAAATATGACCATCCCGAACCCCCGCAACTTCGATTCCCTGGACGCCAGGATCATCCTCGCCCTCGACAAGGACCCCGAGGCCAGCGCCCTGGCACTCTCGCGGACGCTCGGCGTCGCACGGAACACGGTCCATGCCCGGCTGTCACGCCTTGAACGCAGCGGCGCCCTCCGCTCCTTCAGCCGCAGGCTGGATCCCGCCGCGCTTGGATACGATCTGATGGCCTTCCTCTCGCTGGCGATCAGCCAGACCCGGGCGGGCTCGGTGGAAGACGGGCTCGCCGCGATTCCGGAGGTCATTGAGGTGCACGCCACCACCGGGGACGCGGACCTCATGGCCAGGGTGGTGGCACGCGGTACGGCCGATCTCTACCGCATCACCAACCAGATCCTGGAAATCGAGGGGATCCAGCGGACCAGCACGGCCATTTCCGTGCTGGAACTCATGCCGCCCCGCTACGACGGCCTCCTGAGCCGGCTGTCGGAGCAGGAAAGCCGCCCCTCGGACTGAGTCGAGTGACCCGCGCCATACTTGGGCATATTGTCACTATTTCCGTTAGCTACTGATAATTCTCCCTACTGATTATTGCTCTCTTGCCTATCTGTGAGCCAGTGCACAAGATTCCTGCATGACTTCACTTACCGTCTCCGGCCGCGTGGCGCAGGTTCTCAGCAGCTATCTCAGCGATGTCTTCGGCGTGATGGGCAACGGCAACGTCTACTTCCTGGACGCCGCGGAGAAGCTGGGCCTCCGCTTCTCCGCCGTCCGCCATGAAGGCGCCGCCATCGCCGCGGCCGACGCGTACTACCGGGCGTCGGGTCGTCTCGCCGCGGGCACCACCACCTACGGCCCCGGCTACACCAACGCGCTCACCGCCCTCGCCGAGGCGGTCCAGGCCCAGATCCCCGTGGTGCTGGTCACCGGGGACGCTCCCAGCACCGGCGCCCGGCCCCAGGACGTGGACCAGGCGGCCATCGCCGCGGGCCTCGGCGCGGCCACCTTCACCGTCACCCGCGACGCCGCGGGCGCCATCACCCAGCAGGCGGTGGAGTACGCACTCACCAGGCGCACCGCCGTCGTGATTGCCATTCCCTACGACCTCGCGGCACTCGAGGCTGCGGACGAGGAACTTCCCGCGCCGCACGCACCACAGGTGACGGACGACGTCGACGGCGGCCTCGGGCAGGCAGCCCGCCTGCTCGCCGGGGCGAAGCGGCCGCTGATCCTCGCCGGCCGCGGTGCGCATCTCGCCGGAGCCGGCCCAGAGCTCCGGGAGCTCGCCGACCGCCTGGGCGCCCTGACCGCCGGAACCGCCCTGGCGCTCAACCTCCTCCAGGGCGAGGGTTACCTCGGCGTCGCGGGCGGCTTCGGCACGGACACCGCGGCCGGGCTCATGGGCGAGGCCGATGTGGTGCTGGTGGCCGGGGCAAGCCTGAGCCAGTTCACCATGCGCTTCGGCCACCTGCTCGGCCCGGACAGCACCGTCATCCAGATCGACACCGCCCTGCAGCCGACGCACCCCCGGGTGGATGTGTTCGTCAGCGCGGACGTGAAGTCTGCTGCAGGACACGTCCTGCGGATGCTGGCTGGCCCGGCCTCGCCGAACGCCGGCCGCTCGGACGCCTGGCGCGCGGAAGCCCGCAGGCGCCTGGCCGAGGGACCGGCGCACCATCCAGGCTCAGCAGAGACGCCGGACGGCCGGCTGGACCCGCGCTCCCTTGCCACGGCACTGGATGCCGTGCTGCCGGAGCGCCGCACGGTGGTCCAGGACGGCGGGCACTTCGTCGGCTGGGCACCCATGTACTGGCGCATCCCGAGGCCGCAGGACCTGGTCATGGTGGGGACCGCCTTCCAGGCCATCGGGCTGGGCCTTGCCAGCGCGGTCGGGGCGGCCCGCGCAGTGGAGGACGGCCGCACCCTGGTGCTGGCCTCCGGCGACGGCGGTTTCCTGATGGGCCTGTCCGACCTCGAATCGCTCATTGGCGCGGCCAGCAGCGCCGTCGTGGTGATCTACAACGACGCCGCCTACGGCGCCGAAATCCACCAGTACGGGTCCCAGGGCCTGACCGAAAAGCCCATGCTGATCCCCGAGGTGGACTTCAGCGGCATCGCCCGCGCGCTCGGCGCCGAGTCCGCGATCATCCGTTCACTGTCGGACCTTTCCGCGCTCACGGACTGGATCGATGCTGGCGCCAAGGGAACCTTCGTGGCCGACTGCCGGATCACGTCGAGCGTCCGGGCCCCGTGGATGAGCGAGTGGATGCAGGCCTCGCAGGCTGCCAAGGCGATGGTGGGCTAACTAGCCGTGTTCGGTCTCGATGCTGCGGCAGGCCAGCTGCAGGGCAAGCCGCTGGTTCGGATCGTCCAGGTCCACGCCCAGCCGCTCGCGAAGGCGGTGCAGGCGGGCCGTCACCGTGTTGCGGTGGAGCCCCAGGACAAGGCTCGTGGTTGACACCGAGCCGCCCGCTTCCAGGTAGGCCTGCAGCGTGCGCAGGAGCTGGCCGCCGTCGATGCCTTGGAGCGGCGCCAAGGCGGTCTCGGCGAAGGCCCGGAGGATCTCGGAATCCTGCCATGCCGCCAGAAGCCTGGCCACGCCCAGCTCGTCGATGTGTTCTGCGGCCGGGCGGTAGTCATGCGTCCTGGCGAGCGTTGCCGCATCCCGTGCTTCCAGCAGGGTACTGGCCAGCCCGCCGGGGCCGTGATGAACCCGGCCCACTCCGGCCACCACCTCCCAGTGCCGGGGCAACTCGGCAAGCATCAGGCGGACTGACCGCAGGACACGGCGGCCGTCCGAGGACGGCGGTTCGGTGGCACTGCTGATCCAGACTGTCCACCCATCGCCGCGGTCCACCACAGGGCCGTCGAGCTTCTGCGCGGCCAGGGCGCTCCGCAGCTTGCTCAGCGCTGTCAGGGGGTCATCCCGGAGGGGGTCCGGTGTGCGCGCGGTCCGGATCAGGTGGATGCCCACGTGCCAGTCCTGGAGCCGCCAGCCGGCGGACAGCGCCCGTTCCACAACATCCTGGCTCACCACGTCCTGTCCGGCGATGAGGTCCGCGAGAAGGCGTCCATGGAACACCGAATCGCGTTCGGCTGCTGCGCGCTGGCTGGTGAGCCAGGCCCGGACAAAGGGCTCGGCGACGGCCAGGGCGCTGGCCGTGGCGGTGCGCTGCTGCTCATCGCTGCCTGCCGAGTGTGAGGCAAGCCAGGCCGCGGCATGGGTGGAGCCTGGTTCAGTCACGGGGTGGATCAGGAGCTGGCCGCCAGGTGACGGGTCGCTGTGCTGGGGCACGGTCAGGTCCAGCCTGAGCGTGGGCGGCAGGCTCACTGGCTCGCCATGGATGGCCGAGCCGTCCGAGGACAGCAACCAGACTGGCTGCGACAACGCCAGGCTTAATGCGGCGAGGATGTCCTCTGCGGCGGTCTTGGTGCTGAGGCGCCGGACAACGTCCTCGATAAGCCGGGCCCGCTGCACCTCCGGCGCGCGCACCCGGATGGTGAGCCGGTGGAGCAACTCGACCAGATCGGCCCCGACGACGGACAGCACCGGGATGCCGAACCGGTCGGCCAGCCGGATGGTGGACAGGAGCGGCGGCTGCTCGTCCGCGGTAATCAGCAGCGCCGCCACGCCGGCCGACTCTGCGCGCCGGACGAGGGCCTCCAGGCGGTACGCCGGGCTCACGGCCGCCGCGGCGCACACCACAAGGTGACCATCCGCCGTCGTCGGGAGTTCACCGCTGTACCAGCTCAGGTCCCGCACGGCCCGGTCCAGTCCGTCGGCACCGGCCACCACGGAGGCTCCGCCGAGCACGGTCTCGGTGAGAAGTTCGCGAACGCTGACCGGCGCGTATCCGGCGGTCACGGGGCCGCACCCGGCCGGCCGGAGTCGATGCCGAAGGCGGCCAGGCCAATGTGTCCTTCCGAGCCGGCCGGCCAGCCTTGAATCGGCCGGAGGCAGAGCAGCGCGATGGACTGCCCGGAGCGGAGCCTGTCCGGCGGAACGGGAACGAACGTCACCGGGTCCATGACCACCAGGACATCCGGTGCCGATGCGCGGGAGGCGCCGTCGATGGCAGCGTTCAAGTACTCGTCGAGCATGTCGACCCTGACGATGTGCCCGGCGGACCGGTCCATGACCGTGATGCTTCCTGGGGTGTCGCCCCGTCGCGGCCGGATCTCGTCCACCCTGCCCTCGCACAGCAGCTCGCCGCCCAGCCGGGCGGCCAGCTCTGAAACGCTGAGGCCGGCAGCCGCGGCCAGTGCCTGTCCCAGCGCCAGGCAGGCGGTGACGGAACCGGGGAGACCGTGGACGGCCAGAGTGTCGGCCCTGCACGGGTACAGCGCCACGGCTGCGGCGCCGCCGAGAGCGGCGACGTTGGCGCGCATCAGCCGGTCAGCCGAGTCGATCGAGGGTGATTCGATGATGACGGAGTCCCCGGCGGCTCCGACCACTGCCATGGGTGTGGCGGAGTGGCCTGCGGCCGCCAACGTTGTCTGGCTGATCCGGGGGAAGGCCCTCCCCATGAGGTCTCCATCCACCACGGGCAGCCCCAGAACCTGTGCCGCCACGAGCGGGATCAGGGCGTTCAGGCCGCCGATCTCGATGACACCGATAGCGCCGACGCGCTCGCGCAAGGCACCTGCCAGTGCCACGACGGCGTTGGCGAAGTCCTCTCCTCCTGGCGGCCGCTCCGCGACGACGTCGGGCGCGCCGGCCAGGCCAATGTGGACCACCAGGGTGTCCGCCGGCAGGTTCCTGGCCTGCACCAGGCGGGTGTGCGCTCCATCCTGGAGCAGATGGCGCAGCAGCCGGGCGCCGACGGCGACGTCTCCGCCGCCGCCGGAACCCAGCAACCCCGCGCCGGCAGCGAGCGCAGATACATCGTCCACGCCCAGCCGGCGCTCCCCTGGAGTTCCTGTGGTCACGGCTGCCGTTGCACGGACTGTGTGGTCATGGTGATCATTGTGGCACGGCACTTCAGCCGATCGGCACGTACTCGTGGTCGTAGCCGAAGTAGCCAGGGCCCACCAGTTCCAGCGCCGCCTCGGTGCGCCAGCGCGGGTCGCAGGGGGCCGCCAGGACGGTGACCCGCACCCCGTAGCGGAGCATCTCCGTGGTCACCGGCTCGCCGGAATCCGTGTCAAGGACGCAGATGAGGTCCGGCACGCTGGCGACCACTTCGCCGTCGCGCCGTGCCACGAGGTGCTCGTTCTGGAACGCAAGCTCGAAGCGTGAGCCCGTGTCCTCGCCGACACCGTCCAGGTGTGCCTCGCCGCGGGCGAAACCGGCGACGGTTTTGCGCTGGATGTCCACGATCTTGCCGGTGAACAGCTTGCGGCCCTTCAACAGTGCGGTGGCCGCCGCCACCGGGTCCCGGTGCTGCTCGCGGGCCTCGCGGATGCCCTGCCCCAGCTGCTCGCACAGCGTGATGGTGCCTGGGACCATGAGGTCCTTGATCTGCCGGCCGGTGAGGACGTACAGGCTGACGGCGGCCGTGCAGCCCATCTCCACGGTGATGGCGCGGGCCAGCCGTTCGGCCCACGCGTTGTCCACCGTCCGCATGGTGACGGCGTTGCCGCGTTCGTCGGCCATGGTCAGGGGGCTGGCCTGGATGCCGCTGAGCGTGGGCAGGACCATCTGCAGCTCGGGGAAGGCCCGGCCCATGGCGTCCGCGTCGACGAGCGGCAGGCCCAGTTCCGCCGCGGCGATGAACGGTGTCACGGAGTTCAGGCCGCCTGCCTCTATGGAGACAGTGTGCGTGATGCGCTTGCCGATCGCCTGCTCGACGGCGCGCAGGGCGTTGGTGGCCTCGTCACCCGCGGGCATCTTTTCCAGCATCACGGTGGGGGCGCCCATGAGGGCCACGGGGACCACCACGGCGTCGTCCGGCAGTTCGTCCACATCGAGAAGCGTTACCGGTCCATGCTGGCGCAGGGCCTGCTCGGCCAGGAGCCGTCCCACGTACGGGTCGCCGCCGCCGCCGGTTCCCAGGACCGCCGCCCCGCGGGCGATGTCCTGCATCTGGGTTTCGTCGATTTCACGCATTGTTGCCTCCTAGAGCCAGATTGCCGACTACCTTGACCCGGATGCGCGTTGCGTTGCCGGGCAGATATGCCAAGGGAACTTCTTCTATGTCCACGATCGAGACGGAATCGGGCCGTGCGCCGGCTGCGATGGCGCGGTCCGTCGCTTCCTGCCGCGCGGCGTCGAGCACCGAATCCCGGCTACCCGGATCCACGGAGAAGACCCTGTCCACCTCGCCGCCCACCTGGGCGATGGCCGCGCCGATGGCGTTGGCCACGGAGCCGTGCTCCGGCCGCAGCACCGCCGAGGCTCCGGCCAGGTTGTCCGGAACCAGGAACCCGCCGCCGCCCACCACCACTACCGGCACAGGTTCGGCCGAGGTCCTCATCCGGTCCACCGTTTCGGCTGTCCGCGCGGCGATGTGCTCCAGGGCCGCCTGCACCAGCGAAGGGTCCAAGCCAGCCACGCGTTCCTGGTCACCGAGCCGGACCAGTCCTGCGGCGGCGGCCACGTCGGTGGCTGTGAGCGTGTCCCCGCCGAAGAGCAAGGCACGTTCGGTCAGCGCATAGCCGACGCTGCCCGGCCCCACCTGGACCCCGCCGTCGAGCGCCGTGACGAGGCTGCCGCCGCCGATGCCAATGGAAAGCACGTCCGGCATGCGGAAGTTTGTCTGGACGCCGGCAACGGCGACGTCGGTGGAGGCCTCGCGGGGGAACCCGGACTGCAGGATCCCGACGTCGGTAGTGGTGCCGCCGACGTCGACGACGGCGCAGTTTTGCTCTCCGGAGAGGAAGGCCGCGCCGCGCATTGAGTTGGTGGGGCCCGAGGCGAACGTTGCCACGGGGTAGCGGCGGGCATAGTCGATGTCCATCAGGGTGCCGTCATTCTGGCTGAGGTACACCGGCGCGTTGATGCCGGCCTCGGTAACCGTGCGGCTCAGGCCTGACGTGACGTGGTCCGCGAGGTCGCGGAGCGCCGCATTGATGATGGTGGCGTTTTCCCGCCCAAGCAGGCCCATCCGCCCGATCTCGTGGGAAAGGCTGACGGAGAGTTCCGGATACTCGCTCTCCACGATCTGGGCGGCCCGCAGCTCGAACTCGGCGTTGATGGGTGAAAACACGGAGGACAGGGCAATGGAGCGGGCGCCGGCGTCGGCCACCTTGTCCAGGACGTCCCGGAACTCGCGCTCGTCGAAGGGGCTGATCTCACGGCCGTCGTACTCGTGGCCGCCGTGGCACAGGTAGCTGTGGCCGCCGAGGACATCCACCAAACGGGCGGGCCAGTCCACCAGCGGCGGCAGCGCGCGGGTGGCCGGAAGACCGAAGCGGATGGCCGCCGTCGGGGTCAGGTTCTTGCCCTCCACCAGGGCATTGATGAAGTGCGTGGTGCCGATCATGACCGCCGCCACGTCACCGGGCTCGAAGCTGGCTTCCTGCTTCAGCTGCCGCAGCGCACTGACGATGCCGCTGGTGACGTCCGGTGTGGTGTGGGTCTTTGTGGCGGCCAGCACGCTGGTGCCGTTCATGAGGACCGCGTCGGTGTTGGTGCCTCCGACGTCTATGCCGATGCGCATCATGGCTGTTTCTCCTTTGATTTCAGGTTCGGGGACGGCCGGTTCAGCCTCAGGGGACAGCCGGGGCCGGGACGGAAGCCGGCTCGTGGCCGGGGTAGGTCTTGGTGCTGCCCACGCCTCGGATGAGGCCAAGGCGTCCGGCGATGATGTAGAGGACGAAGGCGACCACGAGGGAGTTGATGGACGGCAGGCCCCAGGTCACGAAGTAGCCGACCACGGAGGAGACCACCCAGATCACGATCGTGGCCGGCACCCAGGAGGGCGCGTGCTCAGGCAGGCGGCCGAGCTTGCGGCTGGATTCCAGCTCGCCGCGCCACTTGCGGACCACGAAGTACTCGGCCACCATGACGCCCGCGATGGGCGGGAAGACGACGCCGAGCAGGATGAGGAAGTCCGTGAAACGGCCCAGGATGCCCGCCGCACCCAGCGCGGTGCCGATGAGGCCTACCGTCAAGGTGACGGCCCCGCGGTGCAGATTGCGCTTCAGTGTGCGGTCGGCGAAGTTGACGATGCCCAGCGACGCCGCGTAGAGGTTCCAGTCGTTGATCTTCAGCGTTGCGGTAATGACGATGAGGGTGCCGATGAATCCCGACGTCGAGGTGACAATGGCGACGACGTCGTTCGTCTTGAGTGCGAGCGCCAGGAGGACGCCGATCAGGCCGATGACATACTCACCCAGGGTGATTCCCAGGACCGTCTGCTTGACGACGTCCTTGGCCGAACGGTTGAAGCGGGACATGTCCGGGGTGATGACGGCGCCCACGATGAAGCCTCCGGCGACGATGGTGGTGCCCTGCACCAGTGTCAGAGCCGGGCCGGCGGGCGGCGCGGACATGAGATCGCCGATGCTGTGCCGGGACAGCTCGGCAATGATGGACCAGCCTGCCAGCAGGAGGAACGCGGGGACAGCGACATATGCGGTCCAGGCCATCGACGACATGCCGAACATGACGATCACGGTGACCAGGACGCCGAAGACTAGCGCCCAGGCCCACACGGGCAGGACCCCCACGAGGCTGGCCAGCCCCTGCGCCGAGACGGCGTTCTGGATGCCGAACCAGCCGATGGCGCTGAGGCTGATGGCTATGCCGATCAGGGAGGAGCCGGCGCCGCCGAAGCCGGTCCAGCGGGCGAGCACCGACGTCGAGAGCCCTTCGCGCTGCCCCGCAATTCCGGTGAAAATCGTGACGATCTCCAGGATCACGGAGCCGAGCGTAATGGCAAGGACGGCGCTCCAGAAGTCCATGCCGAAGCCGAGGATGGCGCCGAGCAGGAAGCTTGCCAGCGAGCTGAGCTGGCCGAAGCGTTGCGTGGCTACCGAGAACCAGTGGAACCGCGCAGATGCCGGTACCCGTTCAAGTGCGTAGTCATCATGGCCGACTGCTGTTGCCATCGGGACCTCCAAGGTTGTGAGGATTGGGGAGATCTCCAACGTAGGCCCGGATGTGGCAAGCATCACGGTGCGTGTTGCCCTGTTTCCTGCCGGTAACAGGGCAGCGCGCATAGCCGGGCACAGGCGATAGCCTGAGGGTGGCAGCCACGACACCCACCTGGAACGAGGACTTCCCATGATCACACGCACCGACGTCGAGCAAGCCGCTGCCCGGATCGCCGGGAGGATCCGCGTCACCCCGGTGCTGGAAGCGGACCGCGGCTCGTTCCCCGGCGAGGTGTGGCTCAAGTGCGAGTTCATGCAGCACACCGGCACGTTCAAGGCCCGGGGTGCGTTCAACCGGGTCCTGGCCTGCCGGGAGCGCGGCGAACTGAAGGACGACGTCGGCATCGTGGTGGCCTCCGGCGGCAACGCCGGCCTCGCCAACGCCTACGCCGCGGCCCACCTGGGCGTGCCCGCCACCGTGTTCGTGCCCGAGTCCGCCCCGGCCGTGAAGGTCAAGAAGCTCTGGGCCATCGGCGCCAACGTGGTCCAGCGCGGTGCCGAATACTCCGAGGCCTACGACGCCGCGATGGCCTACGCCGCCGAGAAAGGCGCCGTCTACTGCCACGCCTACGACCAGCCCGAGATCGCCGCCGGTGCCGGCACCATCGGGACCGAACTGCTGGAGCAGCTGGGCGAGGTGGACACCGTGGTGGTGGCCGTGGGCGGCGGCGGGCTCATGGCAGGGGTCGCGGCCGCCGTCGAGGGCCGGGCCACCGTGGTGGGCGTCGAATCCGAAACCACGCCCACGCTCCACGCGGCGCTCGCGGCCGGGGCCCCGGTGGATGTTGCCGTTTCCGGGATCGCCGCGGACTCCCTGGGGGCCCGGCAGGTCGGCCGGATCGGCTTCCAGGTGGCCGTCCGGACCGGCGTCCGCTCCGTGCTGGTTTCCGACGAGCAGATCGTTGCCGCCCGCTCCCTGCTGTGGGAGCAGTATCGCATCATCGTGGAGCACGGCGCGGCCACGGCCTTCGCCGCCCTGCACTCCGGCGCCTACGTTCCGGCGGAGGGGGAACGCGTGGCCGTGATCCTCTGCGGCGCGAACACGGACCCCGCGACGGTCTGACACTCTCCACGACTGCACCCGCCAGGGACAAGCGCACCCGGTTCACCACACCAGGTGCGTTTGTCCTTGACGTGTGCAGGTCCGTCGGGGCCCGCTACCCGAGCATTTCCAGGAGCAGCGCGCAGGCAGCGGGCACAGGCTGGATGATCTCGGCGCGGGAGTTCTCGGCCAGCCTGCGCGCCGTTGCGCTCAGCGGGCCTCCCGCGATGATGACCGCCTGTGCCCCGTCCGTCCCGGAGGATTCCCCGACGGCGGCGGACAGCTCCCGGTACTGCTGCTCGGGGTCGGCGGCGAGCACCAGCGGCTCCGAGGGAGTCAGCCGGACGCCGGTGAACCATTCAGACTTGCCGTGTGCTGCCACCAGCGCGGCCAAGGATCCGGCCAGCAGCGGGGTGCTCGTGGCCATGCCGAAGCTGCGGTTGTTGCGTGACGCCGCGTGGATCGAGCCCTGGCCGATGCCCACCACCGGAAGGGCCAGCTCCTCGCTGAGCTGCTCCCGGCCAGGATCCCCGATGGCGGCAACCATCACCGCCGCCACCGCACCGCCGCCGGGACCGGCCAGGTAGTCCAGCACCGCCGTCCTGACATGCGCGGCGGATTCCGCCAGCGAAGCGGGGTCGATGATCATCGCCGGCCCCGCCGCGGCGGTGATGCCCACGACGTCGAAGCCCCGCGGTCCGAGCTCCGCCGCGGCAAGGTCCGCCATCATCGCGGTGGTTTTCGCGTTCGTGTTGGGATTGACCAGCAGCACAGTGCGGCGGGCACCCGCGTTCTGGGCACCTGCGTCCACGCGGCCGGACGGATCAGTGCCCATAGATCGCGGCCTCCTCGTCGCCGGAACCGGCGTCCGCGTCTTCCTCAAGCGGCTTGCCGAAGGTCTCCGGCGGGAACTGCACCACGATGGCCAGGATGCAGAACAGGACGGCGAGTGTGGTGAACATGCCCGGCAGGCCGGAGGAATCGAACACGGCACCGGAGATCAGCGGGAACAGGCCGCCCGAGAGCGAGCCTGCGGCCAGGATGATCGAGGTGCCGAAGCCGCGGGTGCTGGTGGGGTAGAGCTCCGGCGCGAAGAGCCAGATGGTGGTGTTCAGGATGATGACCGAGAAGTTGAACAGCACGCCGAAGACGACAACCAGCACGATGTCGTTGGCCAGGAACGCCATGGACAGGCCCGCCACGCAGCCCAGGATGGCCGCCGCCGTCAGCACCTTCTTGCGCGGCAGGCGGCTGGCGAGGTATGCCGCCGTCGCGGCCCCCACGAGGGAGCCGGACTGCATGATGAGGGTGAACCACAGGCTCGTGTTCACGGCGTAGCCGCGCGAGACCAGGATGGTGGGCATCAGGGTGAGCATGGAGATCTGTGCGGCGTAGGACATGCAGACCGCGATGCACAGCAGCACCGTGCGCTTGAGCAGCTTGCCGCGGAGGGCGTCCTTCCAGTGCCCGGACGATGTCGCCGCCACCGGGTCAGGGACTGCGGTGATGAACTGTTCGGGGTCGGTGATGGGTCCGGACAGCTTGCCGCGGGCCAGGCGGGTGATCACCAGGTTGGCTTCGTCGATCCTGCCCTTGGAGGCCAGGAAGCGCGGCGTTTCCGGGACATACCGGCGGAAGAACATCACCAGCAGGGCCGGGATGAAGAGCAGCCCGAAGACCCAGCGCCACTTGTCCGGGCCGTCAAAGAGGGTGAAGACCAGGATGCCGAAGGCCGGGGCCAGCATGTTGCCCAGCCCTGCCGCCGTCACGTTGATGAGCCCCACGGCCGTGCCGCGGTGTTTGGCGGCAAAGAACTCCGCCATCATGATCACGGCCACCGCGATCTCGCCGCCCAGGCCGAAACCGACCACGAAGCGTCCCGCTGCGAGGATGGGGTAATTGGGCGCGACGGCACAGAGCAGGGAGCCGCCGGCGAAGATCATCAAGTTGATGACCAGCATCTGGCGGCGCCCGTACTTGTCCACGATGAGTCCCGTGGCGAGCCTGCCGAGGGCTGTCGCAGTGAAGGTCATGGTGTTGAGCAGGCCGATTTCCGTGGCGCCGAGCCCCCACGACTGGCGCAGGACGGGCCCGGTGATGCCCACGGCGTTCTGCTCAAGGGCGTCGAAGAAGACGCCCAGAAGAATCATGAAGACGATCTGCCGGTGGGCGCCGGTGACGCCGATCCGCTGGTACGCGCCTTCGATTTGTTTGGCCAGCGAGCCGGTCCGCGGTGATGCGGCGGACTCCCGGGCAAGTTCCTTGTCCACAGTGTGCTCCTTACTGAGCTCTGAAGGGGATCGTCCGTGCCTGTCGGACGCGTTCCATAATGCGGAATGGGATTATCACATTAGGGAATGTGATGGAGATTACACTTTGGGATCCCAAATGATCAAGACCTTGCCAGGAATCCGAATGTGACCGGAAGGCTTTCGCAACACGGCGCCCGACGGCGGCACGCTCGTGCCGCCGTCGGGCGCGCTGCGTGGGCTGGACCCTACTGATCGACCGTGGTGACGTCCCTGCCGTTGAGCGGCTGGACCGGGCGGCTGTTGCCCGCGTGGGCCGCGCGCAGTGCGGCGAGCTGCCCGGCTCCCAGTTCCACGGGGGTCTCGAGCAGCAGCCAGCGGACGCCTTCCGAGCAGGGTGGCGTGGTCAGGCTGCCGTCGTATGCGAAGTGGTCCAGCGACGCCGGGAACAATGCCGGGAAGTCCACGACGCCGGCCGCCACCTTCTGCCTGCCGGCTGCGGGCACCCTGTCAGTGAACGGCGCCCACGCCGCATTGTCAGCCCCCGCCTTGGCGAGGATCCCGACGACGGCCAGCCCGCCGTCGTCGGCCTGGTGGACGAAGTGGAACTCGGCCTCGTGCCGGACGCCATCCAGCGTGTGCTCGGAGGGGGCGTGGAAGTGCATCTGCTTGAACGCGTACTGCTTGCCGCCCACCGTGATGCCCTGGGCCGCGAGGGACCGCAGCTCGCTGGTGTGGCCGTTGTCGGTCATCTCGCACTCCGACGCCGAATAGCCCAGGGTGAGCGGTGCCGGGGACGGGCCCGAGCCGCCGCGGACGTCGATGGGGGACTGGGCGGTGCCGGAGGAGCAGGAGCCGAAATCGGAGTTCAAAGCGCCCCAGTGTTCGGGGCCCTCGGCGCCCTCGTAGGACCATGCGTGGGGAGCGCCGGAGGCTGCTCCGGAAGCGGTGCCGGAGACGGTGCCGGAGGCTGCCGGCGAGGCGGCGGCGGAACCGGCGGCGGACTTGCCGCAGCCGGTGACGAGTGCCAGCAACCCCAGGCCGGATCCGACTATCAAAGACTTCCTGGTCATTATTGTGGCGCTGCGCATTTTCCATCCTTGCTTCGTGTGGGGTCCGCGCCGGAGGGCCCGGACGGACCTTCGACGAGTACCACGGGCGCCGGGGGCGGGTCTTGTCACGAGCCCTGGGCACAGGATGTGACCCGGCGCCGGGCTCAGCTGAGCGCGGCCCTCACCACAAGCTCGAACGTCGGGCGTGGGTCCGTGCAGTCGTGCCGGGCTATGCGGTGCAGGAGGAGGCCTTCGTAGCTGGCCGCGATAGCTGAGGCGGCGGTCTGCGGATCTTGCGCGCCGAGCAGGGCAAGCACGGGAATGAATGCCGACTCCATGGCGACACGGCCGCGGGACACGGTCTCTCGGAGCGCCGGGTTGTGGCTGGCCTCCATGAAGAGGACCAGGCGGGCCGTCGTCAGCGTGCGGTGAGTCGTGGTCGCCGACTCAAGCAGTCGGCAGAGCATCTCAACGAGTTCTGAGGCCGAGGCCGGAGGACGGTCGGGGCCGATCTCCGACATTTCACGGTCCACGATCCGATCAACGGCACCGCTCAGGAGGGCTGCCCTCGTGCGGAAGTAGTTGGACGTTGAGCCCTTCGGAATGCCTGCCCTATCGTCCACCCGGGCGTGAGTGAGAGCGCGCAGGCCCGCTGTTCCGAGCAGCTCGATCGCAGCGTCGAGTGCACGGAGTTTGGTTGGCGTCATATGCCGACTATAAACCTAGTGGCCGGGTAGGCGGTTTTGGCTAATCCTCGGACGATCCCCGGAAGGCGACGCCGAGCATGGCCAGGGCGGCCGTGCGTACTGGCAGGTAGTTCTCCGCGGCGGCGATGTTGTTCATCAGTCGAGAACCTGCGACGATCCGCTGGGTGGGCCGACGGCGCTCGGCGTCATAGCGGCTCAGCGCTTCCTCGACGCCCCTGCCCGCAGTGAGCGCCTTGGCAAGCGCGAGGCCATCCACGAGTGCCTCGCAACCGCCGCGCCCCAGATTGGGAGCCATGGCATGCGCGGCGTCACCCACAAGGACGTATTTGCCGCTGACATAGCTGCGCAGCGGCGCCAAGTCTTCAAGGTGGCGCCTGTCGATCCCGTCTTCCGTGATGTGGTCGATGACCTCCAAGACGCCAGCGTGCCAGCCGCGGTACTTCTCTTTGAGTAATGCGAGGTTGCCGCCGCCATTGACCTCTGCCAACTCGCTCCGAAGGCCGGCGTACCAGTTTGTGCCGCCGCCGGCGTAACCCCCGAAACCGAAGAGCCTCCCCCGCCCCCAGGTCTCTGATTGGGAATTTGGCGTGAAATCGAGCGTGCCCCGCAAGGCGTACGTGCCGAGGTCGCGCAGCCGGGCCGCGGGAAAGACGGCCTTTCGAGCAGCGCTGTGGACGCCGTCGGCCACCACCACAACGTCGGCCGCCGGCAGTTCGTGCAACTCTGCCACGGCGGAATCAAAGACCACCGTTCCATTGGGCAAGCCGGCATAGAGGCCCGCGAGCAGATCCTTACGGCGGAGGCCGCGGAGGTTACCGGGTACGCGTGGGCGCGCCAAGACCCGTCCTTCCGGGTTCCGGATCTCGAAATGGCTAAAGGTGGTGATGGTCTCATTGAGGAATTCGGTGACCCCGAGTTCCTCAAGAGCCCTGTATGTGTCTGGCCAAATCCCCAGCGCAGTTCCTGCTGTGGAGAGTCCGCTGAGACGCTCATGAATGGCGACGTCCCAACCCTCAGCAACCAAAGCCCTGCCGGCAGCGAGTCCCGCGATGCCGGCGCCAATGATGACTGCTGAACCTTTCATGAACGAAGAATACTATAAACATAGTGAGCTGTCACTACTTTCATAGTAAGGAGGGGCGCGTCCACAGTGGGTGCAGATTCCCGATGAACTCTTGTGACAATTCCGTCATTTTTGCCGAAATGCTGGATATGCTCTCTCCATGGCTGCCAGGCATTGGGGAACTGCAGCTTCTTCCCTCGCCTGCCGGCGCAATTCTCGGTTAGTTCTCCTCGGAATTCACTCGAAAGGCGCACCATGGCAAACAGCAAACCCCAGACCGCAGCACGGACAGCGGAGCTTGAGGCCGGCCCCTCGCTGGTTTCGCGCCTCGGGGCGGAAGCAATCGGCACGTTCATCCTGGTCTTCGGCGGCGTAGGCACGGCCCTGTTTGCCGCCAAATTCCCCGAAGCCTCCAACACCCTGGGGGTCGGTTTCCTGGGCGTGGCGCTCGCCTTCGGCCTCACGGTGGTGGCCGGAGCCTACGCGTTCGGCCACATCTCCGGCGGACACTTCAACCCGGCCGTCACCATCGGCGTGGCACTGGCCGGCCGGTTCCCCAGCAAGGACATCCCCGGCTACATCGTGGCCCAGATTGTGGGCGGCGCCCTGGCCACCAGCCTGCTCGTGGCCATCGCCGCCGGCGGCAAGGACGGCTTCTTCGATGCAGCCCGTGCGGGCGGCTTCGCCTCCAACGGCTTCGGCGAGCACTCGCCGGGCGGCTTCGGCCTGGTGTCCGCGCTGGTGATCGAAGCCGTCCTCACCGCCGTGTTCCTGCTGGTCATCCTGGGCGTCACGGACAAGCGCGCGACGCCGGGCTTCGCGGCCCTCGCGATCGGCCTCACCCTGACGCTCATCCACCTCATCAGCATCCCCGTCACCAACACCTCGGTGAACCCGGCCCGCTCCATCGCCACGGCGCTCTATGCCGAGGGCTGGGCATTCGGGCAGCTGTGGGTGTTCATCGTGGCACCCATCGCGGGTGCGGCCCTGGCGGCCGTGCTCTACAAGACGGTCTTCGGCAGCAAGCAGGCCTGAGGGGCGTCACGCCCCACACAGCCAGGCACGCTGCAAGCGCGCCAAGACCCGAAGGGCGGTGGCACCGGAATCCGGTGCCACCGTCCTTCATTTTGGGGCGGGCCTGCCGCATGGGACAAGGAGCGCGCCCTGGCTGGCGCCGATACTGCTTTATTCCTCCTTTCGGCTTCGCGTTGACTACAACGCAAGTCAGTGGCCGGACCCGGCGAAGAAGCCGGAACACGTCCCCCACAAGTGTTAGGAGCAGCTCCGTGTCACCACAGATCTCCCGCAGAACGGTCCTCAAGGGGGCGGGCGCGCTCTCCCTCGCCGCCGCAGTCAGCTCGATGTTCGCGCAGAGCGCCTGGGCCACAGATCAGCCGGGTGCCGCGGATTTCGCCACCCTGCGGGCCCGCTGGGTGGACCAGATCACGGGCCGCACCGTGATCCAGGCCGGAGACGCGGACTTTGCCAAGGCCATCGCCGGGCTGAACAGCGGCGCCGCGGCATCGCTGGCCAAGCTCAACAGGGCACCAGGCCGCACCTCGGTCTTCACCGACCTTTCATTCGCCAAGGACGCCGAGATGGTCAGCACCTACACGCGGCTCTCGCAGCTCGCCACGGCCTGGGCCACGCCCACCTCCGCGGTCTTTGGCGACGCGGCCGTCCTGGCGGACATCAAGGCAGGCCTGGCCGACGCGAACGCCCTGTGCTACAACGCCGGCAAGGACGAGGTGGGCAACTGGTGGTCCTGGGAAATCGGCGTTCCCCGGGCCCTGGCGGATGCCATGGTGCTCCTTCACGATGAGCTGTCCGCCGCGGAACGGGACGCGTACTGCGCGGCTATCGACCACTTTGTGCCCGATCCCTGGCTGCAGTTCCCGCCGAAGCGCGGCAAGATCACGTCCGTGGGAGCCAATCGGGTGGACCTGTGCCAAGGCATCATCATCCGCTCGCTGGCCGGAGAGGACGCCACCAAGCTCCAGCATGCCATCGCCGGGCTGAGCCAGGTGTGGCAGTACGTCACCAAGGGTGACGGCATCTTCCACGACGGCTCCTTCATCCAGCACAGCACCACCCCCTACACCGGCTCCTACGGGATCGTCCTGCTCAACGGCCTGTCCAAGCTCTTCGCCCTGCTGGGCGGCACGGCCTCCGAGGTTTCGGACCCGTCCCGCAGCATCTTCTTCGACGCCGTGGAGGGCTCGTTCGCACCGCTCATCGTCAACGGGGCCATGGTGGATTCCGTGCGCGGGCGCAGCATCAGCCGGGAGGCCAACACCGGCTACGCCCTCGCCGCCACCGGCATCGAGGCCATCCTGCTCCTGGCCCGGGCCATGGATCCGGCCACGGCCACCCGCTGGCGCGGCCTCTGCGCGGGCTGGATCACGCGCAACAGCTACCGCCCCATCCTTGTAGGGGCCAGCGTGCCCCGGACGGCCCTGGTCAAGGAACTCCTGGCCACCGGCATCGCCCCCGTGGCGGAGGCCCCGGGCCACCGGCTGTTCCCCGCCATGGACCGCACCATGCACCGCGGCCCGGGCTGGGCCATGTCCACGTCCTTGGCCAGCAACCGCATTGCCTGGTACGAATGCGGCAACGGCGAGAACAACCGCGGGTATCACACGGGCTCTGGCATGACCTACTTCTACACCGCTGACCTGGGCCAATACGATGACGCGTACTGGGCAACCGCCAACTACAGCCGCCTGCCCGGCATCACCGTGGACACCACGCCCCTGCCGGACAAGGTGGAGGGCGAATGGGGCGCCGCCGTCCCGGCGAACGAATGGACCGGCTCCACCGCCCTGGGTGAGGTGGCCGCCGTCGGGCAGCACCTGCTGGGACCGGGCGGCACGGGACTGACCGCCCGCAAGTCCTGGTTCGTCAGCGGGGACGTGGCCGTGTGCCTCGGCGCGGACATCAGCACCCGGAGCGGCGCACGCGTGGAAAGCGTCATCGACCACCGGAACCTCCACCAGGGAAACAACGCGCTCACGACGGCGGCCGGCACCATCGCCGGAACCGCCGGCAGCGCTGAGCTGCTGAGCGAGGAGCGGTGGGTGCACCTGGAAGGATTCGGCGGTTATGCCGTGCTGGACTCCGCCCCGCTGACCGTGCTGCGGGAGTCCCGCTCCGGCAGCTGGTCCGGCGTCAACATCAACGGCAGCACCACGGTGCAGCAGCGCAACTTCGCCACCCTCTACATCGACCACGGGGCCGGCACCACCGCCGGCAGCTACGCCTACCTGGTGGCCCCCGGCGCAACGCCCAAGGCCATCCAAGAGCTCGCCAAAGGCAACAGCCACACGGTCCTCCGCAACGATGCCACGGCGCAGTGCGTGGAGTTCAAGGCCGGGAAAACCACGGCCGCGACGTTCTGGAAGCCCGGAACCGCAGGGGATCTGGGGTCGACGGGCCCGGCCTGCGTGGTGTTTTCCCGGCACGGCGATGTGCTCACGCTGGCCGTCAGCGAGCCTACACAGAAGGCCGCCAGCCTCACCCTGACCCTGCCGCCGGGCGAGTGGGCCACCGTGCTGGAGGGCTCCGGAGGGACGCTGGGCACCGATGCCACCGGCCGGGCGACGCTGACGCTCGCCACCGCCGGGCTGGGCGGCCAGACGCAGGCGTTCAAGCTCCTGGCGCTGTAGGCCGTCCGGAACCGCTGCGTTGCGAGGCCCGCTCTACGTCCCCAAATAGCTCGAACAGACGTAGAACGGGCCTCGCAACGGGCAGCCTCAGTGCTTTGCCAGCAGTTTTGCCCCGCAGGAATCCCGCACCACGATCCGGGGCCGGAGGCGCACCTGGTACAGCGGACAGGCATCCCCTTCGTTGAGCCGGCGCAGCAGCACTTCCGCGGCCATGACGCCGAGCCTGTGCTTGGCCGGAGACACCGCCGTCAAGGGGACCTGTGCCAGGTCGGCCATCTCGTCGTCGTAGGACACCAGCGCCAGGTCCTGCGGGATCCGGACGCCGCGGCGCATGGCCACGGCCTCCAGCAGCGCCGCCTCGCGGTCGCCAAAGACCAGTGCAGCCGTGGCCCCGCAGCCGGCCAGCTGGGCGAACATGTGCTCGGCCTGGTCCGCCTCCCACTCCGGCTTGGTGGCGCTGAAGGCCATGGTTTGCCCGCCGTCCCCGGTCCTGTCGCCGTGCCCATCTCCGGCCAGGCCGAGGGCCTTCATGGCGCTGGTGTAGCCGGCAATGACCGCCGCCTGGGTGGGGTTGCTGCTGCGGGCGGCCTCGTTGGCGCGCGTCAGCAGCCCGATCCTGCGGTGGCCCAGGCGGTGGAGGTGCATCACGGCGTCGTAGGCTCCGCCTTGGTGGTCCGAACACACGTGTTCCGTCCGGTCCCCGGGGCCCAGATCATCCAGGCTCCGCTCCAGCAGGACCACCGGCACCGGCAGGGCCATCAGCTCGGCAACCCGGCTCTGGGGGTCCTCAATCCCGGTCAGCGTCGGCACCAGGATGAGGCCGTCCACCTCGGCATCGAGGAGGAACTGGATGCTGGCGTTCTCCCGGGTGAAATCGTAGTGGTAGGTGGAAAGCTGCAGGCTGGCACCGTGCGCCGAGAGGTGTTCCTCGATGCCCTGGAGCACGCTGGGGTAGTACAGCTGCGTATCCGGCAGCAGCACGCCGATGGTGTGCCGGGTCCGCTTCTGCAGCCGCTGCGGGGCCGCCACAAAGCTGCCGGCTCCCTGCCTGCGGACCACCAGGCCCTTGCGGACGAGGTCCTCGAAAGCCCGGCGGACGGTGGTCAGGGACAAGCCCGTTTCGTCCGAGAGCTGCTGCTCCGTGGGCAGCTTGGTGCCCACGGCCCACGTGCCGGCCAGGATGCCACGGCGGATATCGTCGCTGAGGTTCTGGAATTTCAGGTTCTGCTTGGCCGCGTCGCGGATGTCCGGGCGGCCCCGTCTCTTGTCACCCTGCACTTCGGCGGCCACGGCCCTTCCTTTCCTCAGCTGGTCCTTCCATCATGGGCCACCAGGAAGATAGTTTTCAGGGTGTAATCGGCAGGGATTCCTTCCGGGGGACGGTCTTCCGCCTTGGGAATCGCCAATGCTCCTTGAATCCTCCGGTCCGTGCCGCCTAGTAATGGTCGGAAGGTGCGCGGACACGCCGCGGGCCCACGACCCAGTGCTTGGAGTGCGGTGCCTGAGAAGAAGCCCAACATCGTCCTTGTCCTCAGCGACGACCAGGGGCCCTGGGCCTTGGGGTGCGCCGGGAATCCCGAGATCCGGACCCCGCATCTGGATGCCCTGGCCGCCCGCGGCACGCGGCTGGAGAACTTCTTCTGCGTTTCGCCCGTGTGCTCCCCGGCCCGGGCCAGCCTGATGACGGGGAACATCCCCTCCGGGCACGGCGTGCACGACTACCTCGACGGCGTCGAGACGGGGCCCGGCGCCGTCGACTACCTGGCCGGGCAGCGGCTCTTCACCGATGACCTGGCCGGGCAGGGCTACCGCCTGGGGTTGTCCGGCAAATGGCATCTTGGCGCCAACGATGTACCGCGCCAGGGCTTCACGCACTGGTTCGCCCTGGAAGGGGGCGGCAGCCCGTACCGCCGCTCCACCATGTACCGGGACGGCCGGGCGGAGCTGGTCACCGAATACCTCACCGACGCGATCACCCGGGACGCCCTGGACTTTGTCTCCGACGCGGCGCAGGCCCCGGAGCCGTTCTTCCTGGCTCTGAACTACACCGCCCCGCACAAGCCGTGGAAGGGCCAGCACCCGCCCGAGTTCGAGGCACTGTACAGGGACTGCGAATTCAGCAGCTGCCCGCAGGAGCCGGTGCATCCCTGGACGCCCACCGTGGACGGAGTCCCGATCGGGGGAGAGGCCGATGTCCGGGCCGCCCTGATCGGCTACTTCGCCTCGGTCAGTGCCATGGATGCGGGGATCGGGCAGCTCCTGTCCCGGCTCGAAGAACTGGGCGTGGACGGGGACACCCTGGTGGTGTTCAGCAGCGACAACGGCTTCAACTGCGGCCACCACGGCGTCTGGGGCAAGGGCAACGGAACCTTCCCGCAGAACGTCTACGATTCCTCCGTCAAGGTTCCGGCCATCTTTGCCTTCCCCGGCCGGATTGCCGAAGGTACGGTCCGCCACGAGCTGCTTTCGGCCTACGACCTGGCCGCCACGGTGCTCGAACTGGCCGGCCTGGATCCCCGGCCCTTCGAACAGGGCCCGGGGGAGTCCTTCGCGAGCCTGCTGGCTCCCGCTGGCGGTACCTCAGCGGACAAAGCCGACGACGGCGGACCCGACGACGGCGGCGCCCGGCCCGGCGGGCGCGGGGGACGCGCCGTCGTCGTCTTTGATGAATACGGCCCCGTGCGGATGATCCGCAGCACCGAATGGAAGTACGTCCACCGCTACCCGCACGGCCCCCACGAACTGTACGATCTGGCGGCTGATCCGGACGAACGGAACAACCTGGTGGATGAGCCCGGCCAGCGGGACCGCGTCGCCGGGCTCCGGAGGGAGCTGCAGGAGTGGTTCGACCGCCATGCGGTGCCGGGGCGGGACGGTAGCCCGCTCCCCGTGGCGGGGGCGGGCCAGACGGCCCCGGTGTGGCAGGACCCGCTCGGGGCGTTCACGCCCCCGAACTGGGACGGGACGGCCGGTTCGGGACAAGCTCAATAGCTCTGGGTGCGCCGGGACGGCTGAGCGCCTGAAGAAGCTACTGCCAGGACATTGTGAACCAGGCGATTGCGATGGCGTATCCCACGAGTGCCAGAAGGGCGAACCGTTTGGGCGTCCCGAACGGGTTGCTTTTCGTGAACCCGAAAAAGGAATTGATGTTGAAAAGGTGAAGCAGCAAACCGCCGCCCAACAGCCCGAGGTGCATGGAGGGCGGGGCCAGCAACAGAACTGTTACGGCGAAGAGGGCATATTCGAGGGTGAACGCCAGGCGTGGACGCGACCACAAGCCAAATCCGATTCGGCGGTCACTTTGGCCCCAGCCTCGAATCGGCAGGTCGCGGAGGTGAACCACTGCATCCAGAAGCCAGTGCGACAGGACGCCAATCCAGAAAAGCACGCCGACAAGCACGCTCTGATAGATCAGGCCGGCCAACAGCGCCGGCAAGAGGCTAAGTGCGCCGCCGAGAATCAGCGAATGAGAATACGGGTAGGAGGTGAATTCGACCGCCGTCTGCAACGGGTTGTCGCGGTCCACCTTCAGCCGCTCCTTGCCGGCGAAAACCAGTGCAGGCCACACAAGGTCGGGCCAGGCGACCGCGACGGCGATGGGCAGGGCGGGCGCCCCTGGCACCACTGTGAGAATGGCCGTTGCCGCGGCGAAATGACCTATGTACATGAGCGCAAAGCCTACAGCGTGGTGGCGAGCGGCGGTCTCACGCCCGGCTTAGTGAACCCCGTTCAGGAGGGAGCGGCTGACGGCCGGGATGGGCTGCCGGGCGGGCGGGATCCCGACGGCGGTGCCCGACTCCGCAGCATCGTATGCCGCCAGGATGACCTGCACGATGTGCCGCGCGTGCTCCACGCTGACCTTGGGCACGCCGCCGTCGAGCATGGTGATGAAATCCTGCAACTGCAGGAAGAATCCTTCCTGGATGTCCTCCGGACGCGGCTCCCAGACGGTGCGGCTCACGCCGTTGCTGCGCACCAGCGTGCCGCCGGCCGGGCTGGTGGAAATGGAACCGTTCTCGCACACGATGAGGACCTCGTCCACGCGGGCGGGCGGATCCGACACCACGGAAATGGTCACGTGGACGCCGTTGCGCAGTGTCAGTGACAGGGCGCCGTCCGTCTCCACCGGGGCCCCGAAACGGCTGAGCGTGCCGGCACTGACGGATTCCACCTCCGCGCCGCCGAACCACACGGTGCGGTCCAGGCAGTGCCCGCCGATGTTCATCAGGGCGCCGCCGCCGGCCATGCGCTTGCTGAAGAACCAGTCGGGCCGCGTGCCCGGGCGGTAGTCGGTGCTCCGGTAGTCGCGGATCATGAGGACACGGCCCAGTTCGCCGCCGGCAAGGACCTTCTCGGCGGCGATCTTCTCCGGCAGGAAATGCTGGATTTGCCCGATGGCCAAGGCCACGCCAGCCTTCCCGCAGGCACGGACCATGTCATCGCAGTCTTCAACCGTGGTGGCCATGGGCTTTTCCACCAGCACATGCAGGCCGTGGTCCGCGGCGGCAAGCACCATTTCCAAATGCAGCGCGTGCGGGGTGTTGATGATGACGGCGTCCAGGCCGGCCGAGCGGTACATCTCCAGGTAGTCCGTGTAGACCTCCGCCCCGCACAGACGTGCGACCTCGCGGGCCGCTTCCTCCCGCAAATCGCAGACGGCGCCCAGTTCCACACCGTTGATCCGCCCGGCGGACAGCGCATGGAAATGCGCAACCGCTCCTGCCCCAATAATTCCCAGTCGTATCAATGTCCCTCATAAGCTCGGCGCAGAAGCGCGGCCGCCGGACTCCGGCTACCGCGCAGTTCCCTTCCGATTATTTGGCTGCCGAAGAGAGGAATAAATGCCTATTGCGGGCTAAGTTCGCGGGGGATGCGCGGGAAGCGGAACCTTTTTCGGCGGCTTTTCGCAGGGGATCCCGAGAAAGGACGCAATACCCATTGAATCCTCCTTTCAGGCGCTGTGAGAGTCATCGAACCGAGCCGTACCCGGCCGGACCCCTCACTTGAAAGGTGATCCCCATGGGCAAAGCAGCCCGTCATCTTCGCCCGCTGGCCCTCCTGCTGGGTGCAGCCCTGGCCATGTCCACTACTGCCTGCGGCGGGGCCGGCGAAGCCTCCCCTGCGGCTGAGTCCGTGGACATCTCCGGGCCCATTTCGGGGCAGAGCATCAACTACTGGTCCATGTGGAAGGAAGGGGAGCCGCAGCAGAAGGTCATTGCCAAGGCCATCGCCGATTTCCAGCAGGAAACCGGGGCCACTGTCAGCGTCCAGTGGCAGGGACGCAGCAACACGGAAAAGCTGGTTCCGGCGCTGAACACGAACAACGTGCCGGACTTGGTGGACGGTACCTTCGCAAAATTGGCACCGGTCATCGGCGACACCGGCCAGGCCAGCCCGCTCACCTCTGTCTACGCCCACCAAATCGACGGCAAGCCGGTCAAGGCCCTGATCCCGGAGAAGTTCACCAGCGCCGGGGTCTTCAACGGCGAGGACGGACAGCCGTGGATGGTTCCCTACAGTGTCAGTTCCGATGCCATCTGGTTCGACGCCGCAAAGCACCCGGAACTCAAGGCCAAGCCGCCGGCATCGTGGGATGAATTCATCAAGGTCCTGGACAGGCTGAAGGCGGGCGGAACGGCCCCGATCGCCGCGGACGGCGATGTTGCCGGCTACAACTCCATGTGGTTCGTGACCAGCATGCTCCGGCTCAAGGGCTCAGGCAGCTTCAAGGCCCTCGTCGAGGACAAGTCCGGCGCCGCATGGGACGATCCCGCTGTCCTTGAGGCAGCCAAGAAGGTTGAATCCCTGGTCAAGGGCGGCTACCTCAACAGCGGCTACAACGCGAGCAAGTTCCCCGCCCAGCAGCAGCTGTGGGCCAACGGCAGCGCGGCCCTCATGCTCAACGGTTCCTGGACGCCCACCGAAACGGGCACGTACGCGGCCCCGGGCTTCGACTACTCCTCGTTCCAGTTCCCGTCGATCGATTCCAAGCCGGCCAGCGCCCGCGTGGACTTCATCGGCTTTGCCGTTCCGGCCAAGTCGAAGAACCAGGTGCCTGCACAGCGTCTCGCCGCGTTCCTCCTCGGCAGCAAGTACCAGAACGCCCTCGGCACGGAAGCCAAGGTGCTCCCGGTCCGGGCCGACGCGCCTGTTGCCCCCGCCGTCGCGTCCGTCAAGGCAGCCATCGACGCCGCCCCGGCCACCCACCTGCAGAACGACGGCGTGACCTTCCCCGGCTACATGGAGAAGGTCTTCTTCCCGAAGGACGACGAACTGTTCCTGGGCAAGAGCTCCGCTTCGGAGTTCGTCGCGAAGATGAAGGCAGCACAGATCCAGTACTGGAAGGACAACGGGTAATGGCACTGAGCCTGAAGACCCGCACGGGCAAGCCGTCCACCCAGCGGCCGTCCACCCAGCGGCCGCGGTTGCTGCGCCAGGCCGCCCCGGGGAACCGCCGTCGGGGAAGCTCCATCGACGAGCAGCGCAAGAAGCTGCTGGTGCCCTTCGTGGCCCCGGCGTTCGTCCTGTACACGGTGCTCTTCATCGTCCCGGCCCTGGGCGCGGTGTGGATCAGCCTGCACAAGTGGGCAGGCTCCGGCCCGATGAAGTTCGTGGGACTCGACAACTACGGCCGGATCCTCCGCGACCCGCAGTTCCTGCGTTCCTTCGGCAACACGCTGCTCCTGCTCTTCGTGGTGGGGGCCGCCATCTTCATCCTGGCGTTTGCCATGACCCTGGTCCTGCGGGACATGGCCGGGAAGAAGATCGCCCGCAACGTGATCTTCTTCCCGCACCTGGTCAACGCGCTCGTCTTCGGCGTGCTGGCAGGGTTCATCTTCAATCCCGGCGGGATTGTCAACAGCTTCCTGGCGCCCTTCGGAATCACGGAGCCGCCCAAGTGGCTGGCGCAGGACAACATCTTCCCGCTCATCATGGCCACGCTCATCTGCACCACCACCGGCTACTTCACCACCATCCTCATGGCCGGCGTGGACCGCATCCCGCCCTACTACTACGAGGACTGTGCCCTGGCCGGGGCCACCGCCTTCCAGCGGCTGCGCTACGTCATCCTGCCGCTGACCTGGGACGTTTTCGGCACCTGTGCCGTGCTGTGGACCATCTCCTCGGTGAAGATCTTCGAGATCATCTGGGTCTTCGGCGGCAGCAGCGGTGCAGGCGTTCCGCCGACCCAAAGCTGGACGGCGGCCGTCTACACCTACGTGAACGCCTTCTCCGGCCAGTCCACCCCCGCCTACGGCGCCGCCACCGCCTCGGCCGTCCTGTCCCTGGCCCTGATCTCCGTCCTGGTCATTGCGCTGCGGCGTGCCATGCGGCGCGACGCCGTCGAGTTCTAGAGGAAACCCATGAGCGAACACACAGAAACCCTCAGCTTCAAGGCCCGGCGGCAGGCGTCCGGACAGTCCGTCAGTCCCGCCCTCCGCGGCGAGCGCAGCGTTGGCCGGGCCATCGGCGTCGGACTCCTCTGGCTGGTGGTCGCCATCAGCATCGCCTCGCTGGTGTGGATGGTTGCACAGGCCTTCCGGGATACCCGCTCCATCCTGGACGATCCCTGGGGCGTCCCGGCGTCGCTGGACTTTGGCAACTTCGTCCGGTCCTGGACCGTGGGCGACTTCGCCGTCGCCACCTGGAACAGCCTGCTGACCACCGTGGTGTCCTCGGTCCTGACGGTCGCGATTGCCGCACCGTGTTCCTACTACCTGAGCCGGGTGGAGAACCGGCTGACCTGCGGGCTGAGCCTGTACTTCATCCTCGGCCTGGGCATTCCCGCGCAGGTCATCCTGATCCCGCTCTTCGTGATGCTGAACAAGGTGTACCTGACGGACAGCATCATCGGCCTGAACCTCGTGTACATCGGCGTCTCCATGCCGTTCACCGTCTTCCTGCTGACGGCGTTCTTCCGCTCCCTGCCCATGGAAATGGAGGAAGCGGCGGCCCTGGACGGAACCACGGCGTTCGGCACGTTCTGGCGCATCACCCTGCCGCTGGCCAAGGGCGGCATCCTGACCGCGTTCATCCTGCAGGTCATTTCGCACTGGAACGAGACCCTGCTGGCCCTGACGCTGCTGCAGTCCACGGAGAAGTACACGCTCCCCGTCGCCCTGATCTCCTTCGTCCAGCAGCAGACCTATTCCGGTGCAGACTGGGGCGGACTGTTCGCCGGCCTGGTGATCGTGGTCCTGCCCATGCTGATCATCTACGTCTGGCTGGGCCGCCGCCTGACCGAGGGGCTCACCCTGGGCATGGGCAAGTAGCCGCCGGGCGGGCGGACAGGCTTGGGGGCCCGACGGCGGACCTTGCGTGCTGTGGGCGGCTCAGCCTTGAGGGGGTTCCTGCGTCGCCGTGAACCGCACTGCTGAGTGGTACGGCCCCGGTGGTGGACCGAGGAAGGGGCCCGGCCTCGGGAAGCCCGGCGGTCCGGGCGGGAACTGGCCGTCTGCGTCGCCGTTGCTGCCAAGCAGGCTGCGCGTCAGGGCCTCGCCGTCCGCCATGAGCTGGACCACCGCGGCGTCCAGATGGGCGTCCCCGGGAGCCTCGCCGGCCAGGGCAGCGGCAAGCACCGAGCGCCGGATCAGCTCCTTGGCGAACGAGGCCGTGGTGCCGTCAGTCCGGGCAGCCGCGCCTTCCCGTGCGGGCACCGAGAAGTCCAAGCCCTGTGAGTAGAGCCGCAGCAGTTCCGTGCGTTCGTGCTCCGAAGGGAGCGGGATTTCCACGGCCAGGTCCACGCGCCCGGGCCGCTGCGCGAGGGCCCGTTCCAGCATGTCCACCCGGTTGGTGGTGAGGACGAAGGCGACGTTGGAATCGTTGTCCAGTCCGTCCATGGCATCGAGCACCTCGAAAAGCAGGGGCTTGGGGCCGTGGCCGAAGCTGCGGTCCTCCGCGATCAGGTCGCAGTCCTCCAGCACCACAATGGACGGCGCCAGGGCCCGGGCGAGCTTGGCCGCCTCCGAGACCCTGGCGAGCGAACCCCCGGAGAGGAGCACCGCCGTCGTGCCTTCGCTTTGGCTCAGCAGGTACCGGACGGTGTGCGTCTTGCCCGTCCCCGGCGGACCGTACAGCAGCAGGCCGCGCTTGAGGTGCTGCCCATGCGAGCTCAGGACCTCCGCCTGCCGGGCGATGCCCAGGGCGTGGTCCTCCACCTTGGCCAGGAGCCCGGCCGGGAGGATGACGTCTCCGCTGCCCAGCACGGGGCGCCGGACAAACGTCACCCCTCCCATGCTCGGCCCGTAGTCGCTGACGCTGAGGGCGATGACCTGGCCCTTGAAGACGCTCCGGTGCTCCAGCTCGCGGCGTATTTCGGCCAGGAAATCGGCTGCCACCGCGGGCTCCGTGGCCAGTACCTCCAGCGTGGCGACGGGGCGGCCGAAATTCGGCTTGGCCTCGCGCTGCAGGACCGCCACGGGCGAGCCCTTGTAGCTGAACAGCCAGAGCCCCTGGGCCACCGCCTGGCGCTGCTCGTCCGGTCCGATCGCCAAATTGGTGTAGTCCGGCCGGGCCAGCGGGAAACGCGGAAAGAGGTGCGATTGCTGCAGGATGTCGCTGAAGGACAGGTGGTTGCGCTGGTCTCCGCCGCCCACGCCCACCAGCCTGCTGTCCGGATCACGGCCGGCCACGGCCTCCATGAGGATGTCCAAGTCCACCAGCCGGTGCGAAGGCACCTGCTCCACCACCACGGACAGTTCGTGGGCGGGCAGGCCCAGGTGCCCGGTGAGCGCGTCCAGCAGTTGCGTGCCGTCCTTGACCTGGTTGGCGCCGGCCTGCGACAACTCCACCAGTGCGCCGAAGTGTTCGATGAATTTCCCCAGTTTTTCATCCATGCACAGACCCTAGCAGGAGGGCATTGCCTGGCCGGGGCACCGATGCCACAGTGAACCATGGCCACAGAGGAAGACGTCCGCAGGATCTGCCGCGGGTTTCCCGGAGTCAGCGAACGGCCCAGCTGGGGCCGGCCCGCCTGGTTCGGCAAGACCCTCATGGCCCGGATCTGGGAAGACGGCGTGCTCACCGTGAAGAGCGAAGAACGCGAGGCGCTCGCCGGCACCGCCCCGGACACCTATTTCTGGACCCCGCACCACCAGCAGTCGCCCACGCTGGTGCTGGTGCGCCTGGACCGGATCGACGTCGAGGAACTGGACGAGCTGCTGCAGGAGTCCTACCGCGTGGCCGGCGGCCCCGGCAGGGCCTGAGCGGCGGCGCCGGCCTCCCGCGCTGCGACCTCGATGCGGGCGCAGTGCTCAGCCCATTCCTCGGAACTGCGCGCCGGGATGTTGGGATCGCCAGGTCTCTGGCCCGCTGTGCCGTCGATGAGTTCGCGCAGGATGTCCGCGTGTCCCGCATGCCGGGCCGTTTCCACGGACATGTGCACCAGGATCTGATGCAGGGTCACATCCCGCTTCTCCTCGGCCCACCACGGCACCACACCGGGCGCGTCCAGGGGGAGGGCCTCGATGGTGGCGTCGCTGTGCGCGGCCGAGAAATGGTGCAGCTCCACAATCTCGTCACGGCTCTCCGAGGCAGGTACCCACAGATCGGCGTCCGGCTCCGCATCCTCCGCAAACCACGGCAAGTCCCGGCCGCTCGGACGCCCGAACGTTTCCCCGAAGTACCCCAGTTCCACGCTGGCCACATGTTTCACCAGGCCCAGCAGATTGGTTCCCGTGGGCGTCATCGGCCTGCGGGCATCGTATTCGCCCAGGCCATCGAGCTTGCCGAGCAGGTCCGCCCGGCGCAGGCGCAAATAGCTGAGCAACGTCGCTTTGTCATCCATGGCTGCACTCTACCGAAGGGGTCCGACAAGACCCGCGAGCCGGACGGCGGGAACAGACGGCTAAGCTGGCGCGCATGGGGGAACACAACATTCATGGGGAACATGCCACACCGAAGCCTGCCCGCAGGGCCTCTGCCGCCGTCGTGCCCATACTGGGACTGGCAGCGGTGCTGGCGGGCTGCGTATTCGCGTGGAACAGCGCAACGAGCGACATCGGCTGGTTTGCGTATGCGCCGCTCAGCAACAAGATCGTCACGGGGAACGGCACGATCTTCGTCAGCCAAGGGACACAGATCGGCATCGTTGTCGCGGCCCTGGGCCTGCTGCTCCTGGCGTTTTGGGCGGGGTACCGGATCGGCAGGCAGCGCCCCGCTCGGCGAGACCCTTAAACGACGAAACCGTGGGTGCGGCCCGGTTGCTGCGTTCTGGAACCCAGCAACCGGGCCGCAGCCACGGTTTCGATCTAAGGGAGCCCGGGATTAGCCCGGCAGCGGGGCCCCGGTGAGGCGGACCTGGCGGTTCATGTCCTTGTAGAGCAGGTAGCGGAACTGGCCGGGACCGCCGGCGTAGCACGCCTGCGGGCAGAACGCGCGCAGCCACATGAAGTCGCCCGCCTCAACCTCCACCCAGTCGTTGTTGAGCAAGTACATGGCCTTGCCCTCGAGCACGTACAGGCCGTGCTCCATGACGTGGGTCTCCGGGAAGGGGATGACGCCGCCCGGCTGGAAGGTGACGATGTTGACCTGCATGTCGTGGGCCAGGTCGTTGGAGTCCGTGAAGCGGGTGGTCTTCCAGACGTCGTCGGTGTCCGGCATGGAGGTCGGCTCCACGTCCTTCTCGTTGGTGACGAAGGACTTGGCCTCGTACCCTTCGAGGCGCTCGTAGGCCTTGCGGATCCAGTGGAAGGAGACGATGTCGTCCGAGACGTTCTCCAGGCCCCACTCCGAACCGGCGGCGAGGTAGGCGTAGCCGCCTTCTTCGAGTTGGTGCAGTTCCCCCTCGAGGCTCAGGTTGACCTTGCCCTTGGTGACGAAGATGACGCCTTCGACGCCGGCCTCGAACTCGGCCTTCGGGGCGCCGCCGCCCGCGGCGATCTCGACGATCAGCTGCGAGAAGGTGGTGGCGAAGCCCGAGATCGGCCGGGCAATGATCCAGGAGCGGGTGTTGGTGAAGCCCGGCAGGTTGCTGGTGACGATGTCCGTCATCACGCCCTTGGGGATGACCGTGTAGGCCTCCTTGACGATCGCACGCTCCGTGGTGAGGTGGGTCTGCGGCGGCAGGCCGCCCTGGGGGTAGTAGTAGTTGCCCATGATGGGATCCTTACTTCGAAGTGGAGTTGGCCAGCCGCGGGTGCGCCAGTGCGGTCAGCTGGGAAAGTTCGACGCCGGCGAGCGCGTGGACCTCTTCGGTCCCCACGGCGCCGCACTGGACGCCGCGCAGGACGAAGGCGGCCAGGGCCCGGGCGGTGGCGGGCTCGTCCATGACCCCGCCTTCCGTGCGTTCCACGTAGTTGCGCAGGCGCAGTGCCGCTGCGGGCAGGCCCTCGCGGTAGAACGCGTAGCTGGCCGCGTAGCGGCTGGGCAGCTGGGCTGCGTGCAGGTCCCAGCCCTGGTAGTAGCCGTTTTCCAGGGAGCGGCGGACCAGCCGGCCGTGCAGCTTCCAGGCATCCTCGACGGCGTCGCCCACGGGGATGATGTTGGTGGAGCCGTCGGAGAGGCGGATGCCCGTTCCGGCGACGGCCAGCTGCATGACTTCTTTGGCGAAGTCGGCCACCGGGTGCTCCATGGACTGGTACTCGGCCGAGATCTGCAGCGAGGCGCTGTAGTCGTAGGTGCCGTAGTGCAGGCCACTGATGCGGCCCGGGACCACGTGCGGCAGCCGTGCCAGCGGCGAGGTGCCGTCGGCGCCGAGGATCAGCTGCGGCGTTTCCACCTGGACCTCGAAGCGGAGCCGGCCGGCGGGAAGCCCGTGGACCTCCTCCAGCCGGGACACGGCGAAGTCCATGGCCTGGACCTGCGCCACGGTGGTGACCTTGGGCAGGGTCAGGATCAGCCCGGCCGGCAGTTCGCCGGCCTTGGCCAGCGTGGAGACGAACAGGTCCAGGGTCCGCAGGCCGCGGGCCCGGGTGGGGGCCTCGAAGCACTTGAAGCGGATGCCGATGAAGGGCGGCGCGGTGCCGGCGGCGACCGCCGCGGCCACCTGCTTGGCGGCAGCAACGGCGTCGGCGTCTTCTGCCTCGTCGCCGCGGTTGCCGTAGCCGTCCTCAAAGTCCAGGCGCAGGTCTTCGATCGGCTCGCTGGCGAGCTTCGCCGCGACCCGCTCCGCAACGGCAGCGGCCAGCTCAGGCTCCTGGCCGAGCAGCGAACCCAGGCGGGCAAGCCCGCCGTGGGCCTCCGCCGCCGCGAGCGCCTGGGCGCCCCATTCGGCGGCGAGCTGCGGCGTGAAACGGTCGGCCGGCACGTAGACGGTGTGGATGGGCTGGCGGCTGCCGTCGTCGCCGGGGTAGCCCTGGTCCAGGAGCTGGTCGGTGGCGGCCAGCTGTTCCTCGATCCGGGCGAGGTCCGCGGCGCTGAAGGACGGTTCGGTCATCTCAGCCCACCAGTTCGTAAGCAGGCGTGGTGAGGAAGTCCGTGTAGTCGTCAGACAGGCAGATGTCCTCGATCAGCTTCGACGCCGGCTCGTAGTACGCCTTGAAGTTCTCGTCGCCGAACTCGATGCGCAGCCGCTCGGTCTCTTCGCCGAGGATGCGGCTGACGAGTTCGCGGGTCACGGTGTTGCCCGTATCCGCGAGGACCGACTTGTTGCGGATCTGCTGCCACACCTGCGAGCGGGAGATTTCCGCGGTTGCGGCGTCTTCCATGAGGTTGTGGATGGCCACGGCACCGCTGCCGGAGATCCATACACCGGTGTACGCGACGGCGACGTACAGGTTCAGCCGCATGCCCGCCTCGGTGACGTCCCCGCCGGCGGATGCGACGTCGATCAGCTGCTCGGCCGTGACGCTGACCTCCGGGCGCTGCTTGTCCAGCTGGTTCGGACGGTCGCCCAGGACGGAGTCGAACACTTCACGGCACGTGGAGACGAGGTCCGGGTGGGCGACCCAGGAGCCGTCGAATCCGTCGTTGGCCTCGCGGGTCTTGTCGGCGCGGACCTTGTCGAAGGCCGCGGCCGTGACCTCGGGCTGCTTGCGGTTGGGGATGACGGCGGCCATGCCGCCCATGGCGAAGGCGCCGCGCTTGTGGCAGGTCTTGACCAGGAGCTCGGTGTAGGCGCGCATGAACGGTGCGGTCATGGCCACGGTGGCGCGGTCCGGCAGCACGAATTCCTCGCCGGCGTCGCGGAAGTACTTGATGATGCTGAAGAGGTAGTCCCAGCGTCCGGCGTTCAGGCCGGAGGCGTGGTCACGCAGTTCGTAGAGGAACTCGTCCATTTCGAAGGCGGCCGGGATGGTTTCGATCAGCATCGTGGCGCGGACGCTGCCCTGCGGGATGCCGAGGAAGTCCTGGGCGAACACGAAGATCTCGTTCCAAAGGCGGGCCTCGAGGTGGGACTCCATCTTGGGAAGGTAGTAGTACGGTCCGTGGCCGTTGAGCAGCAGCTGCTTGGCGGTGTGGAAGAAGTGCAGGCCGAAGTCCACCAGCGCGCCCACGGCGGGGGCACCGTCGATCAGCAGGTGGCGCTCTTCCATGTGCCAGCCGCGCGGGCGGGCCACCACGACGGCGAGCGGCGCGTCGGTGCGGAGCTTGTATTCCTTGCCCTCCGGAGAGGTGTACGCGAGGGTGCCGGCGGCGGCGTCGCGCAGGTTCAGGATGGCGTCGATGACGTTGGGCCACGTGGGGGTGCTGGCGTCCTCGAGGTCCGCCAGCCACACCTTGGCGCCCGAGTTCAGCGCGTTGATGGCCATTTTGGCCGGCGTGGCCGGGCCGGTCATTTCGACGCGGCGGTCCTGCAGCGCGGCGGGTGCCTCGGCGACCTTCCAGTCGCCGTCGCGGATTTCCTGGGTCTCCGGGAGGAAGTCCAGGCGGCTGGTGCGCGCGACGCCGTCGCGCTTGGCCTTTCGGGCCTCGAGCAGTTCGTTGCGGGTGCCGGCGAAGCGCTTGTGGAGCTCCTCGACGAAGGCCAGCGCTTTGGGGGTGAGGATCTCTTCGGCGCGTTCGACCGGCTGGCGGTCCGTGACAGTGATAGCCATATTGGTAAGTCCTTTACTAGAGAGCGCGGGCGGCGTGCGCTGCGGCTGCCACTGCGGCGGCCACATCAGCGGCGACATGCGGATCGAAGACGCTGGGGATAATGTAGCTCGCGTTGAGCTCGTCGTCAGCCACCCGGTTGGCAATAGCGTCTGCGGCTGCCACCAGCATGTCCGGCGTGATGTCCGATGCTCCGGCGTCCAGCAGACCGCGGAAGAAGCCCGGGAAGGCCAGGACGTTGTTGATCTGGTTCGGGAAGTCGCTGCGGCCCGTGGCCACCACGGCGGCGTGCTTGGAGGCGAGCACCGGGTCGATTTCCGGCGTCGGGTTGGCCATGGCGAAGACGATCGCGTTCTCGGCCATGGCAGCAACCTGCTCCTCGCCGATCACGTGCGGGGCGCTGACGCCGATGAAGACGTCGGCACCGGCCATGGCTTCGTGCAGGGTGCCGGAGAAGCCTTCCTCGTTGGTGTTCTCGGCGATCCAGGAGCGGTGCTCGTCGTCGTACTGCTGGCCGGAGTGGATGGCGCCCGAGCGGCCGGCGGCGACGATGTGCTGCGCGCCCTGGGCCTTGAGGAGCTGGATGATGGCCGAGCCGGCAGCGCCCACGCCCGAGACCACGATCTTGACCTCGGAGAGCTTCTTGTCCACCACGCGCAGGGCGTTGACGAGGGCTGCCAGGGTGACGATTGCGGTGCCGTGCTGGTCGTCGTGGAAGACGGGGATGTCGAGTTCATCGCGCAGGCGCTTCTCGATTTCAAAGCAGCGCGGCGCAGCAATGTCCTCGAGGTTGATGCCGCCGTAGACGGGGGCCATGGCCTTGGCGATCATGATGATTTCCTCGGTGTCCTGGGTGTCCAGGCAGACCGGCCAGGCGTCAACATTGGCGAACTGCTTGAACAGCGCGGCCTTGCCTTCCATGACGGGCAGGGCCGCGGCGGGGCCGATGTTGCCCAGGCCTAGGACGGCCGAACCGTCGGTGAGGACGGCGATGGTGTTGCGCTTGACGGTCAGATTGCGGGCCGCGGCCGGGTCTTCGGCGATGGCGAGGCAGACGCGTGCGACGCCGGGCGTGTAGGCGCGGGAGAGATCGTCGCGGTTGCGCAGGGCCACCTTGGGGACCACTTCGAGCTTGCCGCCGAGGTGCATGAGGAAGGTGCGGTCCGAGACGTGCTGGACCGTGACGCCGTCGAGCGCGTTCAGGGCGTCTTTGACGCGGGCGGCGTGGTCGTCGTCGGTGGTGTTGCAGGTGACGTCGACAACAAGGGTGTCGTGGTGGGATTCCGTGACGTCAAGCGCGGTGATGGCTGCGCCGGCTGCGCCGACGGCGGCGGCGAGTTCACTCGTGGCGGTGAAGCTAGACGGCGCGGCAACGCGCAGGGTGATCGAGTTACCGGGGCTCGGGTTCGCCATTGAAATTCCTCCTCATAGGGTCCGTTCCCGGACCACCAGTCCAACTAAATGTTTTCGTATTATGGATATTATTATCTACAAAGTGGAAACACAACCCCCTGACGGTCATGTTTGGGGCATCGCCCGCGGCCCGGATGTGCTGTATCTTGAGTGTTCTAAGCAATTTTTTTCACGATGTGGATAAGAGTTGTCGGAATCTGAGTCATTGGAGACAAGGGAATGGCTGAAAAAGCCTCCGGAGGCGTGCAGTCCGTCGAGCGCGTCTTCGAACTGCTGGAACTCATCACGGACGCCGGCGGAGACGTCACGCTCAGTGAACTGTCCTCCTCCACGGACCTGCCCCTGCCCACCATCCACCGCCTGCTGCGCACGCTGGTCTCGCTCGGCTACATCCGCCAGCTGCCCAACCGCCGCTACGCGCTGGGCCCCCGGCTGATCCGGCTCGGCGAAGGCGCCAGCAAGCAGCTCGGCGCCGTGGCCCGCCCGCAGCTGAAGTCCCTCGTGGAACGGCTCGGCGAAACCTCCAACATGGCCGTGCTGGACTCGGACATGGTCATCTACGTGGCCCAGGTGCCGTCCATGCACTCCATGCGCATGTTCACCGAGGTCGGCCGCCGCGCCCACACGCACGACACCGGCGTGGGCAAGGCCATCCTGGCCCAGCTGGACGACGACGTGGTCCGCGGCATCGTGGCCCGCACCGGCATGCCCACCCCCACGAACAAGAGCATCGGCGACATCGAGTCCCTCCTTGCCGACCTCAAGCTGATCCGCGAACGCGGCTACTCAATCGACGAGGAAGAGCAGGAGCTCGGCGTGCGCTGCTTCGCCATGGCCGTGCCCAATGCTCCGACCCCCACCGCGATCTCGGTCTCCGGGCCGATCACCCGCGTGGACAAGGCCTTCGCCGACCGAGCCGTGCCGCTGCTGCGCCAGGCCGCCCTGGCCATCTCCATGGAGCTCAACCAGAGCTAGCTTTCAGCGCCGCGGTGGCCGGGTGTGCCGCTTGAGCATGGAGTCCACCACCATGGGGTGAACAGGGCGCACGACGCCAAAGTACAGCCGCCCACGCCACCCCTTGAGTTCGACGGCGGTAGTCACCCGGATGATCCGGCTCACCGGATCGACCCCGACGGCGATTGCGCAGTCCAGGTGCCGGTCGCGGATGAAGATCAGGGCTTCTTCGCCCGACTGCTCGCTCACGGTGAATGTGTCCCGCGGTGCCTTTGGAATGCCAAGCAATGGCACCAGGACCTGGCGCAGGCGCATGGCTCCCGCGATCCACGGTGGCATTGATTCCACGGAGAAGAGCCGCTTTGCCCACTCCGCGGGGTCCGTGCCGGCGCCGGCAGGGAGGGCGGCCAGGCAAACGTCTGCGTAGTCGGGCCGGGGGATCTCGCGGAGGGCGAGCGAACGGAAGCAGGGCAGCTGTTCGGTCATGACCTGATCCTATTTGGCGTTCCCTTGCAGCGGCACAAGGCTGGGTGGCGAGTGCCGCCGTCGTACGTTCTGCGCGACATGACAAAAGACGGCAGTGTCCCCCAAGGAAACACTGCCGTCAGCTGTCATGCCTGGGGACGGGAGCTAGTGCTCCGCGACGGTGGACGCCTTGAGCGGCACTTCCTTGCCGTCGGCGTCGATCAGCTTGCCGTTCTCGAAGCGGTCGCCGTCGGCCAGGCAGGCGAGGTCCTGCTCGCTGACCACACGGCCGGTGCCGGCCACGAACACCGACTGGTTGTCCGAGTTGCCCGCCTTGAGGTGGTTGAAGAGCAGGTTCAGGAGGATCGCCATGATGGCGGCCGAGCTGATGCCGGAGTGGAAGATCGTGCCGAACCAGGACGGGAACTGATCGTAGAACTTCGGGGCGGCGATGGGGATCATGCCGAAGCCGATGGAGGCCGCCACCACGATCAGGTTCATGTTGTTGCGGTATTCCACCTTGGCGAGCGTCCGGATGCCGCTTGCGGCCACCGTACCGAAGAGCACGACGCCGGCGCCGCCCAGGACGGGCGTCGGCACCGCTGCGACCACCCGGCCCAGGATGGGCAGCAGGCCGAGGACCACCAGGATGAGCCCGCCGGCGCTGACCACGAAGCGGCTCTTGATGCCGGTGATGGCCACGAGGCCCACGTTCTGGGCGAAGGCGCTCTGGGTGAAGGAGTTGAACAGCGGGGAGATCGCGCTGGAGAGCATGTCCGCGCGGAGCCCGTCGCCGATGCGGCGGGAGTCCACCTTGGTGTCCACGATCTCGCCGACGGCGATGATGTCCGCCGAGGTTTCCGTGAGGGTCACCAGGATGACGATCAGCATGGACACGATGGCCGCGATCTCAAAGGTCGGCGCGCCGAAGGCGAACGGCGTGGGGAAGGCCACGATGTCGCCCTGGCCCACCTTGGAGAAGTCCGCCATGCCGGTAACCAGGGCGATCGCGGTGCCGATCACCATGGCGAGCAGGATGGACAGGCGCGAGATGGCGGCGTTGCCGACCTTGCTGAGGAGCAGGACCACGCCCATGGTGGCCGCGGCGAGCCCGATGTTGGCGATGCTGCCGTAGTTCTCGGCCTTGGCGTTGCCGCCCATGGCCCAGTTGGCGGCCACGGGCATGAGCGTCAGGCCGATCGTGGTGATGACCGTGCCGGTGACCACGGGCGGGAAGAACTTGATGATCTTGGAGAAGAGCGGCGTGATGGCCAGGCCGATCAGGGATGCCACGATGACCGATCCGAAGACAGCCTGGATGCCTCCGCCGCCGTTCACGATCGCCACCATGGTGGAGACGCCGGCGAAGGACACGCCCTGGACGAGCGGCAGCTGGGAGCCGAAGAACGGGATGCCGATGGTCTGCAGGATGGTCGCGAGGCCGCCGACGAACAGGCAGGCGGCGATCAGGAGGCCGATGTCCTGCGAGGACATTCCGGCGGCTGCTCCGATGATGAGCGGCGGGGCGATGATGCCCCCGTACATGGTCAGGACGTGCTGGAATCCGTAGGCGAACGTGCTGCCCAGGGAGAGGCGCTTGTCCTCGGGGCGGGCTTCCGCGGATCTGATCGACGCGGGGCGTGACTTCTTCTTGCTGTTCATGGCAGACCTTCTTGGTTCATGGCAGACGCCTTCGTCTGGCTAACAATGTCTGGCTAACAATTGGGTTTTTGGGGTTGCTGGTTTTGGGGTTGCTGGCCCAACTGACTCGCATTTGTGGTTGTTCTGAGCCTCCAAAACAACCACTACTGCGAGTCAGTTGGGCGTGCGCGGGTGGCCTAGCAGAAGCCGGCGATGCCGTTCCAGGCGGCCGGGGCCGAGCCTGAGTTTTCACGCTGCACTGTGGCCTCGATCAGGCCGTAGGGGCGGTCCGCGGCGAAGAAGACCTCGTTGGGGTTGTCCAGGCCGAACGGCGAGAGGTCAACCAGGAAGTGGTGCTTGTTGGGCATCGAGAACTTGATCTCGTCCACTTCGCTGTGAGCCTCGAGGACCTTCTTGCCCATGTCGAAGAGGGTCTGCTGCAGGGCGTGGGAGTAGTTCTCGGTGAAGCCCTCCAGGAGCAGCGCCTTGATGTCCTCGTAGCTCTTGTTGAAGTCCGTGGCGGCGAGGTCCAGGCCCGTGCTGTAGCGCCAGCGGGCAGAGACGTCCGTGGCCAGGATGCGGTCCGTGGTCTCGGGCAGGGTGGTGTATTTGTCGCGCGGGTAGCCGACAAAGCCGGACTGCGTGGTCTTCAGGACGGTGAGGTCCTTGAGGCCGGAGACCACGTGCGTCGTGTTTCCGTCGCGGACAACGACGGCGGTGCGGACTTCCTGGCCGTTGCGGACAAAGCTGTGGTCGTGTTCGGCGCCGTGCGCGTGGATGCGGTCCCAGCTGTAGGACTCGGCTTCCCAGCGGCCGCCGGTGACCCATTCGAAGCCCGAGGTGAAGTGCTCGCTGAGGCGCAGCAGGAAGGCCTCGGGGGAGCCGACGCCTTCACGGGCGAACGCGTAGATGGTGTTCTTCTGGGTGTCGGTGGCCACGACGTGGGCGTTGTCGCCCTGCAGGTGCGCTGCCTGGAAATCGCCGCGCAGCTGCGAGGTGACGTTCAGGTCTTCGATCTGGTGGCGGTCGGTGTCGCGGGTGACTTTGACGACGCGGACTTCTGCCTTGCCGTACTGGTTGTCGCCGAGGACGATCTTGTTGCTCATGGTCATATCCCAACTTCTGCGAGGTGGAACCCCTAAGGTCCACCAATGAAATTAAGCGCGTGTTTCCCACGCGTTTCTGGTGGAGCCGACCCCAACAAAAAAGAGCCGGCATCCATTGATGCCAGCTCATTACGACCCTGCCTGCTGCTCCCAGGTTACGTGACCTGGGCCACGAATTGATGAAAGCGTAGCCCACGTCCGCCAGTGGTGTACATCACTTCCACGAATCGTTATGTACTTTTCGATTGTGACCGGCCCTGTGGTTGCCGCCCATTGGAGGTCTTGACGCCCGTTCCCATCCGGCCTTAGTATTTCCACATAACAATAAAAGTTTTCCGAAGTGCGGAAAAGCCAAGCAAGGTGAATGAGGAGGAACAGATGGACTCGAAGGACAAGAACAACGTCGTGGAATTCCCGGCCCCGGGCCAGGTGCTGTACCTGCCGTTCGGTGCCACGGACCCCGACTTCTACATTCCGGCCGACTGCGACCGCAAGAGCGGCGGGTTCTCCCGCTGGCTCCGCGCGCTCCCGGTGTTCGGCCGGCAGCGTCCCTAAGGTTCCTGCCCCGAAGGACGCGGCCTCTGCGCAACAGAGCCAAAGAGCGGGCGGCACCTGGGGAGGTGCCGCCCGCTTTTGCGTGCCCGGGAGCTGCCGGCGCCGGTCCACGCACCGATTCGATGGTTCCCTGCGCAAACGATGATTCGAACCACCGGGTGCGCGCGGAACCATCGAAGCGGCGGATGGAGGCGCGCACCCCGCCCGCGGGCCTACCCGCTGATCAGCTTCCGCGCAGCGGCCGTGTGCTCCGCGATGAGCCCGGCCACGTCGAGCCCCGGAATGGCGCTGTCCACCACGCGCCACTGCCCGCCCACCATGACGCGGTCCGCGCGGTCCGCCCCGCACAGCAGCAGCGCCGCCACCGGGTCGTGGCTGCCGGAGAATCGCAGCTCGTCAGGCTTGAACAGTGCCAGGTCAGCCTGTAGCCCGGGCGCCAGCTGGCCGATGTCCGAACGGCCCAGGACGGCTGCGGAGCCCCGCGTCGCCCAGCCAAGCGCCCGCTCCACCGGCACGTCCGCCCCGTACCGCAGCCGCTGGAGATATAGTGCCTGCCGTGCCTCCAGGATCATGTTGGAGGCATCGTTCGACGCCGATCCGTCCACGCCCAGCCCCACCGGCACCCCGGCCGCCTCCAGTTCCAGCACGCGTGCGGTGCCGGACGCTAGCCGCATGTTCGACGTCGGGCAGTGCGCGACGGCGGTGCCCGCGGCACCCAGCCGGGCGATCTCCTCGTCGTTGAAGTGGATGCCGTGGCCCAGCCAGGTGCGGTTGCCCAGCCAGCCGACGCTGTCCAGGTAGTCCACGGTGCGCAGCCCGAACATCGACTGGCAGAAGTCCTCCTCGTCGATGGTCTCGGCGAGGTGCGTATGCAGCCGGACGTCGAAACGCTCCGCCAGTGCGGCGCTTTCGGCCATGATCTCCTTGGTCACGGAGAAGGGCGAGCACGGCGCCAGCGCAATCTGGATCACGGCGCCGTCGCCGGCCTCGTGGTACTCGCGGATGAGCCGCTCGCTGTCGGCAAGGATCACCTCCGGCGGCTGGACCGTGGAACGCGGCGGCAGCCCGCCGTCGTCCTCGCCGAGCGTCATGGAGCCGCGGGTCAGGGTGGCCCGCATGCCCATCCGGCGCACCACCCCGGCCTCGATGTCGATCGCGTCCTCCATGCCGGCCGGGAACAGGTAGTGGTGGTCCGCGGCGGTGGTGCAGCCGGAGAGCAGCAGTTCCGCGAGGGCCACCTCGACGGCGAGCTCCAGGCTCCGCGGGCTCAGCCGCGCCCACACGGGGTAGAGGTTCTGCAGCCACGGGAACAGCGGGGCGTTGGCCACCGGTCCCCAGGCGCGGGTGAGCGTTTGGTAGAAGTGGTGGTGCGTGTTGATCAGGCCCGGCATGAGGACGTGCGCCGAGGCATCAAACACCGAATCAACGGCTGAGGATGGCTGCCCGCCGGCGGGGACGAGCTCGGCGATCTCCCCGCCGCGGACCACCAGGCCGCCGCCGGCGTCGAGCTGGTTGGCCGTGAAAACGGCGAGCGGGTTCTTGATCCAGAGCCTGGACGGGGACAGGGACGGGGTGTGCGGGTGGGCCATGGATGGCTCCTTGTCTGGTCGGCATGGTTGCGTTCCAGCTCAGTTAGGCCCTGTCTGCTGATCCAGGTTGTGCCGCGAGGCTGCCGCCTTTTGGTTCGGCCAGCGTAGGATGCCCGACGGCGGCAGTCAACGCATGTGGGGACGTACCGGTCACATTCGGCCGCCAACCCGCTCGCAGCATGAATTTCACATCACGAAATTAAGTTTTCAAAAAACTATGGCGCGGCTCACAGGTCCGGTGCTATTCTCGATCTTGCCAAAGGCGGGCACCGGACTCCGGGAAGCTATCTACCAGGCGAACCTTCAAAAGCACATGCTGAAGCCTGGTAACCGTCGCACTGGCACGTCACGTCTCGGGGTCACCTGGCTTCCTCAGCACTAAGGAAGTCGCAACATGAGTACAACCGTCACGGCCGAGCACTATCTGGCCACTTCCATTGAGCTGGCAACAGCCAATGTCCTCAACAGCGGCGGGCCCTTCGGCGCCGTCATTGTCACCGCGGACGGACAGACCTTCGAAGGCGTCAACCGCGTCACCGCCACCAACGATCCCACCGCCCACGCAGAAGTCACGGCCATCCGTACCGCCTGCCGCGAACTGGGCACGTTCGATCTGAGCGGCGCCACCCTCTACACCAGCTGCGAGCCGTGCCCCATGTGCCTGGCCTCCGCACTCTGGGCCCGGATCAGCCGCGTTGTCTTCGCCGCGGACCGGCACGACGCCGCGTCGGTCGGTTTCGACGACGCCGTCTTCTACGAGTACTTCGAGAACGAGAACCGGGATGCACTCATGCCGGTCTCCAAGCTGGAACTGGGCGATCCCCAGGCCCCCGCCATCCTTGAACCGTTCAACACCTGGAACGCGCTCGACTCCAGGATTGACTACTAGGGCCCGGTGGCTGACATGACAATCCTGGACCCCGCAGAAATGCAAACGGCAGCTGAAAAGCAGGCCGCGCTCTCCGGCGCGGAGCAGACAGCGGCACGCGAAATGCACACGGCAACCGGACTGGCACAGGGCAACGGCCCCAAGCCCCCGGCGTCGAACTCCTTCCTGGATGGTTTCTTCCAGATCACCAAGCGTGGCTCCACGCTGGCCCGCGAGTTCCGAGGCGGCCTGGTCACCTTCTTCACGATGGCGTACATCGTGATCCTCAACCCGCTCATCCTGGGCGGCTTCTCCGCAGACAACGCCCCCACCGACGTCGCGGGCGGCTGGCTCTCGGCAGCACAGGTAGGCGCGGTCACCGGCCTCACCGCCGGCGTCATGACCATCGTTTTCGGTCTCGTCGCCAACCTGCCCTTCGGCCTCGCAGCCGGCCTGGGCATCAACTCCTTCCTCGCCGTGGCGGTCATCCAGGAAGTCACATGGCCGGAAGCCATGGGCCTGGTGGTCATCAACGGCATCCTGATCGTCCTCTTCGGTGCCACCGGCGCCCGGACGGCGATCTTCAAGGCAGTCCCCAAGGAACTCAAGGCCGCCATCACCGTCGGCATCGGCCTGTTCATCGCCTTCATCGGCTTTGTCGACTCCGGCTTTGTCCGCCCCACAAAGGGCGGCCCGCCGGTCCAGCTCGGCACGGATGGCTCCATCACGTCCATCCCCACGCTCGTCTTCATCATCGGTCTGCTGGTCATGGGCATCCTCGTGGCCCGCAGGATCCAGGGTGGCCTGCTCATCGGCATCGTCGCCACCACCGTCCTCGCCGCTGTTGCCGAGGCCGTGTTCCACATCGGCCCGGGCTCCGCGGACAACCCCGGCGGCTGGCACCTGAACGTGCCGATCCTTTCGAGCCAGCTGGTCTCCGTCCCGGACCTCAGCCTGGTGGGGCAGTTCGACCTGTTCGGCTCGTTCGCCCGGATCGGCGGCCTGGCCGCCACCATGCTGGTGTTCACCCTGGTGTTCACCAACTTCTTCGACGCCATGGGCACCATGACCGGCCTCGCCAAGAGCGCCGGCGTGGCCCACAAGGACGGCACGTTCCCCAAGCTGAAGTCCGCCTTCATCGTCGAAGGCCTGGGCGCAGTAGTGGGCGGCGGGACGTCCGGGTCCTCCAACACGGTGTACATCGACTCCGCGGCGGGGATCGGCGAAGGTGCCCGCACGGGCCTGGCCTCCGTGGTCACCGGCGTGCTGTTCCTGGGCTCGATGTTCTTCACGCCGCTGACCTCGGTGGTACCGCTGGAAGTGGCAGCAGCCGCCCTGGTGGTGGTGGGCGCGATGATGATGGCGCAGATCCGCGAGATCAAGTTCAGCAAGTTCTCCATCGCACTGCCGGCCTTCCTGACCATCGTCACCATGCCGCTGACCTACTCGATCGCCAACGGCATCGGCGTCGGCTTCATCTCCTTCGCCGTCATCAGCGCGGCGTCGGGCCGGGGCAGGAAAGTCCATCCGCTGATGTGGGTGGTCACGGCGGGCTTCATCATCTACTTCGCCCGCGGACCCATCAACGCCCTGATGGGCGTGTAGCCCGGGCCGCAATCCGCCCCTTCAGGGGGCGCCTCAAGACGGCGGTCCATCCGCACCCACCGCATTGAATAGGCGTCCGCCGCCGTGGTCCGCAGCACCGGATCCACGACGGCGGGCGGCGGCCCTGGTTCCCAGGGACGGGTGTGTTTGCTCCGCTATGGACCGGGGACGGGGATGGTGAACCCCGTCCCCGGTCCTATGACTTCATTTACCGCGACTTCCCCTCCACAGGCTCAAGCAGTGAGACGATGGGGCAAGATCGCGCACTCTCCGGTCGGCCCGTCCGTCCGGACCTTCGGAAAATAAGGACGTGTAGCCATGCTGGATCTGATGCCTTCGCTGGGCAACTGGCAGCCTGCGGTCTCCGGCCAGCGCTGTGCCGTAGCCACCATCGTGGGCACCGGCGGCTCCGTGCCCCGGCCCCTCGGCACCTCCATGCTGGTCTCCGAGAACGGCGACGTGTTGGGCAGCCTCTCCGGCGGCTGCGTGGAGGGCGCGGTGGTGGACTCCGCCCTGGAAACACTGCGCGACGGCGGCACGCGCCGCGAGTTGTTCGGCTACAGCGCCGAGGACGCGTTCGCCGTCGGGCTGACGTGTGGAGGGGAGCTGGAAGTCCACATCCAGCCGCTCGGCTCCTCGCCCGAGGCCATGGATTTCGCCCTGCTGCACAGCCTGGCGGGCCACCATTCCACCGCGGCCGTGGCACTGATCCGCAGGCTCGACGCCGGCGGGGGAGCCGTGGTGGTGCATGACCCCGTGCGCTTCCGCGCCATGGAATCCCCGGACCTTGCCCGGCTGGTGGGTGACCATCCCGCCACCGTCTACGCGGCAGCCGCCCAGCTGGAGCCGCTGCTCCAAGGCGGCCGCGCCGGCCTCGTCCGGCTGGCGCCGCCCGAGGGCTGCACCGGCTCGGAGCTCGAGCCCGAACCCATCACCCTCTTCGTGGAAAGCCGGCTCCCTTCCGCGCGCATGCTCATTTTCGGGGCCAACGACTTCGGCGCCGCACTCCTCCCTGCGGGCAAACTCCTCGGCTACGACGTCACGCTCTGCGATGCCCGCCCCGCCTTCTCCCGGCAAAGCCGCTTCGACGCAGCGGACCGGCTCGTCACGGACTGGCCGCACCGCTACCTGGCGGCCGAAGCCGCCGCGGGCCGCGTGGACGGCCGCACCGTGGTGTGCGTCCTGACCCACGACCCCAAATTCGACATCCCGCTGCTGGAAACCGCGCTCCGGCTGCGGCTGGCCTACGTGGGCGCCATGGGCTCGCGCCGCAGCCACCGCCAGCGGATCGACGCCCTGCTCGCGGACGGCACCCCGGCCGAGGCGCTGGAACGGCTGCACTCGCCCATCGGCCTGGACCTCGGTGCCGTCACGCCCGCCGAAGTGGCGGTGTCCATCACGGCCGAGATCGTCGCCTCCCGCGGCCGCGCCGGCCGTGGATACGCCCCGCTGGCGCCGCTTGCTGCATCCTCGCTGAGGGACGGTGCCGGCCCCATCCACCGCACGCACGAAACCCGCCCGCACGAACTTTCCACATTCGAACCCCGCTCGCACGAACTGCGCTCCACGCACGATCCCCGCCAGGAGGACCCATGGACATGAACACCATCGAGGCCGTCGTCCCCACCACGGACCCCGCCGATTGGCGCGACGGCGATGCCTGGCTGGCCGGCGGCACGGTCCTCTTCTCCTACGGCAGCACCGTCCTCAAACGATTGCTGGACCTGGGCCAGGCCGGCTGGCCCGCCGTCACCGTGAGCGACGCCGGGATCGAACTGGCCGCTACCTGTACCGTGGCCGAGCTCTACGCCCTGCCGGGTTCGGATGCCGTGGCCGGCAGCCAGTGGCCGGGGCTGGACCTGTTCCGCCCGTGCTGCGACTCCTTCGTGGCGTCCTTCAAGGTCTGGAACATGTCCACCGTGGGCGGCAACCTCTGCACCTCGCTCCCGGCCGGGCCCATGATTTCGCTCTGCGCCGGGCTGGACGCCACCGCCACCATCCTCGGCCCCGGCGGCAGCAGCCGCACCGTCCCGGTGGCCGCCTTCATCACCGGGGACGGGCAAAACAGCCTGGCACCCGGCGAGCTCCTGCGCAGCATCCAGCTGCCGGCGTCGGCGTTGTCCGCGAAGGTGGCCTTCCGGCGGCTTTCGCTCAGCAATCTCGGCCGTTCCGGGGTGCTGCTGATCGGCCGGCTCGACGCCGATGGCAGCCTGGTCATCACCGTCACCGCCGCCACCAAGCGCCCCGTGCAGCTGCGGTTCGCCGCCGCCAAGATGGCTGGCCCCGCGGCCCTGGCGGCCGCCGTCGGGAAGGCCATCCCGGAGGAGCTGTACCACGACGACATCCACGGGCTCCCGGCCTGGCGGCGGGACATGACCCTGCGGCTCGCGGAGGAAATCCGCGGCGAACTGCTCGGCGAACGGCTGGTGGTCTCGGGCGACTTCTGGACAGGACCCTCCGGGCGGCCGCACGCCACCTCGCCGCAGCCGAGCGCGCAACCCGAAACAACACAGAACAAGCAGCAGAAGGAGGCCTGAGCATGGCAACCGAAATCAACGGCACCGCCACCCCGGCCACCCCGCGCCCCGGCCAGTGCCTGCGCACGTTCCTGCGCGAACAGGGCAATTTTGGCGTCAAAAAGGGCTGCGACGGCGGCGACTGCGGAGCCTGCACCGTCCACGTGGACGGCACCCCGGTCCACAGCTGCATCTACCCGGCCGTCCGCGCCGAGGGCAAGGCCGTCACCACCATCGAAGGGCTCGCCGGGACGTCCGGTGCAACGGACGGCGGACTGCATCCCGTGCAGGAGCAGTTCCTGGCCGAACAGGGCTTCCAGTGCGGCTTCTGCACCGCCGGCATGATGATGACCGCAGCCACGTTCGACGACGAGCAGAAGGCCAACCTGCCCCGCAGCCTCAAGGGCAACCTTTGCCGCTGCACCGGGTACCGTTCCATCGCGGACGCCGTGTGCGGGAGTCAGGGGAGCCACGCGCACGACGGCGGTGCGGCGGCTTTGGGGAGTAGCGCGCCAGCGGCCGCCGCACGCTCCGCCGGGCGGCTCGGCGACAACGTGCCCGCACCCGCCGGCACCGCCGTCGTCACCGGCACCGCCCGCTACACCCTGGACGTCCCCGGCGAGGAGCTCCAGGGCCTGCTGCACCTGAAACTGCTCCGCTCGCCCCACGCCCACGCGCGGATCGTCTCCATCGACAAGACCGCCGCGCTCCAGGTGCCCGGCGTCGTCGCGGTCTTCACGCACGAGGACGCCCCGGCGCAGCACTTCTCCACCGCCCAGCATGAGCTCTACACGGACGATCCGGACGATACCCGCGTGCTGGATGACGTGGTGCGGTTCATCGGGCAGCGGGTGGCCGCCGTCGTGGCCGAATCCGTGGGCGCCGCAGAGGCCGGTGCCCGCGCCCTGCGCGTGGAATACGAACTGCTGGACGCCGTCTTCAGCCCGCAGGACGCCATGCTTCCCGGCGCCCCTGCCCTGCACGGGGACAAGGATCCTGAAAAGGCCCGGATCTCGCGCCCGCGGCAGAACGTGGTGGCCGAGCTCCATTCGGAACTGGGCAGCGTGGCGGATGGTTTCGGATCGGCCGACTTCATCCACGAGCACACGTACCGGACCCAGCGCGTGCAGCATGTCGCCATGGAAACGCACTCCTCCATCGCCTGGCTCGACGAGGAGGACCGCCTGGTGGTCCGCTCCTCCAGCCAGGTCCCGTTCCTGGTCCGGCGCACGCTGGGCCGCGTGTTCGACCTCCCCGAGGACCGCATCCGCGTGGTCGCCGGACGTGTGGGCGGAGGCTTCGGCGGCAAGCAGGAAGTACTCACCGAGGACCTCGTGGCCCTCGCGGCGCTCACCCTGCGCCGGCCCGTGCAGCTGGAGTTCACCCGTACGGAACAGTTCACCGCCACCACCACCCGGCACCCCTTCACCATCAAGCTCAAGGCCGGCGCCAGCAAGGACGGACTCCTCACCGCGCTGCAGTTGGATGTGGTCACCAACACCGGCGCCTACGGCAACCACGCCCCCGGCGTGATGTTCCACGGCTGCGGCGAATCGCTGGCCGTGTACAAGTGCGCCAACAAGAAGGTGGACGCGCACGCCGTGTACACCAACACCGTGCCCGCCGGGGCGTTCCGGGGCTACGGGCTGAGCCAGATGATCTTCGCGATCGAGTCGGCCATCGACGAGCTGGCCGTGGGCATCGGCATGGATCCGCTCGAATTCCGGCTCCGGAACATGGTGCGCGAGGGCGACGACATGCTCTCCACCACCCCCGAGCCCGAGGAGGACGTGCACTACGGCAGCTACGGCCTGGACCAGTGCATCGCCCTGGTGCGCGATGCCCTGGACCGCGGCAAGGAGCGCTACGCCGCCGCCGGGCTCGATGACCTCGGCCCGGACTGGGTCACGGGCCAGGGCGCCGCGCTGTCCATGATCGACACCGTCCCGCCGCGCGGCCACTTCGCCCATACCCGCGTGAGCCTGCTTCCGGACGGCACGTTCGCGGCCGACGTCGGGACCGCCGAATTCGGCAACGGCACCACCACCGTGCACGCCCAGCTGGCCGCGACGGCGCTCTCCACGACCGCCGGGAAGGTGGCCGTGCGGCAGTCCGACACGGACCTGGTGGAGCACGACACCGGCGCGTTCGGCTCGGCCGGCACCGTGGTGGCCGGCAAGGCGACGCTTCTGGCCGCCACCGAGCTCGCCTCGCGGATCGTTTCCGTGGCGGCGGTCCTGGCCGGCGTTCCGGAGGCGGACTGCGTGCTCGACGACGGCGGCGTGGACTGTGCCGGGCGGCGGCTTCCGCTCGCTGACATCCACGACGCCGCGCGGCACCGGGGCGTGCACCTCGCCGCCGAGGGCAGCTGGGACGGCACGCCGCGATCGGTGGCGTTCAACGTCCACGGCTTCCGGGTGGCGGTCAACACCGGCACGGGCGAGCTGCGGATCCTGCAGAGCGTGCAGGCCGCCGACGCCGGCGTGGTGGTCAACCCGCGGCAGTGCCGCGGCCAAATCGAAGGCGGCATCGCGCAGGCGCTGGGTGCTGCGCTGTACGAGGAAGTCAGGGTGGACGACGCCGGCCGGGTCACCACGGACATCCTGCGGCAGTACCACATCCCGTCCTTCGCGGACGTGCCGCGCAGCGAGGTCTACTTCGCCTCAACCAACGACCAGATGGGCCCGCTCGGTGCCAAGTCCATGAGCGAAAGCCCCTTCAACCCCGTGGCCCCGGCCCTGGCCAACGCCATCCGGAACGCCACCGGGGTCCGCTTCGGCGAGCTGCCCATCGCCCGCGACAAGATCTACCTCGCCCTGCAGGAGGCTGCGGCTGGGTAGGGGCTGCCCAATCCCAACTAGGTAGCAGTAACTGTCGTTTTGAGCCTTCAAAACGACAGATGCTGCTACCTACATGGGCCAGGTCATGGCTCAGAGGCGGAGTTCCATGAAGACGCTGTTGGGGTCCAGGGCATAATCCGCGAAGGGCGGGCACTCGGCGAAGCCGTGCCGTTCGTACAGCCGCCGCGCAGGAGCGAAGTACTCCTCTGTTCCGGTTTCAAGACAGATGCGCCCGAAGCCCCGGCTTCGGGCGTCCTCCAGGATGTGGTTGAGCATGAGGCTGGCGACGCCGCGCCCGCGGGCACTTTCCGTGGTGCGCATGGACTTGATTTCGCCGTGCTTGGTTTTGTCCTGACCCGCCCCATCCTGCCCGGACCCGAGTTCCTTGAGCGCGCCGCATCCCAGGAGCTCGCCGTCCTCGCGGGCCGTCCAGAAGGTGATCGACGGTCCGGACAGCGCCGACGGGTCCAGGGCGTGCACACTTTCGGCCGGCGAGGTGGCGAACATATCCGCGAGGTGTTCACTCAGGAGCTGGTGGACGTCCCCGCGCGTGGGGTCATCGCGGTCAATGAGAATCATGGGCCATAATCTACCGGCCCGCGCGGATCTCCAAGGAACCGCGGGAGGGAGCACTTCAGCGGGAGTCTTCAGCTCCAGGGTGCTGTGCTGCTTTCAGTTCCTTGATGCGGAGGCGCAGAAAAATCACGAGCAGGACCAAGGCGTACACAGCGAGTACGGCAATGACCGATACGACGATGGCGTAGAGAATCCCAAAAAGCCCGAATGACACCAAAACCAGTTCCCCCCAACGAGTCCGTGCAGCAAATGCATGCAGGATGCTCAGAGCCTAGCAGTGGGCCGTGCTGCGCCGCCGACATGCCACGGCGCAGCCGCAGACCCAGCAGCACCCGCAGCTTTCGTTTCTCCCAAGAGAGCCCTAATCGCCCGGAGGTGTCCACCAGAACTGGAAGCTGCAGCTTGCGTTCAGTGCGCGCTGAGCGAGTACGGTCATCTCCAGCACGATGGCATGGGACCGCTCCGGCACAGCCGATGGCGGGTAAGCAACCGACATTGCGAGCTGGCGATGGCCGTCGGCGCTGCTGATCGCGATCGCCCCGTAGCCTGGCATGTCGCCGGAATGGCCATGGTAAAAGCCGTTGGTACACCTGTCGTTCCATTGATCCAAGCCCAGGCCGTAGTCGGCGTAGATGCGGCCTTTCATCTCAATGAGGCCGGCTGGAGACAGCAGCTCGCCCCGCAGCAGCGCGGCGTAGAAAGTGTTGACGTCCTCCACGGTGGAAATCATGCCGTCGGACGCGGACCCGTCCTGCAGGGCCGGGTACGCTACGTCCACCAGCCCGCCGTCGGCCAGCGTGTAGCCGTGGACGAGGTTGGCCGGGGCCGGGCCGTCGCCAATCATCGACGTGGAGCGAAGACCCAGCGGCTCCACAATGTCGGCCCTGAGGACGTCGGCGAGTGGCCGGCCGCGGAGCCGCTCCACCAACAGCCCCAGGGCCACGTAGTCCGAGCGGGAAAAGCTGAACCCCTGCGGCTCGCCCAGCTGCCAGGGGACAGTCCCGGCCAGTGCCAGGCGCTTCTCCGGCGTCAGCGGGGTGGCCAGTACTTGCCCGAGCGGGGCCGATTCCAGCAGGGGAGCGTAGTAGTCGGGCATGCCGGAGGTGTGGCCAAGGAGCTGGCGCACTGTAACGGGCGTGGGGGGCCGCAGGAGTCCCTCCAACTCCGGCAGATGCCTGCCGACGGGTTCGTCAAGCGCCAGCCGGCCCTCGTCCACGAGCTTCAGCACGGAAACCGCCACCATGGTCCGGGTAATGCCGCCCACCTGCACGGGATCGCCCGCTTGGACGGGCACGCCGCCGTCGCGGCTCCTGACGCCCGCCGCATGGGACCACTTCTCGCGTCCCACTTTCGCCTCGATCAGAACGGCCGGCGCTCCCTCCTGGAGCACTTCCCCGCTGTACAGCTCAAGCATCGCCTGCAGCTCGCGGAAGGAGGACGACCCCGACGCCGGTGCTGTCGCCGCCGGTGCTGTCGCCGTCGTCGGCGGTGGGCTTGGCAGGAACGGCGCAGGCTCCGGTACTCCGGTGCAGCCGCCCAGGAACACGCCGGCCAGCAATGCGCCGCTGCCCAACAACCTGCCCGCCCGCTTGGGCGATCCGCAGACGCGAGCCGCAACCATGTGAAACCTTTCGCCTGACGTCCCCCGACCGCGCGCCCCCGTGAGGCCTCAGCCCAGCAGGTGCAGCTGGTCCTTGGTGTCGAGGTCGTCGCCGGAACATAGATCGCTGCAATCGACGAGGTCAACCAGCCCTGGGTGTGCCTTGAGGAAGGAGCGGGCTCCGGTGTCGCCGTTGGCGGCTTCTGCCGCTTCGGCCCGGAGGCCGGCGTCGATGATTACGGGATGCCGGCGGTGCAGCTTGCCGGAAACATCGGGGTAGGCTGCGGCAGTGACGCGGCCGGGATGGTGCCGTTCGAGCAACCTGGACACGGCCTCGGGGGTGAGCCCCGGCTGGTCCACGAGGGCCACTAGGACGTTGCTGCCATTCGCGGCCGCTGCCACTCCGGCACGGAAGGAGCCTGCCATGCCCTTGGCCCAGTCGGTGTTTTCCACGGTGCGGTGCTGGCCCAGGTCCACGGTGGCGCGCACCCGTTCGGCTTCCGCACCGAGCACCACCACGACGTCGGTGCAGCCGCCGTCGAGCAGTACATCCGAGAGGACCTCCACAAGGGTCCGTCCCTGAAAAGGAAGCAGGGCCTTGGGACCCCGGCCGAGCCGCGTGCCGGCCCCCGCGGCGAGCAGCACCCCGGTGGTTGCGGCCACGCTGGAATCGCTCATGAACTCACCATACCCGCGGGTCTCTCCGGGGTCTCTAGCTCCAGGCCCGCCATCGTCCCAGTTCTACCGAAAAAGGTTGAAAATTACCCGCCGGTAAGCCTTTTGAAGCTCCCCATCGGCGGCTAGGGTCTGTAGGGAATTGTGCAAGACAGCTCTGGTGCAACGATGCGTGGAGGGTAAAGAGAAATATGGCGGGCAGTTTCGAAATCGTCAACGCAGGGACAGACACTTTCCGGTTCAGGCTGACAGCCGACGACGGCACCCTGGTTGCGGTGTCCCCCCGGTTTCCCAGCATTAGCGCTGTGGTGGCGGGAATCAACGCAGTGCGTGAAAATGCGGCAACGGGATTCGTAGTGGATCGGCGGAATTTGGGCACGTGAGTCCTGTCGGTTTCCCGTCGAAACGACAGTTGGCGGCAGTGTTCACGAAGAACACTGCCGCCAACTGTCATGTGGACGCCTTTGCCGTGGCCGGTGCTTAGGCGTCGCCGCCCGAGCCGCCGGTGGTGCCGGCGTTGACATCAAGCAGCTTGTAGCGGTCAATGGCGTACGCCGGGGCGCCGGAATCCACCTCTCCCTTGGCGGCCAGGAGCTGCAGGGTCTTCACGACGATGGAGTGGGTGTCGTTCTTGAAGAAGCGGCGGGCTGCCTGGCGGGTGTCGGAGAAGCCGAAGCCGTCCGCGCCGAGGGAGGCGAACTCGTTCGGGAGGAACTGGCGGATCTGGTCCGGGACGGCCTTCATGTAGTCCGAGACGGCCACGACGGGTCCGGTGGCGCCGGCGAGCTGCCGGGCCACGAAGGGGGTCCGGGCCGGGGCGCCGGGGTTGAGGAAGGCCTCTTCCTCGGCGGCGAGGCCGTCGCGGCGCAGTTCGTTCCAGGAGGTCACGGACCAGACGTCGGCCGAGACGCCCCAGTCGTTGGCGAGGATGGCCTGGGCGTCCAGGGCCCAGGGCACGGACACGCCGGAGGCCAGGAGCTGGGCGCGGGGGCCTTCGGTCTTGGCCGGGGCCAGCAGGTAGATGCCCTTGAGCACGCCTTCCAGGTCCAGGTTCTCCGGCTCCTTGGGCTGGGTGATCGGCTCGTTGTACACGGTGAGGTAGTACATGAGGTTCCGGTCTCCGGAGGCGGGCCCGTACATGCGTTCGAGGCCGTCGCGGATGATGTGGCCGATTTCGTAGCCGTAGGCGGGGTCGTAGGTGAGGACGGCCGGGTTGGTGGAGGCGAGCAGGGGGGAGTGGCCGTCGGCGTGCTGGAGTCCTTCGCCGGTGAGGGTGGTCCGTCCTGCGGTGGCGCCGATGATGAAGCCGCGGGTCATCTGGTCCGCGGCGGCCCAGAAGGCGTCGCCGGTGCGCTGGAAGCCGAACATGGAGTAGAAGACGTAGATCGGGACCAGGGGTTCGCCGTGGGTGGCGTAGGCGGTGCCGGCGGCGGTGAAGGCCGCGACGGCGCCGGCTTCGTTGATGCCGGGGTGGATGAGCTGGCCCAGGGGGGATTCCTTGTAGGCCAGGACGAGGTCGCGGTCCACGGAGAGGTAGTTCTGTCCCTTGGGGTTGTAGATCTTCGCGGTGGGGAAGAACGCGTCCATCCCGAAGGTCCGCGACTCATCCGGAACGATCGGGACCAGCCGGTGGCCGAAGTTCTTGTCGCGGAGGAGATCCTTCAGGAGCCTGACAAACGCCATGGTGGTGGCGGCCTGCTGCTTGCCCGAACCACGGGCTGCCGTTTCATATGACTTTGCGGCGGGAAGCTCGACGTCGGTGTGCCCGGGCCTGCGCTCCGGCACGAAGCCACCGAGCTCACGCCTCCGGTCGAGGAGGTAGGCAATCTCTGGTGCATCGGGGCCCGGGTGGTAGTACGGCGGGCGGTACGGATCCGCGTCCAGCTGCTCATCGGAAATCGGAATCCGGAGGTAGTCCCTGAATTCCTTCAGGTCCTCGATGGTGAGCTTCTTCATCTGGTGCGTGGCATTGCGCGCTTCAAACCTGGGTCCGAGGCCGTAGCCCTTGACGGTCTTGGCGAGGATGACGGTGGGCTTGCCCTTGAACTCGGTGGCGGCCTTGTACGCGGCGTAGACCTTGCGGTAGTCGTGGCCGCCGCGCTTGAGCTGCCAGATCTGCTCGTCGGACAGGTCCGCGACCATGTCCTTGGTCTGCGGGGTCTTGCCGAAGAAGTGCTCGCGGACGAAGCCGCCGGACTCGGCCTTGTAGGTCTGGTAGTCCCCGTCCACGGTCTCGTTCATGATCTGCACCAGGGAGCCGTCCTGGTCCTTCTCGAGCAGGGCATCCCACTCCCGGCCCCAGACGACCTTGATCACGTTCCAGCCCGCGCCGCGGAAGAACGCCTCCAGTTCCTGCATGATCTTGCCGTTGCCCCGGACCGGGCCGTCCAGGCGCTGGAGGTTGCAGTTGATGACGAAGTTCAGGTTGTCCAGGTTCTCGTTCGCGGCGAGCTGGAGCAGGCCGCGGGACTCGGGCTCGTCCATCTCGCCGTCGCCCAGGAACGCCCAGACCTGCTGGCCGGAGGTGTCCTTGATGCCCCGGTCGGCCAGGTAGCGGTTGGACTGGGCCTGGTAGATCGCGTTCATCGGGCCGATGCCCATGGACACCGTGGGGAACTCCCAGAACCCGGGCATCAGCCGCGGGTGCGGGTAGGAGGACAGGGCGTGGCCTTCCTTGGACTTCTCCTGCCGGAAGCCGTCCAGGTCCTCCTCCGTCAGCCGGCCCTCCATGAACGCCCGGGCGTACATGCCGGGGAGGCATGGCCCTGGAAGAAGACCTGGTCCCCGCCCGTGGCGTGGTCCTTGCCGCGGAAGAAGTGGTTGAAGCCGACCTCGTACAGGGTCGCGGCCCCGGCATAGGTCGAGATGTGCCCGCCCACGCCGATGTCGGCCCGCTGGGCCCGGTGCACCATGACCGCCGCGTTCCAGCGCATGTACGCCCGGTAGCGGCGCTCGTACTCCTCGTTCCCGGGGAACGGCGCTTCCTGGTCCACCGGGATCGTGTTCACGTAGTCCGTGGTGGTCACCATCGGCACGCCCACCGAACGGGCACCGGCCCGCTGCAGCAGGCTGCGCATGATGTACTGGGCACGCTCCGTGCCCTGCTCCTGGATCAACGCATCCAGGGACTCGATCCACTCCGCGGTCTCTTCCGGATCACGATCAGGCAGCTGGGCAGTCAACCCGCTGAGGATATGGGAGGTCTCTTCTCCTGCAGCCACGTCCAACCTCTCTTCATTGAATGTCAGGGCGCTTGCTATGTGGGGCGCTCAAGAATTTTCGTATTGTGAGAATAAAATTCTGTAATTCGAGATTATCCGCACACTTGGGCAGCGTCAACAAGGCAGCCCCGCCCTAAGCGCAAGAAGGGTCGCGGCGCGCCAATCGACCGATTGTGACCCCGGGGCCGATAGATGCCCCCTTGACGCGGGAGTGACCTGGATCATAAAGTAATTTCACTATTCAATAACTTGATTCCACAATGTGGAATCAGTACGAAGTGGAGATCCACGATGCAGAAGACCTCACCAGTCAGCGTCACTGAGACTCCGGAACATGTGGCAGTGGCGGGTACCCACCCGTCCGTGGGCAGTGCAGCCCTCTGCGAGATCGCTTCCGAAGCATCAGGCCGTACCATCAGCCCCAGCCTGTACAACCTCGACCTTGCCCCGACCAAGATCGCGGGGCGCCGCTGGACCAGTTACAGCATCTTTACCCTCTGGGCCAATGACGTCCACAGCCTGGGTAACTACGCGTTCGCCATCGGACTCTTCTCGCTCGGCCTCGGCGGCTGGCAGATCCTCGTGGCCCTCGGCATCGGAGCCGTGCTGCTCTTCGCCCTCCTGAACTTCTCCGGCTTCATGGGACAGAAGACCGGTGTTCCCTTCCCCGTCATGAGCCGCATCAGCTTCGGCATCCGGGGAGCCCAGATCTCCAGCCTGATCCGAGGCGCCGTCGCCGTCGCCTGGTTCGGCATCCAGACCTACCTTGCCTCCGTGGTGCTGCGCGTCATGCTCGTCGCTATGGCCCCCGGCCTCAAGGACCTGGACAGCAACTCCATCCTTGGCCTGTCCACGCTGGGCTGGATCGCCTTCGTGGCCCTCTGGATCATCCAGCTCGTCATCGTCAGCTTCGGCATGGAGATGATCCGCAAGTACGAGGCCTTCGCCGGCCCCATCATCCTGGTCACCATGGCTGCCCTCGCCATCTGGGTCTTCGTCGAAGCAGGCGGAGCCATCCAGTGGTCCGGCATCAAGGGCCTGGAAGGCGGCGACATGTGGCTGACCATCTTCGCAGGCGGCGCCCTGTGGGTCTCCATCTACGGCACCTTCGTCCTGAACTTCTGCGACTTCACCCGCTCCTCCACCTCCAAGAAGTCTGTGGTCCGCGGCAACTTCTGGGGCATCCCGATCAACATGCTCGTCTTCGGCGCCATCGTGGTCATCATGGCCGGCGGACAGTACAAGATCAACGGCACCGTCATCGAAAGCCCCTCGGACATCGTCCAGAGCATCCCCAACACCCTCTTCCTTGTCCTGGCCTGCCTGGCGTTGCTCATCCTCACGGTCGCCGTGAACCTCATGGCCAACTTCGTGGCCCCGGTCTACGCCCTCACCAACCTCTTCCCCAAGCACCTGAACTTCCGCCGGGCAGCCTGGGTCAGCGGCATCATCGGCCTGGTCATCCTGCCGTGGAACCTCTACAACAACCCGCTGGTCATCGTCTACTTCCTCGGCGGTCTCGGTGCCCTCCTCGGCCCGCTGTTCGGCGTGGTCATGGCCGACTACTGGCTGCTGCGCCGCGGCAAGGTCAATGTCCCCGAGCTCTACACCGAGGACCCGGCCGGCGCCTACTTCTACAAGCGCGGAGTCAACCCCAAGGCGATCATTGCCATGGTTCCTGCCGCCGCCGTCGCGATCCTCATCGCCTTCATCCCCGGCCTCGCCTCCGCAGCGCCGTTCGCCTGGTTCATCGGTGCCGGCCTTGCCGCCGTGACCTACTACTGGATCGCCGACAAGAAGCAGCTCCACGACGACGTCTCCGGTGAGCCGATCGCCATCGTCAGCACCCACTGACAACACCCCCCAGCAAGACCCAAGCACCATCAAGCCGGTGCCCGTCCTTCCCCGTGAATCCGGAACGGGCGGGCGCCTGCATTGATTGAGAGGACACCATGCGCATCCTTGTCGCAAACGTGAACACCACGCAGTCCATGACCGATTCCATCGCAGCCCAGGCCCGCGGTGCGGCCGCCCCCGGCACGGAAATCATCGGCATTACCCCGCGCTTCGGTGCCGATTCCTGCGAGGGGAACTTCGAAAGCTACCTCGCCGCCATCGCCGTTATGGACCGCGTGGTCAACTACCCGGAACCGTTCGACGCCGTCATCCAGGCAGGCTACGGCGAACACGGCCGCGAAGGCCTCCAGGAACTCCTGGACGTCCCGGTGGTGGATATCACCGAGGCAGCCGCGAGCACGGCCATGTTCCTCGGCCACAAATATTCCGTGGTTACCACCCTGGACCGGGCCGTCCCCCTGATTGAAGACCGGCTCAAGCTGGCCGGCCTCGACGCCCGTTGCGCCTCCGTGCGTGCCAGCGGCATGGCCGTGCTGGAGCTGGAGGAGCACCCCGACCGCGCCGTGGAAGCGATCGTCCAGCAGGCGCTGGCCGCCGTCCGTGACGACAAGGCCGAGGTCATCGTCCTCGGCTGCGGCGGCATGGCCGGGCTCGACGAGCAGATCCGCCAGCGCGCCGGCGTCCCGGTGGTGGACGGCGTCGCCGCCGCCGTCACCATCGCCGAATCCCTGGTCCGCCTGGGCTTGTCCACGTCCAAGGTCCGCACGTACGCCGCACCGCGCCCCAAGACTGTCATAGGCTGGCCCCTGACCGCGGTGGACGTCCCCGCGGCCCACTAAGCCATGCGGCCAAGCAGTCCGTGCAGCCGATCCGCCAGGAGAACCACGTGAACCAAACAGCCGCTGCCGCGCCCCGCGTCGCCGTCGTGACCGGAGCCGGCTCCGGGATCGGTCGGGCGGTCGCCCGGCTCCTCCTGGCCGAGGGCTACCGCGTGGCCCTCGCCGGGCGCCGCGAGGCGCAGCTCGTTGAGACGGCGGACGGGCACCCGGACGCCCTTGCGGTGCCGTGCGATGTCACGGTGCCCGACGACGTCGGGCGGCTTTTCGCCGCGGCCCGCCAGCGCTGGGGGAGGGTGGATGTGCTCTTCAACAACGCCGGCATCTTCGGCCCCTCCGGCAGCGTGGACCAGATCAGCGTTGCCGACTGGGAGTCCACCCTGGCCGTAAACGTCACCGGGTCCATGCTGTGCGCGGCGGAGGCCGTGCGGACCATGAAGGCGCAGGAACCGCAGGGCGGGCGGATCATCAACAACGGCTCCATCTCGGCGCATTCGCCGCGGCCACTGTCCGTGGCGTACACGGTGAGCAAGCACGCCATGTCCGGCCTGACCAAGAGCATCGAACTGGACGGGCGGCCCTTCGGCATCACGTGCGGCCAGATCGACATCGGCAACACACGCACCGAGATCATGGACACCATCGGCGTCGGTTCCGGTGCCCTCCAGGCCGACGGCAGCCGCCGCGTGGAACCCATGTTCCCGGTGGAGGACGCCGCCCGTGCCGTCCTCATGATGGCCAACATGCCGGCCACGGCGAGCGTCGGCTCCGTGGTGGTCACGGCCGCCGGCATGCCCTTCGTTGGCCGCGGCTAGGCTCCGGAGCGCCGCCGCCCAGCCGCCCGGCTTCCGTCCTGACCTTCATTGGCTTCCCCCTGACTGCGACACGCCCTGACCAAGGGCGTGTCGCAGGCGTTTAACCGTCAAAGAGGGTCGGAAAGCCACCATCAGTGAGCTTCACACCAAATGTGACTTCCGCAATATGGAAATTCATTTTCCCCTTGCGGAATGATGTGACTGGGATTACATTGAAAACATCCCCCAAATGTGGGGCTGTTCCCAACTGATTGGTACAGATCAATGAAGATCCCAGACTCCGCGGCGCTGAAGGCGAGTTCGGCCCCGCAGAAGAAGAAGCCACTGTATAAGTCGCTCTTCTTTCAAATCCTGATCGCCGTCGTCGCAGGCGTGCTCATCGGCCACTTCTGGCCGAACATCGGGTCCACGCTCCGGCCACTGGGCGATGGTTTCATCCAACTCATCAAGATGATCATTGCCCCGCTGATCTTCCTGGTGATTGTCACCGGCATTTCGGCAGTGGGCGACGTCAAGGCGGTCGGACGAGTCGGGGTCAAGGCCCTGCTGTACTTCACCGGCGCCACCCTCTTTGCCCTGGTCTTCGGCCTGATTGTCGGAAACCTGGTCCAGCCCGGTGCAGGACTGCACATCGATCCGAGCACGCTGTCCCAGGAAGCCCTGGACGCCAAGACCGGCCACGCAGTGCCCAAGGATGCCGCGTCCTTCATCCTGGACGTCATCCCCACGTCCGTCATCGGCGCCTTCGCCAGCAACAGCCTGCTCCAGGTCCTGTTCTTCTCCGTCTTCTTCGGTGCGGCCATTGTGGTCATCGGCCGCGAACGCTGCATGCCGGTCATCAGCCTCATGGAAACCGTCCTGGAGCTCATCTTCAAGATCATGTCCTGGATCATGAAGGTGGCGCCCATCGGGGCCTTCGGAGCCATGGCGTTCATCATCGGCCAGTACGGACTCGGCACCCTCGGAACCTACGCCCTGCTGATCGCGGCCTGCTACGGCGCGGCCATCGTCTTCATCGGCCTGCTGTTCCTGGTGGCCTGGGGCTTCGCCCGCGTTCCGCTGTGGCACTTCCTCAAGTACACCCGCGAGGAATTCCTCCTGGCACTGGGCACGGCGTCCACGGAAGCCGTGATGCCGCGCATCATGACCAAGCTGACCAACGCCGGCTGCTCCCGCGCCACCACAGGCCTGGTGGTCCCCACGGGGTACTCCTTCAACCTGGACGGCGCCGCGATCTACCTCTCCATTTCGCTGCTCTTCCTGGCCCAGGCCTTCGGCCACAACCTTGATCTCGGCCAGCAGCTGGCAGCGCTCGGCGTGCTGCTCCTGACCTCCAAGGGCATGGCCGGCGTCCCCGGCTCGTCCTTCCTGGCCCTCTCGGCAACGGCCGCCGCCCTCGGCATCTTCCCGGTTGCCGGCGTCGCCCTGCTCCTGGGTGCGGACCGCCTCATGGACTCCATGCGCGTCGTGGTCAACCTGCTGGGCAACTGCGTGGCAACGTTCGTCGTCGCCAAATGGGAAGGCCAGTTCGACCGCTCCGTCATGCTCCGCGCCTTCCGCGGCGAGATCACCAACGAGGACTCGGCCATCATGCTGGGCGCCGAGGAGGTCTTCGAGGAACAGGAACTCGAGCGCATCAGCGAAGGCCAGTCTCCCTCGCCGAAGTTCCGCGGGGGCCCCAAAGCGGACGAGATCCCGCAGTTCGAGATGAGCAGGCCCGGGCAGAAGGACGGCGCCGACTTACCGGACTAACCGTCCCGCAACCGCTGTGACGCGGCAACGCCCCTCAGGAGATTCCGAGGGGCGTTGCCGCGTTTGCGCAGTTCAGGGCGGGGCCGGCTTCAGAGTGGCAGGAGCCCGGACAGGTCCGCGCGCAGACCGGAGGCGGCAACCCGGCCGGCGTTCACGGCGTCCGCCCAGGCCAAGCGGCCGATCACCAGCTCAAGCCAGGTACCGGCGTCGCACTCTATGACGTTGGGGGGAGTGCCGCGCGTGTGCCGCGGGCCCTCCACGCACTGCGTGACGCCGAACGGCGGCACCCGGACCTCCACGGAATTCCCGGGCGCGCGGGCGGTGACTTCCTCAAGGGTGTAGCGGACCGCCGTCGCCATGACAGTGCGCGACGGCGGGGTGCCGGCCCCGGAGGCAGCGCCCCCGGCGGTGGACTGCCCGGAGGCGGACTGCCCGACGGCGGCCTGCCACGCCGCGAGCGCGGCGCGGCCCTCTTCGACGTCGATCCGGCGCCGTGCAACAGCCATGGTTCGGCCCTTCCCTTACTGCTACTGGCTCAGTCGAGCATCGCGGACACGGCGTGTCCCAGGCGGATCTTGCCGACCGGGCGGCCACCGCCCAGCACGGGCTCCACCACCTTTTCCAGCACGCTGGAGACGCCCGGGATGTCCACGGCGCCGGCCACCGCCAGCAGGGTCAGGCCCACCAAGGTGGTGGCACGCAGGTTGCCGTCCAGCATTTTTACGGCCGCGGTGGCGCCCTTGGGCGTTGCCAGGACCAGCACGCCCTCGGCGCCGATCTTGGCGATGACCCCCAGCTCGTCCATGACGATGGTGTTGGCCTCGCCCCTGCCCTGCACGGCCCAGGGGTAGTCGAGCATGGACGTGGCGATGGTGGCCGCACGGGCATTGGAGCCAGGGTCCCGCGGCGCCTTGGCCAGCGTGGAGTAGGCGCGCGCCAGGCCGGTCAGCGAGATCGCGGCCACGGGGGCGCCGCAGCCGTCGATGCCTAGGTGGGCGATCTTTTCCTCGCTGTATTCCTGGATCACGGAGCGGACGCGCTGCTGCAGGGGGTGGTTGGGTTCGAGGTAGCTGCGCGTGTCCCAGCCGTTCTGGGTGCAGGCCCACAGGAACGCCGCGTGCTTGCCGGAACAGTTGTAGGCCAGCCGCGACTGCCCGTGCTCGGAGCGCACCAGCCAGTTGCGTGCTGTTTCGTCCTGCGGCCAGGCCGGCGGGCACTGGAGTTGCTCCTCGCGGACGCCGGCTGCCTTGAGCATGCCCTCCACCACGTCCATGTGGTCCAGGGATCCGACATGGCTGCCGCACGCAATGGCCACCTGGGCGCCGCGCAGGGGCACTCCGGACTGCATGGAGGCCAGCGCCTGGAACGGTTTGAGGGTGGAACGGGCGAAGATCGGGGTGGTGATGTCGCCGAGCTGCGTGACCACGGTGCCGTCGCCGGAAAGGACCACTGCGGAGCCGATGTGCCGCGACTCGATGAATCCGCTGCGCTCGATGACGGCCAGTTCCACGGCGGACTCCACGCTGAACGTTTCATGCGGACTCAAGGGCATGAGGTAAGTCTATGGCTCGGCGTGTCCCGCGCCGATCAAGACCACGGGCTGAACGCCTTAGGAGTCCGCGCCCTGCACAAAGTACCCTTGAAGACTGTGAAGGTACTCGTCATTGGCCCCGGTGGCCGCGAACACGCCATTGTCCGTTCCCTGCTCGAAGATCCGAATGTTTCCGAGGTCCACGCGGCTCCGGGCAACGCCGGCATCAGCAGGCTCGTCCCCACGTACGGGATCGACGGCAATGATCCCGCCGCCGTCGCCGGGCTGGCCACCAAGCTGGCCGTCGACCTGGTGGTTGTAGGCCCCGAGGCCCCGCTTGCCGCGGGCGTTTCCGACGCCGTCCGCGAAGCCGGCATCCCGGTGTTCGGCCCCAGCAAGGCCGCCGCGCAGCTGGAAGCCTCCAAGGCTTTCGCCAAGCAGATCATGGCCGAGGCCGGCGTCCCCACCGCCATGGCCCGCGTGGCCATCAACGCCGAGGAAGCCGCGGACGCCCTGGACACCTTCGGTGCCCCGTACGTGGTCAAGGATGACGGCCTGGCCGCCGGCAAGGGCGTGGTGGTCACCAACAACCGCGACGAAGCCCTGGCCCACGCCCGGAGCTGCTTCGACGCCGGCGGAACCGTGGTGATCGAGGAATTCCTGGACGGCCCCGAGGTCTCCATCTTCGTCCTGTGCGACGGCCGCACCACCGTGGCCCTGTCCCCGGCCCAGGACTTCAAGCGCATCTTCGACAACGACGAGGGCCCCAACACCGGGGGCATGGGTGCCTACACCCCGCTCGAGTGGGCCCCCGAGGGCCTGGTCCAGGAAGTCATCGACCGCGTGGCGCAGCCCACCGTTGACGAGATGGCCCGCCGCGGCACCCCGTTCGTGGGCGTGCTGTTCGTCGGCCTCGCCCTGACCTCGCGCGGCACGCGCGTCATCGAGTTCAACGTCCGCTTCGGCGACCCGGAGACCCAGGCCGTGCTGGCCCGCCTCAAGACCCCGCTCGGTGCGCTGCTGCTGGCAGCCGCCAAGGGCGAACTGGACAAGGCAGAAGAGCTGCGTTGGTCCAAGGACACCGCTGTCGCCGTCGTCGTGGCTGCTGAAAACTACCCGGACACCCCCCGCACGGGCGACCGCATCCGCGGCCTGAAGAAGGCCGAAGCGCTGGAGGGCGTCCACGTCATCCACGCCGGCACCAAGCTGGACGCCGAAGGCAAGGTGGTTTCGGCCGGCGGCCGCGTTCTGGCGGTTGTCGCGCTGGGCTCGGACCTCGTGGAGGCCCGCGAAAAAGCCTACGACGGCGTGGAGCTGGTCCAGCTGGACGGCTCCCAGTTCCGCACGGACATCGGTGGGAAGGCGGCCCGCGGCGAGATCCGCGTGTCCTCCGCCAACACCGGCACCATCCCGAAAGTGCAGGCCTGAGCATGACTGAATTCAACTCCGCCGCAGGCTTCGACACCGAGACGCCGGACCTGCCGGGCTGGACGCACGTCTACTCCGGCAAGGTCCGCGACCTCTACGTCCCCGCGGACGACGCGACGAAGGAAATGGTCGGCCAGGACTGCGTGCTGGTGGTTGCCAGCGACCGCATCAGCGCCTTCGACCATGTCCTGAGCAGCGAAATCCCGGACAAGGGCCGCATCCTCACCCAGCTGAGCCTGTGGTGGTTCGAGCAGCTCGGCGTGGAGCACCACGTCCTGGCGTCCACCGCGGCCGCCGGCGTGCCCGCAGCCGTCGAAGGCCGGGCCATGATCTGCAAGAAGCTGGACATGTTCCCCGTGGAATGCATCGCCCGCGGCTACTTGACCGGTTCGGGCCTGGCTGAGTACAAGGAATCCCGCACGGTCTGCAGCATCCCGCTGCCCGAGGGCCTGGTTGACGGCTCGCGCCTGGAGGAGGCTCTTTTCACGCCTTCCGCCAAGGCTGATGTGGGCGAGCACGATGTGAACATCACTTACGACGACGTCGTGGCCATGGTGGGCGACGACATCGCCGCGCGCCTCAGCGAGCTGACCCTGAAGATCTACACCCGCGCCGAGGAAATCGCCCGCGAACGCGGCATCATCCTGGCCGATACCAAGGTGGAGTTCGGCATTGACGCCGCCACCGGCGTGATCACGCTCGGCGATGAGGTCCTGACGCCGGATTCCTCCCGCTTCTGGGACGCCGCCACCTATGCGCCGGGCCAGGCGCAGCCTTCCTACGACAAGCAGTACGTCCGCGACTGGCTGACCTCTGCTGAATCCGGCTGGGACAGGTCCTCGGACACGCCGCCCCCGGCACTGCCGGCCGACGTCGTGGCCCGCACCCGCGGCCGTTACGTGGAAGCGTACGAGAAGCTGACCGGACGCACGTTCGCCTAGCCAGCGGCACGCACTACATGCTGAGGGAGCCCCGGACCACCTGGTCCGGGGCTCCCTCTGTACGTGCGGTGCCTAGCTCGCCATGGACGCGTTGCCGGGGCTGGACGCGTTGCCGCGTGCCGCGGCTGCACGGCGTTCCGCCAGCCGGATTTCCAGGACGGCGTCCATGGCCTGCTGAACCCGGTCCTGGGCGCCGGCGGCGCTGAAGTCGCGCTGGGCCTCCTCGAGGTGGACCAAGGCGTCCTCGCTTTCGCCGGCCGCCTTGAGGGCCTTGCCCAGCAGCAGGGAGACCTCGCCGGCGGTGTGCCGGGCCAGGGCCTTGCGGTCGGCATGGATTTCGCGGAGCTTGGCGACGGCGGCCAGGATGTCGCCGGTCAGGTACAGCCACCGGGCACGGATGAAGGCGACCTCGAGCTGGTCCGTCAGGTTGCCTCCGACGATCGACAACGCCAGCTCGGCGCGTTCGATCGATGAGAGCGTCTCCGGCTCCACGATGCCCGAGGACAGCCGGACGGCTGCCGATGCCTTGTTGAACCGGGCCCACAGCTCGATGTCGTTGGCAGGGGAGAGGAGCTTCGCTGCCCGCTCATGGTGCTTGATGCCTTCGGCGTAGTCGTGGCGCATGAAGGCAACGTTGCCCACCACCCAGGCGACCTCGCCGGCCAGCTGCGACATGGCGTGTTCGTCCATGTGCTCCATCATGGCCTCGCAGTACTTCCACGCCTCGTCCAGCTTGCCGCTCTCGGCCAGGGCACCGATCAGCGCACGGTGGGCGCCGATGATGAGCGTTGAGCCCTTGGGCAGCTGCTCGGAGAGCTCCACCGCCTCCTTGGCGTACTCGACGGCGGTGGACAGCTCGCCCTGGCCGTGGCAGACGGCGGCAAGCATCTGCCGGGCGCGTACGCCCAGGCCCGCGGACTCCGTTGCCATGGGGTGTTCCAAAAGGTGCTGGATGATCTGCTGGCATTCCTTCAGCTGCCCCTGCTTCATGAGGCATTCGGCCTGCATGTACGTCATGTTCCACCACGCGCTGGTGTTCTTGCCTTCAAGGGCAATCTGGGCCGCAGTGGCCGCGTGGCTGGCCGCCAGGGGGTAGTCGCGCAGATCCCAGGCCTGCCGCGCATACAGTCCTGCAAGCACATACTCGGCATCGCTGACCGAAACGGGCTGGCTCCAGGCTTCCAGGGCTTTCGGGGCCAGTTCCAGCCTCCGGGCCAGTTCCTCGATGACCTCCGCAGTGGGTTCGCGCCTGCCGGTTTCGAGGAGGGAGATGTAGCTTGGCGAGTAGAGGTTCTTGCCGAGCTCTGCTTGTGTTAACCCGCGTTCGAGCCGTTCGGCACGGAGCTTTTCGCCGAATCCGTTTCCCACGGATGCCTCCTGAAATCGAGTCTTTAAAGCCAAGACCTTGACAGTCCCTGTGGAAAACATTTTACAATGTATGTCAACAGGGACCGCGCCACTTTCAGTAACGAATCCGACTCGCATTGAGGAAAATCATGTTCAAGAAGATCGCAGCGTCCGTCGCCTTGGCTGGCGCGCTTGCATTCTCCGCGGCGGCTCCGGCCGTTGTGTCCGCAGCCCCCGTCGCAAATGTTGTCAGCAGTGTGGTTGCTATCGGCAACTGGCCTGATCCCATGCGGGTCAGCAATGCCATTGGCAACTGGCCTGATCCCATGCGCTCCAGCAGCGCCATCGGCAACTGGCCGGACCCGATGAGCTCCACCAACTCCGGGATCGGTAACTGGCCGGACCCGATGTAAGCAATTCCCCGGGGTTGCCTCCACAGAGGCGGACCGGATGAATTACAAGTTTTGAAAGAAACCCCAGGACATTGACAAGCAATGTCCTGGGGTTTCTTCATGCTCGACGGGCTTGTCAGATCCGCTTGACATGGGGTTCTGTGGCTGGGGGTCCTTGACCGGTGGCCCTGGACAACCGTGGCCAGCCGGCCGTGCGAAGGGTGGGCCCACGGTGGCCCCTGACCTCACAGGGCATGCAAAAGAGGGCCTTCCAAAATGGAAGACCCTCTTTCTTTGGTCGGGATGACAGGATTTGAACCTGCGACCTCTTCGTCCCGAACGAAGCGCGCTACCAAGCTGCGCTACATCCCGATCCGCTGCGAAAGCAACTGTTCAAGAATAGCTGAAACGGCCCGTGATGCGAAATCGAGGAGAGTGTCGCTGCTCACATCCGGCCCGCCGGCGCCATCCCTCAGACGAGTGAATCGCGCCAGGCCCCGTGCAGCCGGGCGAACCTGCCCCCGCCGCTGATCAGTTCCGCCGGCGTGCCGTCCTCCACCACGCGGCCGTCGTGCACCACCAGGACCCTATCCGCCGTCTCCACCGTGGAGAGGCGGTGCGCGATGATGATGGCCGTGCGCCCGGCGTCGGAGGAGGCGGAGCCCTCCAGAAGCCTCGCCAGGCCGGACTGGACCATCCGCTCCGAGGGGATGTCCAGGGAGGACGTCGCCTCGTCCAGGATCAGCACCGCCGGAGCCGCCAGGAACGCCCGGGCAAAGCCGATCAGTTGCCGCTGGCCGGCGGAAACCCGGCCGCCGCGCTTGTTGACGTCCGTGTCGTAGCCTTCGGGCAGCGCCGAGATGAACTCGTGGGCGCCCACGGCGCGGGCGGCGGCCTCGATCTCCTCACGCGATGCCTCCGGCCGGCCGAGGGCGATGTTGTCCGCCACGGAACCGCTGAACAGGAACGCCTCTTGGGTGACCATCACCACCGCGCGGCGCAGGTCCGTCGTCGAGAGTTGCCGCAGGTCCACGCCGTCGAGCGCCAGGGAACCCGAGGTGACATCGTAGAAGCGGGCCACGAGCTTGGCGAGCGTCGACTTGCCGGCGCCCGTCTGGCCCACCAGGGCCACGGTCTGGCCTGCCGGGATGTGCAGGTCCAGGTGCGGGACCACCAGGCGGCCGTCACCGTAGCCGAACTCGACGCCGCGGAATTCGATCTTGCCCCGCGGATTCCTGAGGGCCACGGGGTTCCTGGGCGGGCGCACGGTGGGAACCTCCTGCAGCAGCCCCGAGACCTTCTCCAGCGCCGCCTGGGCGCTCTGGAAGGAGTTGTAGAACATGGCCATCTGGTCCACCGGCTGGAAGAAGCGCTTGGTGGACAGGATGAGGGCCAGCAGCACGCCCACGGCCAGCCCGCCGGAGAGCACCCGGAAGCCGCCCAGCAGGAGCACCACGGCCACGCACACGTTGCCGATCAGCACCAGCCCCGGCTGGAAGACGCCGTTGAGGTTGATGGACCGGACCGTGTTCTTCCGGTAGTCCTCCGAGAGCTGCCCGTAGCGCGCGGCGTTTTCGCGTTCCTTGCGGAAGGCCTTCACGGCGCGGATGCCGGTCATGGTCTCCACGAAGTGGACGATCAGCCGCGCCGAGACCACCCGGGACTCGCGGAAGGCGATCTGGGAATGCTTCTGGTACCAGCGGGCCAGGAAGAACATGGGGACGCCGGCGCAGAGCATGACCAACCCGGTGCGCCAGTCCAGGATGAACACCGTGACGGCGGTGAACACCATGAACAGCAGCCCGGAGGCCAGGGAGCTCACGCCGGAATCGAGCAGCTCGCGCAGGGCCTCAAGGTCCGAGGTCTGCCGGGCGATGATGCGCCCGGAGGTGTACTTTTCGTGGAACTCCAGGCTCAGCCGCTGGGTGTGGCGGAAGACCCGGAGCCGCAGGTCCAGCAGCATGGCCTGGCTCAGGCGCGCCGTGGAGGTCACATACAGGGCCGTGGTGGCGGCGGTGGCGATGGCCGCCGCCAGGTATAGCACGCCGCCGAGGACCAGCGGCGCGTTGTCGCCGGCCTGGAGCGCGGGCAGGGCATGGTCTATGCCGAAGGCGATCAGGGCGGGCCCGGCCACGCGGGTGAGCTGCGAGACCACCACCATGCCGATGGTCAGCCAGAACCTCAGCCGCACGGGGCGGATCAGCGAGGCCAGCAGGGCGAGCGACCGGCGTCGTACGGCTTTGCTGTCCGCGCGGGTGAGGTGGGCGTTGTCTTCATCGGCGGTTCCGAATGCGGTCGTGCTCATCGGCGGGCCTCCTTGGCGTCGGCTTCCAGCTCGTGCAGCTCGGTGTCGAGATCACTGTCCAGGTCCTTGGGGTCCGTGTCCAGGCTGGCGATCACATAGCGGTAATGGTCGTTCCCGGCCAGCAGTTCCGTGTGGGTCCCGACGGCGCTGATCCTGCCGTCCTCGAGCAGGGCCACGCGGTCCGCGAGAGCCACGGTGGAGGGCCGGTGCGCCACGATCAGCGTGGTGGTGTCCCGCAGCACCACGCGGAGCCGGGCCTCGACCAGTTCCTCGGTGTTGACGTCCAGCGCGGACAGCGGATCGTCCAGGACCAGCACCTTGGGCTTGGCCGCGATGGCCCGGGCCAGGGCGATGCGCTGGCGCTGGCCGCCGGACAGGCTGAGGCCCTCCTCTCCGATCAAGGTGTCCACTCCGTCGGGCAGCGAGTACGCGAAGTGCGCCTGGGCGACGTCGAGCGCCTCGTCCAGGGCGGCGTCGCTGGGGTCCGGGGCGCCGAGCAGCACATTGTCCCGGACCGAACTGGAGAACAGCGTGGTGTCCTCGAACGCGACCGCCACAACGGTGCGGAGCTCATCCAGGGCGAAGTCGCGGACGTCGGTGCCGTCGATGGTCACGGAACCCTCCGTGACGTCGTACAGGCGGGGGACAAGCTGCAGGAGCGCACTCTTGCCGCTGCCCGTGATGCCCACCAGGGCCATGGTCTCGCCCGGCCGGATGTCCAGGGTGATGTCCTCCAGCAGCCGGCCGCCGTCGTCGAAGCCGAATCCGGCGCCGTTGAAGCTCAGGGCGCCCTGCACAGCCGCGGGCCGCGCGGGAAGCTCCGGGCTGGTGATGGTGTTGGCGGAGTCCATGACCTCGAAATGCCGGTCCAGGGCGGTCTTGGCGGTGAGGGCCATGGCCAGGAGCATGCCGGAGAATTCGACCGGCGCCGCCACTACGGCCGCCGTGGCGAAGAACGCCACCAGCGCGCCGATGCTCAGCTGTCCGCTGGCCGCGAGCATGATGCCCACCACCAGCCCGACGCCGAGCGCGAGTTCCGGCAGCAGCGTCACCACCAGCGTGAAGCTGGCCTGCTGCTTGGCCTTGGTGATTTCTGTCTGCCGCAGTTCCTCGGCCTGCCCGTTGAAGTTCTCCAGCGCTTCGCGGCTGCGGCCGAAGGCCTTGAGCACGCGGATGCCGTGGACGGATTCCTCCACCGTGGTAGCCAGGTCGCCGGCCTGGTCCTGGCTGAGCCGCGCCACCTGGCTGAAGCGGCGGCGGAAACGGAACGAGTAGACCATGATCGGCACGGCGGCGGCGAGGAAGATCAGCGCCAGCTGCCAGCTCATGGAGAACATCACCACCACGCCGATCGCCACGGTCAGGGTGGTGACCACCAGCATGATGGCGCCGAAGGCCATCCAGCGGCGCAGGAACGCGAGATCGCTCATGGCGCGCGAGAGCAGCTGCCCGGAACCCCAGCGGTCGTGGAAGGACACGGTGAGGTCCTGCAGGTGGCCGTAGAGCGAGACGCGCATCCTGGTTTCCACCGTGGTGGCCGGGTTGATGACGAACTGGCGGCGCAGCGCCACCAGGCCTGCCTCGGCGAGGCCGAGGAGGAGGATCACGACGGCGGCGGCCCAGACGGCGTCCGTGGCACCGCCGGGGCGGAGCGAATCGTTGATCAGGACCCGCAGCACCTGCGGGATGGCCAGGGCCACGATGCTGGCCAGCAGGGCGCAGACAAGGCCCATGAACAGCCGGGGGAGGATGGGCCGCACATGAGGGTAGAGGCGGCCGACGGAGGTGAAGAATGATGTTTGCTTGGACATGCCCGCTTCTCAACAGCTGGATCTTCAGACGGTGCGGAGGTAGTTTCCCGTAGCAACTACCCTATGCCATGGGGTGACGGGGTTCACAGGGCATAGCGGCGTCGGTGAAATGTTCTACCAGATATTGCGTTTCGTAATCAGAGTCGGGCGCCGGGAAACGTAGGGCGTTGGAGAGTCCTACGCGCGGGCGGTCAGCGTCAGCAGCACGGCCTCGGGCCGGCACGCGATGCGGACCGGGGCGAAGCGTGAGGTGCCGATCCCGCCCGAGACGTTGACCGGCGTCGTGCGTCCCTTGCTTTCCCAATCGTGCAGGCCCTTGGCCCGCCAGGTGGGGAGATCGCAGTTGGAGACGAGGGCGCCGTAGCCGGGGATGCAGATCTGCCCGCCATGGGTGTGGCCGGCCAGGATGAGGTCCGCGGCGTCCTCTGTGAAGTGGTCCAGGACGCGCTGGTAGGGCGCGTGGATGGCGGCGACGCGAAGGTGCGGACGTGAATCCTGGTCCGCTGTGCCGCGCGGCCAGCCGGCGTAGCGTTCCCGGTTGAGGTGCGGATCGTCGACGCCGGAGAAGTCGAAGCGAATGCCGTTATGGACCACGGACTGGCAGCGGTTGGTGAGATCCACCCAGCCGGACATGCCGAAGCCGGAGCGCAGCCGCGGCCAGTCCAGCGCCTGTGCATCCCGCTTGAGCTTGGACGGGCCCAGGAAATACGTTGCCGGGTTCTTGAGGCGCGGTGCGAAGTAGTCGTTGGAGCCCGGCACGAAGACGCCCGGGAACTCCAGCAGCGGACGCAGGGCAGCCAGCAGAGGATCGATGGCATGTGCGTGGCTGAGGTTGTCGCCCGTGTTGACCACAAGGTCCGGCTGAAGCCCGGCCAGGGACTCGAGCCAGGCGGCCTTCCGGTGCTGGCCGGGTACAAAGTGGATGTCGCTCAGGTGCAGCACGCGGAACGGGGCCGAGCCCTCCGGCAGGATCGGCAGGGACTCCTCGCGGACGCCGAACTGCTCCTTCTCCCACAGGCCGTAGGCGGCGGCCGCCGCCCCCGCAGTAGCCCCCAGGGCCGCGGTAACGGCGAAGCCGCGCCCGATGCTCCGGACGCGGCTTGCCAAGGTGTTCGTGACGCTCACAGGCCTTCTAGCCGTTCTTCTTCTCGCCGTTCCCGGGCGTGGTGGGCGCGGTGGACGGCGCCGGGCTGGGCGTCGCGGGCTTTGTGGTGGTGGGCGTGCCGAGCAGGTTCGCCGGAGGTGCCGGGAACGGGTTGGTGCCGTACGCCGGGGCAATGGCGGACATGAACCTGGTGAACTGCGGGCCGGCGATCATGTAACCGTCGATGCTCTTGTAGAAGGTGCCGTTGACCGTGAGGTTGCGGCCGAAGCGCTGCTGGTTGCCCAGGGGGTCACCGAACCACGTGGCCGTGGCCAGGCCGGTGGTGTAGCCGACAACCCAGGTGGAGCTGTTGTTGTCGTTGGTACCGGTCTTGGCAGCCACCGGGAAGTTGTTCTTGGTGCTCAGTGCCGGCCGGATCAAGGAACCGGAACCGCCGTTGAGGACTTCCTGCATGGCGTAGGCAACGCCGCGTGCGACCTCGGGCTTGACGGCGTCGCGGCAGCTGGACGACTGGGCCGGCAGCGTGGCGCCGGACTGGTCCGTGACGGCGGTGATGGCGATCGGCTCGCAGTACTTGCCGTCATTGGCGAACGTTGCGAAGGCGCTGGCCATGGTCAGCGGAGCGGTCTGCGTGGAACCGATCAGGTTGGCCAGGGTGGTCATCTTGACCTTGGGGTTCGGATCGTCGACAGCCCCGGACGCGTCGAGGATGACTGCGCCGGTGTCCGGGTTCTTGGCCGGGTTGCCGGCGTGGATGCCGGTGGCGTCCACGATCTTCTGGATGCCGCAGAGGTCAACCTGGGAGGCCGAGGCGAAGGTGGCGGTGTTGATGGAGTTCATGAGGCCGTACAGCACGGTCATGTTCCGGTAGTAGCCCTCGTCAGAGTTCTGCAGGTCGAAGCTGCCGGCAACCGAGCCGTCATACCAGCCGACGGTGGGCTCAGGGCAGGTGTTCCGCCACGGGAAGGTCGGCGAATAGCGCCGGGTGGCGGCGTTGATGTTGGTGTTCATCGACTTGCCCTCGTTCAGCCACTCGGCGAACGTGAAGGGCTTCATGGTGGAGCCGGGCTGGAAACCGCCGATGCCGTTGAGGTCGTTGCCGTTCGCGTCCATCACGTCGACGTTGAAGTTCTGCGTCTGGTCGAACTTGCCCTCTTGCGGCAGCCACACGGTGTTCTGCGCCATGGCGACGATCTTGCCGGTGTTCGGCTGGACCGAGACCAGGGCAGCACCCCACTTGTCCGGGTTGGCGCCGGTGGAGCCGTCAACCTGCTGCTGGGCAACGTTCTGGGCGTTCGGATCCAGGGTGGTGGTGATGGTCATGCCGCCGCGCATGATGCGCTTGGTGCGCTCGTCCTGCGTGGCGCCGTAGGCCGGGTTGTTGAACAGCAGGTGCAGCACGTAGTCGCAGAAGTACGGTGCCATGGTGGCGTAGGCGCAACCTTGCCGCGGCCTGGTGACCTGCGTGGTGACCGGCGTGGCCACTGCGGCATCGTAGTCGGCCTGCTGGATCTTGCCCTGCGTCAGCATGGCGCCCAGGACGAGGTCGCGCCGCTGCTTGGCGTGGTCCGGGTTGGTGATGGGATCGTAGTAGGACGGGCTGTTGACCACGCCGGCAAGGAGGGCCGCCTGGGGCAGCGTGAGGTCCTTGGCCGTGGTGCTGAAGAACAGCCTGGCTGCGGCTTCGATGCCGTAGGCGTCCGTGTTGAAGAAGACGATGTTGAGGTAACCCTCGAGGATCTGCTCCTTGGAGAACTGCTTCTCCAGGGCGATCGCGAGCTTCATTTCACGCAGCTTGGTGCCCACGCTCTTGCTGCCGTTGAGCTGGACGTCGGCTTCCTTGCCTTCGGCCACCAGGGACTCGTTGATGACGTTGTTGACGTACTGCTGCGTGATGGTGGAGGCGCCCTGCTTGTTGCCGCGGGCCGTGCTGACGATCGCGCGCATGATGCCGGTGGTGTCGATGCCGCCGTGATCGTAGAAGCGGCTGTCCTCGATGGCGATGACCGCGTCCTTGATGTACGGGCTCATCTGGTCCAACGGAACCTTGGTGCGGTTCTCCATGTAGATCGAGGCGATCTTGCTGCCATCCGCCGCCAGAATGGTGGTGTTCTGGCTCGGCGGGTCCACCTGGAGCTCCGCCGGAAGCGTGTCAAAGAACTGGATGGAACCGCTCGCGGCACTGCCCGAGACGGCGGCAGCCGGAACCAGCAGGCCGGCCACCAGGACGCCACAAATTGCGCTCACACCAAGGAAACCGAAGATCTTTCCGAGGGTTGTGGCAGTGTCGAATATGGGGTTCTTACGAGTCGCCATGTTTTCCACTTTACCGGCAAGGGCTAGTCTTTCTGTCATGACCAAATGGGAGTACGCGACGATTCCGCTCATTATCCACGCCACAAAGCAGATCCTGGACCAGTGGGGTGAAGACGGCTGGGAGCTGGTTCAGGTCGTCACCGGACCGGACGGAAAAGGCCTCGTTGCATACCTGAAAAGGGAGAAGCAGTAACCATGACAACCCCCGCAGAAACCACTGCTGCCGCGGAATCCGCAGCTCCGGCCTCCGCCGTCGAGCAGCGTCTTGCCGAGCTCGGACTGACCCTTCCGGCGGTGGCCGCACCCGTGGCCGCCTACGTGCCGGCGGTCATCTCCGGCAACCACGTTTACACCTCCGGGCAGCTGCCGTTTATTAACGGCAAACTCGAAGCTTCGGGCAAGGTTTCCACTGGCACCGAGGGCACGTCCGACGAGCCCACCGTGTCCCCTGAGGACGCCAAGGCCTACGCCGCCGTCTGCGCCATCAACGCGCTGGCCGCCATCAAGAGCGTCATCGGCGACCTCGACCGCATCACGCGCATCGTCAAGGTGGTGGGCTTCGTGTCCTCCGATCCTTCCTTCACGGGCCAGCCGGGCGTCATCAACGGTGCGTCCGAACTCCTCGGCCAGGTCTTCGGTGAGGCCGGGCAGCACGCCCGTTCCGCCGTCGGCGTGTCGGTTCTTCCGCTCGACTCTCCCGTAGAGGTCGAACTGATCGCTGAATTCAGCTAAGGAACCGGTTCACTCAATTGCCTCAGCTTGCCCGGCGCCTGTTTGTCCTCCCTCCTGAACTGGAAGGTGCGGCGCAAAACTGGCTTCAACTCGGTGAGCGGACCCCCAGGGCCGCCCGCTATGCATCTTCTGTTGTCCTGTTGAGGGACTCGCCCACCGGCCTGGAGACGTGGCTGGGCTACCGGCCCGGCTCCTCGCCGTTGGGCGTCCTCGCGTTCCCGGGCGGCTCCCTGGAGGCGTCCGACGACGACGCCGTCGGCTGGCTGGGCCCCTCGCCGCAGCATTGGGCCGAGGCGCTGGGGACCGCCGACGTCGGGCTCGCCCGCCGCCACGTGGTGGGCGCCATCCGCGAGCTGTTCGAGGAAACCGGCGTGTTGCTGGCCGGGACGGACCAGTCCTCCACGGTGGAAGCGACGTCCACGCACGAATGGATGAAGGCCCGCGAGGCCGTCGCCGCACAGGAGAAGTCGTTCACGGACGTCTTGGCCAAGCGCGGTCTGTCCGTGCGGACCGACCTGCTCAAGCCGCTGGTCAACTGGCTCAGCCCGGACTTTACGCACCGCCGCTTCAACACCCGCTACTTCGCCGCCACCGTGCCGATCAACCAGCAGCCCAGCCTCCTGGAGAGCAAGGGCGTCTGGGGCCGGTGGGTCTGTGCCAAACAGGCCATCGACCTGCGCGACACTCCGGCCTTGGGCGACGAGGTGGCACAGGAAAACACGATGGGGCTGAACCTCGGCCAGCTGCTGGTGCCAGGTTCCGAGATCATGCTCGAGAAGATGGCCGCGGCCAACGGCTGCATCGCCTACCTCAGCTACAAGCGCAAGGCCCACGTGTACCAGCCGAAGCTCGTCGACGAAGGCGGGATCCTGATGCTCGAAGTCGAGGCGGCCAAGACGGTCGCCGGAGAGCCCCAGCGCGAGCGCTGAGCGGCTACCCCGAGGACTGAAGTCCGCCGTCCTCGGCGTGCTCGCTCGTTCCTCGCTTAGACGCACGCTGCCGGACGCCGGACTTCAGTCCCTGACTGTCCGACTCGCAAGCAGACCGCGGTCCTTCGCGAAGGAGCGCATCGCGGTGCATCGGGTGCCGGAGGTCGCCCGGCGACCGTAGGTGCCCCTATGCACCGTGTCTAAGCGACGGCGAAGGGCCGCTGTCTGCGTCTCAGGTGACCACAAAGAAGGCAACAGAAAGCCGCTCCGGTTCAGAACCGGAGCGGCTTTCTTGCTTGGCTTAGCGGGAGCGCTGGCGGAGGCGCTGCATGTCCAGGATGACCACGGCGCGGGCTTCCAGGCGGAGCCAGCCGCGCTGCACGAACTCGGCCAGGGCCTTGTTCACGGTTTCGCGGGAAGCGCCCACCAGCTGGGCCAGTTCTTCCTGGGTGAGCTCGTGGGCCACCAGGACGCCGTCGGTTGCCGGGCGGCCGAAGCGGTCTGCCAGGTCCAGGAGGGCCTTGGCCACGCGGCCGGGGACGTCCGAGAACACGAGGTCGGACAGGGAGTCGTTGGTGCGGCGCAGGCGGCGGGCCAGGGCCTGCAGCAGCTGGGCGGAGACCTCGGGGCGCGTGCGCAGCAGGGCGTTGAGGCTCTCGTTGCGCAGGCCGGCCAGGCGGGTCTCGGACACGGCGGTGGCCGTGGCGGTGCGGGGGCTGGGATCGAACAGGGCCATTTCGCCGAAGAGCTCGCCCGGGCCGAGGATGGCCAGCAGGGACTCGCGGCCGTCGGGGGACGTGCGGCCGAGCTTCACCTTGCCGGACACGATGAAGTACAGCTGGTCACCCTGGTCACCTTCACGGAACACGGAGGCTCCACGTGAAAGGTCCACCTCGGTGAGTTCGTCCGTCAGCAGGCGGAAGGCGTCGTCGTCTAGGGTGGCGAAGAGGGGTGCGCGGCGCAATACCTCGATGTCCATAAAAGTCTCCTGAGTAAGTTTCGGTCGTGGCGCTTCAGCCATTGTTTCAGAATTTTGGCGCTTCTGTGACGTACTTGGCACCTGAAACGCCCTAAATCACACGGAAGGGCCGCCGTGGGGCCGTCCCAGGACCGTCCCGGAGGGCCCTGCGGGCCGGCCCTCCCGGCTCATTGTCAGATCACGCCTCTACAATTGGGGCTTACCCGGCTGTGAGGAGCAATGGTGTTTGGCTTGACCATCCTGGACTTGGCGTTGGTTCTGATGCTGGTCTCCTACCTGATCTATGGCCTGCGCAACGGTTTCCTGGTGACCCTCGGCGGCATCGCCGGTTTCGCTGCGGGCGCAGTCGCGGCCTTCATGGCCGTGCCGCTGGTGAGTGGCTGGGTCAGCGACAGCGGCTGGAGGCTCACCGCCACCATCGGTTCCGCCGTCGTGCTCGTGGCCCTTGGCCATGGCCTGGGAACGATGATCGGTCACAAGGTCCGCGGAGCGGTGAAGATCAAGCCCCTGCACGGTGTGGACCGCCTGGTGGGCGGCGCCGTCAGCGTGGTTGTTGCCGCCCTGGTGATGTCCATGCTGGCGTTCAGCATCAGCTCGCTCGGCGTGCCGTTCGTGTCCCAGCAGCTGGGCGAATCCAAGGTCATCAGGTTCATTGACGCGCTCACCCCCACACCCGTCAAGACCACCATGGCGCAGCTCCGGTCCACAGTGATCGGCAACGGCATTCCGAAGCTCATTGAGGGCATCGGCCCCGTGGCGCCGGTTCCGGTTCCGGACGCCAGCACGGACACCCCGGCCTTGAACAACGCTGCCCGCTCGGTCCTGAAGATCGCCGGCACGGCCTTCCAGTGCGGCCAGAACCAGACCGGCTCCGGATTCGTGGTCTCGCCCGGCCGCGTGGTCACCAACGCGCATGTCGTGGCCGGCGTGTCCCAGCCGGTGGTGGAGATTCTCGACGGCGGGGCGCTTCCAGGCCGCGTGGTGTACTTCGACAGCCAGCATGACCTGGCGGTCCTGGCCGTGGACGGACTTCCCACGGCGCCGCTGTCCCTGAGCCCGGACCTCGGCCCGGGCAGCCCCGCGGCCTTTGCCGGTTACCCGCACGGCGGTCCGTTCCAGTCCAAACCCGCCACGGTGCAGGATATTTCGACGCTGATGGTCCCGGACATCTACGGTGGCAACCCCGCCCCGGAACTCGTCTACCGGCTGGCCGGCGACGTCCAGCCGGGCAACTCCGGCGGGCCGCTGCTGACCACGGACGGCGCGGTGGCCGGCGTGATCTTCGCCAAGACCACCACGGACGCTGCCCTTGGCTTCGCCCTCACCATGGAAGACCTCGGCCCCGTGGCCGCCCAGGCGCCCGGCCTCAGCGCTCCGGTGTCCTCGGGACAGTGCACCCAGAAGTAGCGGCACGCGGAAATAGGCCCGCCTGACGCTCGTTGGTTCCTAGAGCGTTTCGGCCAGGTACTCGATGGCCAGCCTGTAGCCGAGCACGCCTGCGCCCACGATCACGGCCGCGCACACGGGGGACAGGTAGGAGTTGTGCCGGAATTCCTCGCGCTGGTGCACATTGGTGATGTGGACCTCGACGGCGGGCAGCTGAACGGCCGCCAGGGCGTCGCGCAGTGCCACGGACGTGTGCGTGTAGGCTCCGGCGTTGATGACGATCCCCACGGCGGTGGTCCGTGCGGCGTGGATGGCGTCCAGGAGGTCGCCCTCGTGGTTGGACTGGACGCAGTCCACGGTGAAGCCGTGCGCCCCGGCCGCGTCCATGGCCAGCTGTTCGACGTCGGCGAGCGTGGACGTGCCGTACTTTTCCGGCTCGCGGGTGCCCAGCAGGTTCAGGTTGGGGCCGTTGATAACGAGGATGGTTCCGCGGCCGGCTTCGGTGGTGGGGGAGGCTTCAGTCATGCCTCCCAATCTATAGCCGGTGCGGGGCCGGCCGCGCGTTCTTTACACAATGCAGCCCGGTGGCCTGAGCGTGGGCTAGGAAAACCCAAGGAGCGCGGCGTCGCCCGGAGGCCCCGGACCGCGCGCGGTGGGGCGTAATAACGAAAAATGCGGGGCCCGCCCTGCGTGCGTGGATGGTTTCCACAGCACCCAGTGCGGGCCCCGCAACGTTCCCGGGAGCTTCAGCTAGAGTGCCGTGAAGCGCAGCAGGATGGCGTGTTCCGGGTTGAGGACCGGCATCGGCAGGCCCACCTGGGCCAGGAAACGTCCCGTGGCCTCTGCCCCGCCCGCGAGCCAGGCCGGAGGCTGCACCTGGGTGTGGGTGCGGGCGTAGTCGGCGTCGCCGGGGGCCGGGAAGATGGCCTCCACACGGTAGTTGCGCTCGGGATCCAGCCCGGGCACGGTCACCCGTCCGGGCTGCTCCGCGAAGGCCGTCCGGGTCCTGACCAGCGCAAACAGCGCCGCCGTGGCACCCGCCGGGACACCGCCGTCGGGGGTTGCAGAAACCACACCGTGCAGCATCAGCGACTCGTCCGGCAGGTCCGCGCGCACCATGGTGCCGGAGTGGATGAGCTCCCGGTGCTCCTTGTAGAGGGCGATGAAGCGCTTGAGCTCGACGCGCTCGGCGCCGCGGACCCCGCGGACATCCCATTCCATGCCGAAGTGCCCGAACAGGGCCGTAATGGCGCGGAAGGAAAGGTCGTGGGTGCGGGCCGTGGTGTGCGAGGTGGTGGGTCCGATGTGCCCTCCGACCAGCTCCGGGGGGACCACCAGCCCGGTCCAGCGCTGGATGGTCTGCCGTTCCAGGGCGTCGTTGCAGTCCGAGCCCCAGATCCGGTCCGTGCGCTCCAGGATGCCCAGGTCCACACGCGCGCCGCCGGAGGAGCAGCTTTCAATCTCGACTCCGGGGTGGGCCTTGCGGAGCTCGTCGAAGAGCCGGTAGGCGGCGAGGGTCTGTTCGTGGACCGAGGCCCGGCCGCCGTGGCCGTGCTCCAGCAGGTCGCGGTTCTGGTCCCACTTCAGGTAGCTGATGTTGTTTTCGCGCAGCAGCGCATCGATGCGGTCGAAGATGTACTGCCATGCTTCCGGGTTGACCAGGTCAACGATGTGCTGGTTGCGCCACTCGAGTGCCAGCCGCCCGCCGTCCTTGGGCGACACGGCAGACGGGCCCACGATCCAGTCCGGGTGGGCGCGCGCGATGTCCGAGTCGAGGTTCACCATTTCCGGCTCCACCCACAGCCCGAACTCCATGCCGCGGGATGTCACGGCGTCGATCAGCGGGGTGAGGCCTTCCGGCCACAGCGTCTCGTCCACGTACCAGTCGCCCAGCCCGGCGTGGTCGTCGCGGCGCCCACGGAACCAGCCGTCGTCGAGCACAAAGCGTTCGACGCCGAGCTCCGCGGCGGACTCGGCCAGCTCGATCAGGGTGTCCAGCTTGTGGTCGAAATACACGGCTTCCCAGGTGTTGAGCACCACCGGGCGCGGCTTGCCGGCGGTGCCGGCGGCAGCGGCGGGGAGGACGTGGTGCGGGCGGGCGCGGAACCAGCTGTAGAACGCCTCGCTGATGCCGTCCAGGCCGCGCTCCGAATAGGCCGCGAACAGGGCCGGCGTGGTGTAGCCCTCGCCGGGCTGCAGCACCACCTCGGCCGAGCCCAGGAGCTCCGAGCCGCCGATCATGGTGCGGCCGTCCGCCACATTGTCCGCGAACTGTTCGTGGTTGCCGCTCCACGCCAGGTGCGTGGCCCAGACCTTGCCGTGGCGGTTGCCGAAGCCGGCCGTCCCGGCAGCGAGAAGGAGAGACGAGTCGTGCCCGGTGCGGCCGTGCCGGCCGGTGCGGACCCAGGTTCCCTGCTGGATGGCGCGGCGCTGCGGGTGGCGCTCGCGGCACCAGCGCCCGGTCAGGTCCAGGAGCTCGACGGCGTCCGGCGCCACCGGGAGCATCGTGGCGAGTTCGTCGAGCTGGAACGGTGAGGTGCCGTGGTTGCTGGCCGTGTGCCGCAGTTCCAGCAGCCCGCCCGGGTGCAAGGTGAGGTGCGAGGTCACGGTGATCCCGGCGTCGGGATCCGATTGGGTGACGACGGCGGTGGTGCCGTCCGCGGTGGCGTCAACGACGCGCAGGCGGAGGGAGAAGTCGAGACCGGGCACGCCGTCGGCGATCCGGTGGCCGCGCAGGCCCGGGCGGCCCTGCCAGGAAGAGGAGCCCTGCGGGAGGAGCCCGGAGGGGACCGTGGCATCGATGGCGGAGTGCGGGATCGGTTCGCCTAGGATGGCCAGGTCCGGAAGGGTGCTGCCTAGATCGGCGCCCCAATGAATGACCTCGGCCTCTCCGCTGCTGAAACTCATCACCAGGCTGGTGCCGGCGGATCGGAGGTGGAGGGGGCGCATAGGGTTCGCTTTCAGTGGTGGTTGCTGATTGTAAAAAAGGGGTCCGGGCGCCGCCACCGAGGAGCAAGCGGCGCCCGGACCTGTCAGGGGTTCCCCGTGGGGATCCAGGCCTACTTCGCGAACAGGGCGTTGACCTGTTCATTGGCGGCGGTCAGGGAGCTGGCCGGGGACTTGCCGGCGAGCACCGCGTCCATGGCCGGCTTCATGATTCCCGCAACCTTGGAGGCGTTGTCCGTGATCGGAAGCATGAAGGTGGTCTTGTCCTTCACGTGCTGGGTGAAGGCGGTGACGTCCACGTTCTTGGCCTTGAAGGCGTCAGCGGCCTTCTCGGAGGAGGTGGAGATGGCCGGGAACACGACGGCCTTGGATGCGACGACGTCCTGGCAGGCGGCGGAGCCGAGGTACTCGACCCACTTGATGGCGGCGTCCTTCTTCTTGGTGCCGGCCCAGATGGAATCGGCCAGGCCGTTGAACATGGAGGCGCGCTTGCCGTCGGGGCCCTGGGGGGTGGGGGCGATGCCGACGTTGATGCCCTTGTAGCCTGTGTACTGGCCGATCATCCAGGAACCGTTGCTGTTGATCGCAGCTTTCCCTGCACCGAAGCTGTCTGCAGCGTTGGCGCCAACGGTGGTTTCAAGCTTGGGCATGTAGCCCTTCGCAGCGAGCGAGGCCCACCAGTCGATGGTCTCCTGGAGCTTCTTGTCATCGTAGTTGAAGTGGGTGCCCCAGGGGTTCTTGTCCGTGGTGGTCCAGCCCGTGGTGGCGGACAGGTAGCTCCACTGCGTCTGGCCGGCGTTCTCGGCATCGGAGCCCGGCAGGCCCAGGCCGTAGACGGCAACGTTGTTCTTGTCGAAACCCGCTTCGTCGCCGCGCTTGCCGTTCTTGTCCACGGTGAGGCGGGCGATCGCCTTCTCGTAGCTTCCGCCGTCCTGCGGGTTCCAGCTCAGGGAACCCATCTGTTCAGGGGTGATGCCGGCGTCGGTGGCCATCTTCTGGTTGTAGAACAGTGCGATGGTGTCCCAGTCCTTGGGCAGGCCGTAGCGCTTGCCGTCCTGGCCCACCCAAAGGTCGGCGAGGCCCTCGTTGTACTGCGCAAGGTCCACCTTGTCCTTGGTGACGGCGTCGTCAAGGGCCACCAGCTGCTTGGTCTTGAGGAAGTCCGGGTACTTGGAAAGGTGGTCGGTGAAGACGTCCGGTGCGGTGCCGGAGGCCATGCCGTTGGTGATCTTGGACCAGTAGTCATCCCAACCGGTCTGGGTGATCTTGACGGTGATGTCCGGGTTGGCCTTGGTGAAGTCCGCGGCGCACTGCTGGTAGGCGGGGAGCTGGTTGGCGTCCCAGAGCCAGTAGCTGATCTCGCCTTTGGCAGTATCTCCTCCGGCGCTTCCGCCCGAGCAGGCGGACAGGGCGAGAGCGGCGGCCGCTGCTACGGCGACGGCGCCGAATGCCTTCTTGTTCATCATGGTTGGTCCTTTCAGGACGGGATGGGGATGCGGGCCGGGCATGTGCCGGTTCCCGCGGGAGGGCGGTGGAGAAAGCTATTTGGTGCCGTTGAAGCCGATGGAGTTGACGATCCGTTTGCCGAAGATGGCGAAGAGGATCAGCACGGGCGTGGCGGACACGAGTGTGGCGGCCATGAGCCCGGACCAGTCCGGCGCGCCTTGCGGGGACTGGGACTTGAAGACTCCCAGTCCCACGGTGAGAACGCGGGATTCCTCGGAGGTGCCCACGAGCAGGGGCCAGAAATATTCGTTCCACTGGCCCATGAAGGTCAGCAGCGCGAGGGTCGCGATCGGCGCGGCGGCGTTGGGCATGACGATCTGGAAGAAGATCCGCCAGTGCTTGGCGCCGTCGAGCATGGCCGCCTCTTCGACCTCCCTGGACATGTTCAGGAAGAACTGGCGCATGAAGAAGATCGCGAACGGGGTCATGAACAGGTAGGGCAGCACGAGTCCGAGCATGGAGTTCAGCAGGCCCAGGTTCTTGATGAGCAGGAAGTTGGGCAGTGCGGTGAAGATCGGCGGCACGAGCATGGTGGCCAGGAACAGGGAGAAGACCGCGTCGCGGCCCTTCCATCGCAGCCGGGAGAAGGCATAGGCGGCCATCGAGCTGAAGAACACGGCGCAGGCGGTGGTGATGCCGGAGAAGAGCAGCGAGTTCCACAGGTACTGCCAGAAATTGATCGAGGCCCCGGAGCCGCCTTCTGCGATGGCTTCGGAGGCGCTTTGCAGGCCAAAGACCCGCTTGAAGGCGCCCAGGTTGAAGTCAGCCGGCAGCAGGTTGGCGGAGTTCGCGGCGAGGGAGCCGTTGGTGGACAGGGCTGTGCGCAGCACCCAGTAGAAGGGCAGGATGCTGACGGCGACGGCCAGGGCGAGGAGGGTCAACGCTATGGCGCGGCGCCAGTTGAAGGGACCGGAGAAGGGACGACGGCGGGCGCCGGTCTTGGGGGAGGCGAGAGTGCTCATGGGGTGTCCTTAGTCCAGGTCCGACTGGTTGCCGCGCAGGAACTTCATCTGGATGAATGCCACGATGGCGAGGATGAGGAAGAGGATGACGGCCAGGGCTGATCCGTAGCCGAAGTCCTGTTCATTGAAGGCGCGCTGGTAGATGTAGAACTGCAGCACGCGGGTCGCATTGACAGGTCCGCCGGCGGTGGTGACGGCAACGGTGTCGAAGACCTGGAAGGAACCGATCACGGTCACCACGAGGACCAGCACCAGGACGGGGCGCAGCAGCGGCAGGGTGATCCGCCAGAAGGTGCTCGCGGCCTTGGAACCGTCGATGCTGGCTGCCTCGTAGACGCTGTGGGGGATAGCCTGCAGGCCGGCGAAGATCAGGAGTGCCGTGTAGCCCATGTGCCGCCAAGTGTTGATGAGTGCCTGGGTGGGGATAGCCCATTGCTCGCTGCCGAAGAAGGCCACCCGGGGCAGCCCGGTCCATTCGATGATTTGGTTGATGATGCCGATCTGGTAGTCAAGCATCCAGAACCACAGCAGGGCAGCGATGACGTTTGCCATCAGATAGGGCATCAGGAGCGCACCCCGGACGAGGGTGGACTTTGCCACGCGCTGCATCAGAAGTGCCAGGCCCAGGGCCAACGCCGTCTGAAGGACGATGTTGATCACCACGTATTCAGAGGTGACCCCCAGGGCGTTCCAGAACAGCGGATCCTTGGCTATGCGTTCGTAGTTCCTGGCCCCGATCCATTCCGGGTCGCCCAGGATGCTGTACTCGGTGAAGCTGAGGTAGATGCCCCGGATGGTCGGCACGAGGTAGAAGAGGATCAATCCGATCATCGCCGGAGCGATGAAGAACAGTGCGATCTTCAGGTCGCCGAACCGGCGGGCCAGGCTCTGCTTTTCGCCTTTCCCGGCCTTGGGCCGCGGTGACCGAGCGGCCTGGCCTGAATGTTTGGTAAGGGTGGTCATCTTCGACCCTTTCCTGACTGTGATGTGGGTAACAACTGGACTTGAATCTACACGAGTAGATTCGGAGGCGTCAAGACCTTGTGTGCAATTTTGTTCGGTTATCTTGGACTTCTTTCGTTTTGATTGACTCGAGTAGATCCCAGTGGAAGACTCGATTCGTTCCGAGAACCAGCGATCATGAAGGACAAACAATGGTGTTTTCAATAGGCGTGGTGGGTGTCGGCCAGTTCGGCGGCCAGTTCGCGCATCTGTTCAAGCTCCACCCCGGCGTCAGCGAGGTTTACGTAGTGGATGAGCTGCCGGAGCGTGCCGCCTCGGCGCAGCAGCGCTGGGGGCTCGACGGCGTGATGGACAGTTTCGATGAGCTGCTCGCCTCGAAGGTGGACGCCGTCGCGATCTTCACCCAGCGTTGGACGCATGGACCCCTGGTGGAACGGGCGCTGCGGGCCGGAAAGCACGTGTACTCCGCCGTGCCGATGGCGATTTCCGAGGAGGAAATCTCGCGCATCATCGACGCCGTCCGCGAAACCAAACTTGTCTATGCCATGGGCGAGACCAGCTACTACAACCCGGCCACCGTCTACGCCCGCAAGCAGCACGCCGCCGGCAAATTCGGCCGCATCTTCTACACCGAGGGCGACTACGTCCACGACATGGACCTGGGCTTCTACGAGGCCTACCAGTACAGCGGCGGCGAAAACTGGAAGGCCACAGCCAGCTACCCGCCCATGCTGTACCCCACGCACGCCATCGGCGGCGTACTGGGCGCCGTCCCCGGCCATGCCGTCAGCGTCAGCTGCATCGGCGTCAAGGACGATCGCGGCGACGGAGTCTTCGACAAAGACGTCAGCATGTTCGGCAACGACTTCTCCAACGCCACGGCGTTGTTCGAAATGAACGACGGCGGCGTGATGCGTACCAACGAGATGCGCCGCGTGGGCTACCCCTCGCACATCCGCGAATCGCGCTTCCGCTTCTTCGGCACCGAGGCGAGCTTCGAGCAGCTGGCCACCACCACGCTGTGGCAGGACAAGAAGGGCGTGCTGGACGTCTCCGCCCAGGTGGAGACCAGGCCGAGCATGTCCGCCGATGATCCGTCCCTGGCGGATGTGGCGCCCGAACTTCGCACCGCCTTCATCTCTGGCCTCGCTCCGGTGCACGACGCCGGCCGGCTGCCCGCCGAATTCGAAGGAGCCCCCACCGGGCACGAGGGCAGCCACCAGTTCCTGGTGGACGACTTCGTCACGGCCGTCAACACCGGCAGCGTCCCACCGGTCAACGCCTGGGTAGCGGCCCGCTTCACCTTGCCCGGCGTGGTGGCGCACGAGTCCGCCCTGCGCGGCGGCGAGCGGCTGCCCATCCGCGACTTCGGCGATGCCCCGGAGTCTTTGTAGTTAGCATGATCTCCATGACTACTTCGGCAGTGCACACCCCGCGTGGACCCGTGACGCGCAAGGACGTGGCCCGGTACGCCGGGGTGAGCACCGCCGTCGTCAGTTATGTGGTCAACGGAGGGCCTAAGAACGTGGCGCCTGCCACGGAAGCCAAGGTCCGCGACGCCATCAGCATCCTGGGCTACCGGCCCAACGCTGCCGCGCGGGCGCTGAAACTGGGCTCCAGTGAAACCATCGGGCTGGTGGTTCCGGACAGCGGCAACCCCTTCTTCGCACTTTTGGCGCATGCCGTGGAGGACGCCGCGGCGGAGCTCGGCTACGGCATGGTGCTGGCCAACTCCGACGGCAGCTTGGCCAAGGAAAAGCGCAACATCCGCAACCTCGCCGCCCGGCAGGTGGACGGCGTGGTCCTGGCCAGCTGTGTCTTTGAACCCGAGCTGGCCGATCTGGAGTCCTCGGAGATTCCCTCGGTGCTGCTCAACCACGCAGCGGCGTCCCCGGGGTTCAACAGCGTGGGCGTCGACCTCGAAGCCGGGGCGCGGATCGCCGTCGAACACTTGATCGCGCACGGCCACAAGAACATCGGCCTGGCCATCGGCATCAATGTGGGCAACGAACTCGATGGCCGTGAGGTCGGCTGGCTGAACGCGCTGCGTGATGCCGGCCTGCCGGAGGGCCCCACGGCCCGCAGCGAGTTTGACCGCGCCGGTGGCTATGCCGCCGGCAAGCGGTTGCTGGCGTCCGTGAACCGGCCCACCGCCATTTTTGCCAGCTCCGACATGCAGGCTGTCGGCATCCTCCGGGCCATCCACGAGGCCGGCCTGTCGGTGCCGGGCGACATCGCCATGGTTTCCTTCGATGGATCCACCGAGTCCGAGTACACGTGGCCCGCCCTGACCACCGTGGCGCAGCCGGTGCGGGTCATGGCGGAGTCGGCCGTGCGGGCCCTCATCGGCGAGGGCCGGGGCGGGGAACTGCAGCACCGGATCTTCCCCACGGAGTTGATCGTGCGGCAGTCCTGCGGCTGCCCCTGACTGTTGCCGGGCCTGCCCAACTAGGTAGCAGCAGGTGTCGTTATGAACCTTCAAAACGACAGTTACTGCTAGTCCGAAAATGAGGTGATGTGCGTTCGTTGGCGCGCGTGTTTGGGCATCCGGGGGCGAAAGGCAGCCCTCGGTGGACGGGGAATGTTGGAGTCAGGCGGCAGGGGTCAGGGTGACGGTGTAGCCGAGGGCCTCGAGTTGCCGGATGTGGCTGTGCTTCCTGGTTTCGGGGTTGGTGTGGCGGGTGAAGTGGTCGGCGCCGAGATCCTGGAACCGTGTGTCCGGGCCCTGCAGGAGGTGCCAGACGATGACGAGGATGGAACGTCCGATGGCGACAATGGCGCGTTTCTTGCCCCGCCGCCGGACGAGCCTTCGGTAGCGTTCGCCCAGGAAGGTATTGGTCTTGCCGGCTCCGAAGGCGGCCTCGCCAAGGGCCCGGGCGAGATAGCGGTTGCCGTGCCCGGTCGAGCCGTTTCCTTTGGTCTTGCCTGCGGAGGAGTTGATGCCCGGGGAGAACTTTGCCCAGGAACACAGGTGCCCCGCGGTCGGGAACCGGGACATGTCGACCCCGATTTCGGCCAGAACTACGGCGGCGGCGATGGGGCCGATGCCCGGGATCTCATCCAGGCGTTTGGCCGCCGCGGCGAAAGGGGCCAGCTGGACCTCGATCTGTTCATCGAGCGCGGCGATATCGGTGTCGATGCCGTCAATCCTTGCCAGCATCCGGGCGAGCAGGAAGCCGTGGTGGTCATCGAAGCGGCCGGTGAACGCCTCCTCCAGTTCGCTGATCTTCCTGCGCATGCTGGAGCGTGCCAGCTGCGCGAGCACGCCCGGGTTGCGTTCTCCGGCGATGAGCGCTGCCATCATTTCCCGGCCGGACACCCCGAAGGTGTCCGAGGCCACCGAGGAGAGTTTGATGCAGGCGTCCTCGAGGAGTTTCTCGACCCGGTTCTTCTCCGCGGTCCGGGTCCCGACCAGGTCAATCCGGTACCGGGTCAGGTCCCGGAGCCTGCGGATCGGGGCGGGCGGGACGAAGCTGGGCCGGAGCATCTGCCGTTCGGCGACCTTGCACAGCCACACCGCATCCAGCACATCGGTTTTGGGACGTCCCGGCAGATGCTTCACGTCGCGGGCGTTGACCAGCCACGGTTCGAGCCCGTGCGCCTCGAGGAGGTAGAACACCGGCTTCCAGTAGTCGCTGGTCGCCTCCATCACCACCCGCTCGATGCGCAGGTCCACGAGATGGTTGGCCAGGTCCGCCAACGAACGGGTCATGGTCGAATGCGTGGACACCTCCTGCAACCGTTTCTTTCGGTTCCCCTCCGCGGGGACCCGCACGCAACACACGAGTTCGGCCTTGCCAATGTCGATCCCGGCGACCCTGGCAATGATCTGTTCCTCATCCTGGGTTTCAGCCAGCATGATCCTGCTCATCTCCTCACGGCGCGGCCCTTCTGAATATCGAAGTGGCCGCCCGTGGGGATCACCAGGGACAACGGGAATCTAGTCCTCGTTCTCGATGAAAGGAACAATGAAGGGCCCACAACGTGACCCCCAACGCCCGGCTACTTAGCGGCCTCAACGAACCATGGAAGCACGGCGTTGGCAGGCGGCCACAAGCACATTTTCAGCCCGGAACGGGCGTCCCGCAAGGGACACAAAGGCTACTTACATGGGCCCGCCGGGCGCGATCCGCAGCTTGCCAACGCGCTCGCCCAGGATCCTGCGCGCGTCCTCGCCTAGCAGGGCGTCCGAGATGAGTTCGTCGGCTTCCTCGAGCGGTGCAATCGAGGCGATGCCCGCCATGCCCCATTTGCTGTGGTCGGCAAGGACCACGGTGCTCCGGGCCGAGGCCATGAACGCCCGGTCCGTCTCGGCTTCCAGGAGGTTGGGGGTGGTGAAACCGGCGCGGGCATCCATGCCGTGGACGCCCAGGAACAGCACATCCAGGTGAAGCTGCTTGAGCGACGACGTGGCGATGGGCCCCACCAGGGCGTCCGACGGCGTGCGCTCGCCGCCGATCAGGATGACCGTTGAGCCGAAGCGGGCCGGGCCCGAGGACGCGCCGTGGTGGAACAGCTCGGCGATCCGGACGGAGTTGGTGACCACGGTGATGCGCGGCCCGTCCACCAGTTCCTTGGCCAGTGCCCACGTGGTGGTTCCGGCGCTCAGGCCCACTGCCATGCCTTCGTGGACCATGGACGCGGCCTCCACGGCGATGGCATGCTTTTCGGCCGTGAGCTGCGTGGACTTGAGCTCGAAGCCGGGCTCGTGGGTGCTCGCATCGCCGGGCAGCTTGGCACCGCCGTGGATGCGCTCCACCCGGCCGGTTTCTTCAAGCGCCTCGATGTCCCGGCGGACAGTCATGGGGGAGACGCCCAGCAGCAGGGCCAGTTCGGAGACGCGGACCACGCGCTCGCGCTGGACGGCGTCGAGGATTGCGGAGTGGCGTGCTGCCTGGAGCATCGAGGGCCAACCTTCGGGCTTGGGACGACTGATCAGCCCCAGTCTATGGGTGGGGCCGGGTTGGGAAGCCAATTGGCCGGGCAGACGCCGACGGCGCCGCACACCGGGAAGGTGAGCGGCGCCGTCGGGCGTTTGCTTTGTCCGCTACTTGCGCAGCGACTCCTACTTGCGCAGGGACTCAGCGATCTGGGCCATGATCGTGGGGTCGGAGAGGGTGGTGGCGTCACCGGGGTCGCGGCCTTCGGCGACGTCCTTGAGGAGGCGCCGCATGATCTTGCCGGAGCGCGTCTTGGGCAGTTCGGGGACCACCAGCAGCTGCTTGGGCTTGGCGATCGGGCCGATTTCCTTGCCCACGTGATTGCGCAGTTCGAGGACGGTTTCCTCGCCCTTGTTGACGGCGTCACCGCGCAGGATGACGAACGCGACGACGGCCTGGCCGGTGGTTTCGTCCGCTGCCCCCACCACGGCGGCTTCGGCCACGGAGGGGTGCGAGACGAGGGCGGATTCGATTTCCGTGGTGGAGAGGCGGTGGCCGGAGACGTTCATGACGTCGTCCACGCGGCCCAGGAGCCAGACGTCGCCGTCCTCGTCCTTTTTGGCGCCATCGCCGGCGAAGTACATGGTCTCGAAACGGGACCAGTAGGTGTCCTTGAAACGCTCCGGGTCGCCCCAGATGCCGCGCAGCATGGCCGGCCACGGTTCGCGGATGACCAGGTAGCCGCCCTCGCCGTTGGCCACCGATTCACCGGCTTCGTCCACCACGTCCACGGCGATGCCGGGCAGGGGGACCTGCGCGGAGCCGGGCTTGGTGACGGTGACGCCGGGGAGCGGTGCGATCATCTGGGCGCCGGTTTCGGTCTGCCACCAGGTGTCCACGATCGGGGCCGGGTTCTCCTTAGTGCCGCCGTTGCCGCCGATGACCTCGCGGTACCACATCCAGGCCTCGGGGTTGATGGGCTCGCCCACCGTGCCGAGCAGGCGGATGGAGGAGAGATCGTACTTGGCCGGGATCTCGCGGCCCCACTTCATGAACGTGCGGATGGCCGTGGGGGCGGTGTACAGGATGGAGACCTTGTACTTCTCGATCAGCTCCCACCAGCGGCCCTGGTGCGGGGAGTCCGGGGTGCCCTCGTACATGAGCTGGGTGGCGCCGTTGATGAGCGGGGCATAGGCGACGTAGGAGTGGCCGGTGACCCATCCGACGTCGGCGGTGCACCAGTACACGTCCGTCTCCGGGTGCAGGTCGAACACGGCCTTGTGCGTGTACGCGCCCTGGGTGAGGTAGCCGCCGGTGGTGTGCAGGATGCCCTTGGGCTTGCCGGTGGTGCCGGAGGTGTAGAGGATGAACAGGGGGTGTTCGGAGTCATGCCCGACGGCGGTGTGTTCCGTTGCGGCGGCGCCGACGGTGTCGTCCCACCAGAGGTCGCGTCCCTGGACCCAGGTGACGGTCTCGCCGTTGCGCTTGACCACCACCACGTTCTCGACCGTGTGGCCTTCCTTGGACAGGGCTTCGTCCACGGCGGGCTTGAGCGGGCTGGGCTTGCCGCGGCGGTAGGTGCCGTCCGCGGTGACCACCAGCTTGGCCTCGGCGTCGTCGATGCGTGAGCGCAGGGCGTCGGCGGAGAAGCCGCCGAACACCACGGAGTGCACAGCGCCGATGCGGGCGCAGGCCAGGATGGTGATGACGGCCTCGGGGATCATGGGCAGGTACACGGCCACGCGGTCGCCCTTGGCCACGCCGAGGGATTCGAAGGCGTTGGCGGCCTTCTTGACCTCTTCGGTCAGCTGCGCGTAGGTATATGTGCGGGTGTCGCCGGGTTCGCCTTCGAAGTAGATGGCCACGCGGTCGCCCAGGCCGTTTTCAACGTGGCGGTCCAGCGCGTTGTAGGCCGCGTTGATCTCGCCGCCCACGAACCATTTGGCGAACGGCGGGTTGGACCAGTCAAGGGCTTTAGTGAAGGCCTTGTCCCAGGTGAGGAGTTCACGGGCCTGCCTGGCCCAAAAGGCGGGGCGGTCCGCCGCGGCCTCGGTGTAGTCGGCAGCGGAAACGACGGCGTTGGCGGCGAATTCCTCCGAGGGGGCGAACTTGCGGTCCTCGTGGAGAAGGTTTTCGAGGGCTTCGACGTGCGGGGCCTGCTCCTGTCCAGCCGACGTAGCTGCAGCGGGCGCCGGGGATCCGGTGGTGTCCTGAGACATGGTGAACCTCATTATTCATCGATCTTTTGCTGCGCGGAGGCCGCCGGCCGGACCGCCGCCGGGGTCACGGCGTCGTGCGGTCCCGCGGAAGTTCCGCAGAGTGCTGTCCGCCATAAACACTAGCGCTTCGGGAGGTCCTACGTGTGCCTTGTCACAAAGCCGCCAGTGAACGGTCGATTTTTAGCGCCGAATGGCGCTGTGGCGCTGAATTATGCGTTTCATGACGTCCGCGGCCGCGCGCTCGGAGATTCGGGGCCGCCGGTTTCGCCCCTGGAGGATCAGGGGTCCATCCGCTGGAACACTGTCAGGGGCGTGGCATAGGCTGAAGAAGTCTTGAGACGCACCGACCGGGCACCGGCCCGCCGCGGGAAACAGCCCGTGGCAGCCGCCGGACCAGCCCGTGCAAGGCGCCGCCGCACGAAGGAGATACACAATGAACCAGCTCAGCCTAGGCCCGAACAAAGGTGCGGATCCGCACGGAACGGCCCCCGAAGCAGGAGCTGGAAGCGGACTGGCCGCTGAAGCCCCTCCCGCAGCCGGAAGTGCCGCTGGGACCGCTCCAGTAGCCGGAGGTGCCACTACGCCTGCAAAGTACGATGCCGTGTTGGGCCCCTTCACCATCCGTGACCTCACCGTCTTTGGGTCCACGGCGATCCTTTTTGTCGCCTCCCTGCTGCCCATGCTCGGCGGGCGCTACAACCTGTGGAACGTCAACAACCTCTTCTTCCTGGGCATCGGCATCATCCTGCCCCTGATCGTGGCCGCCCTGTTCGTGGCCCGCCGCCTGCAGCCGGACGCCGTGGTGCGCATCGGTTCCCTGTCAGTGGACCAGTTCGCGTCCGTCACCGCCTCCTTTGCCGTGGCCCTGTTCTTCCTCGCCACGGCCTCGTTCTTCACCGGCAGCGCCCTCCTGGGACTGGTCGGTTCACTGGGACTCCTGCTCGCCACCGTCTTCGCGACGCGCCTGCCGTGGCTCTGCGACGACTTCAAGGGCCGCGCCGAAACCCCGGCCCATGTGGTGGCCCGCGACGCCGCCGTGCCCAGCCGCAAGCCGGCAGCCCCCAAGGCGCCCAAGGCCCCCAAGGCACCCAAGGAAAGCAAGCCCGCAGCCTGGAGCCCGGTAATGCCGGGCGGCACCGCACCGGCCACCCAGGCCGCACCGGTTTCTTCCACAGCCCCGGCCGCTCCCACGGCCCCCGCCACCCAGGCCGCCGCCGTCGTGCCTCCCGCAGCACCTGCTCCGGCTGGGGCGCAGCCCGCGGCCGTTCACCCGGCCCCGCTGTCCGCGGCCCCGCAAACGGTCACCCCGGAGCCCGTCGTCGACCATCCCGCAGCAGCCCAGCCTGCCGAGGCGGCACCGGAAGCCGCCGCACCCCAGCCGCTGGCGGCCACCATGGCAACGCCAGTGGTCTCCGCGGACACCCGGGCCGTCAGCGAATCCATCGGCGCCACCGTGGACCCCGCCAGCCGCCCCGAGGAATCCGGGCACGCCCCTGCCTACGAGGCCTTCTGGTTCGCCGTCGCACAGCCCCGCCCGGCCGTCAGTGAGCAGACCGGGGAGCCCGTCTTCACGATCGAACCCGGCGGCTGGGTGCTCGCCCTGGAAGACCGCGGCCACGAGTTCCTCGTCCAGGACACCGACGGCAAGGTGGGCGTCCTGCGCGACCTCAGCCACATCGAACGCGGCTAGGCAGCCCGCCCGTGGCCGCCGACGGAGCCGAAACGCCGCTCGCCCTCAAGCGCCGGGCGCGCCGGATCAACAAGGCCCTCGCCGTGATGTACCCGTACGCGCACGCCGAGCTGGACTTCCGGAATCCTTTCGAACTCGTCGTGGCCACGGTGCTGTCCGCCCAGACCACCGATGTGCTGGTCAACCAGGTCACCAAGATCCTGTTCGCCCGCTACCCGGACGCCCGCGCCATGTCCGAGGCCGAGCCCGCCGAGCTGGAAGCCATCCTGCAGCCCACCGGCTTCTTCCGGGCCAAGGCGAAAAACGTCTTGGCGCTCAGCACCCGCCTGGTGGACGAGTACGACGGCGAGGTGCCCGGCCGGCTCGAAGACCTGGTGACGCTTCCCGGCGTCGGGCGGAAAACCGCGAACGTGGTGCTGGGCAATGCCTTCGGGGTCCCCGGGATCACCGTGGACACGCACTTCGGCAGGCTCGCCCGCCGCTTCGGCTGGACCGCCTCCGAGGACCCCGTGAAGATTGAATTCGACGTCGCGGAGCTGTTCGAACCCAAGGACTGGACCATGCTCTCCCACCGGGTGGTCTTCCACGGCCGCCGGGTCTGCCATGCGCGCCGGCCCGCCTGCGGCGCCTGCCCCGTCGCCACGCTGTGCCCCAGCTACGGGGACGGCGAGACCGACCCCGCCAAGGCTGCCAAGCTGCTCAAGTACGAGCTCGCCCCGGGCAACGAGGCGCTTCTGGCGCAGCTGCTGGCCGAGACGCACCGCGCGGCGGAGATCCGGATGGAATCGCAGAGGAGGCCTTCGTGACGGCGCTCGAGGACCTGGCAGGCCTGATTACGCGCTTTGATGCGGGCGCGGAACATCGTTCAGAGCATTGGGCGCAGCTGGCAGTGGGCGAGGAGACGAACAGGCCCGCGGCCGTCCTGATGCTGTTCGGCGTGCTCGATGACATCCCCGCCGAGTCCGGGCGGCCCATCGCGCCCGCGGACCTGGACGTCCTGCTGCTGGAACGCGCACACACCCTGGATGACCACCCCGGCCAGGTGGCGTTCCCTGGCGGCAGCGTCGATCCCGGGGACGACTCGGTGGTGGCGGCTGCCCTGCGGGAGGCCGTGGAGGAAACAGGGCTCGACGCCGGCGGTGTCCAGGTTCTGGGCGTCATCCCGGAACTGGGGCTGGCCCGCAGCAAGTTCAGGGTGACGCCGGTGCTGGCGTGGTGGGCGTCGCCGTCGCCGGTCCGCGTAGTGGACTACGGGGAATCGGCGCAGGTCTTCCGGGTGCCGGTGCGGGATCTGCTGGATCCGGACAACCGCGTCACGGCGACCATCAGCCGCTTCGGGCGGACGTTCACGAGCCCGGGCTTCATCGTCAACGGCGTTGTGGTGTGGGGCTTCACGGGGATGGTCCTCAGCGGGCTCTTCGATGAGCTCGGCTGGACGGTTCCGTGGGATGAAGAGCGGCTGTTCGAGATCGATATCTAGCGGCGGGGCCGGCTGGCGCGGGGCGCTGGTGCGGGGGCCGCACGGCGCGGATGCCGGCGTTGGGGCGGCACAGCGCGGATGCCCGGCGTTGGGGCCGCACGGCGCCCGCTGTGGGCGCCGGTGCGGCTCATGCTGCTAGGCCGCCATGCGCTCCGTGCCGGAGCGGTCCACGATGAGACCCGTGGCGGCGTTTTCGCGGACCGCGTTGATGCCGTCAACCACGCCCTGAAGGTGCTTGAACGTCGGCGACACCGCCACAACTGTTCCGTCCGCGGCCGTGAGCCGGAACCGGTACGAGGTGTCGCTGTCCTTGAGAATTTCGAACTTGCCAGCCATAGCTGCAGTCTCCCCCTTAATGCTTCCTTGCATAACGGCATCCGCGTGTGTCGGACGCCACAGTGCGATAGTAGGCGGAAGCCGCAGGGCAAACGAAGTTACCGCACGGTACATGACCTCCCCGGGGTCATACCGGCTCATCCGGGTGAATATGACTGGCCTTGAAGGCTCTCCGGGGCTATGGTGCGGTGCGCGCCTGGCACGCCTGCGCGGTGCCCCCGGGGCGCGCAGGCGGGTGTTCAGAACAGCAGGACGCGGCGCGGCGCGGGAACCGGAAATTCGACGGCGGCGGCCCGGAACTGTGCCTCGGCGCCGGCCAGCCGGCGGGCCTCCATGGCCCGGAGTTCCGCGGCGTCCGAGCTGTCCACGCCCGGGCTGGCCGCAAGCGCCTCGAGCCATGCTCCGGCCACCACGCTGTCGTGCTGCTCGCCGAGGATCCGCTGCATGGCGATGGCCGGCTGGATGATCCCCGCCGCTGTGGGACCAAAGGCCTCGGCCGCGGCCTCCACCGCATACCTGAGGCACTTGATGTCCTTGCGTGCCTGGTGCAGCAGCGTGTTCCGTTCCGCCTCGTCGGTGGCTGTTGCCTCTGCGGCCAGGCTGAGCTGCAGCGTTTCCCACTGGGTCTGCAGCCGCTGCGCCAGCTCATCCAGGGTGTGGTTCCGTCCGTCCTGGCGCAACCGGTGGGAGGCCTTGCCCTTTCCCTTGCGCTTTCCGGCGAGCAGGGCCTCCCGGGCCGCCTGGACCGCCCGGCGGCTGCGCTTTCCTGCGCCCAGGGCAGCCGCGGAGCGCCCGCTGGCGGCCATCAGGGCGTCCACCGAGGCGTGCAGGGGGCCGGGCGCACGCCATGAGCCATTCGCGTCAAGGGAGAGGGCGATCCGTTTGCCCAGCACGTATGCGTCCCTGGCCTCACCCAGGGACCGCGCCAGCCATCTGACCTCCTCGCGGACGGGGCCGGGCACCTTGGGGAGGATCTCCTTGTAGCAGCTCAGGACCGACCTCAGGCGGCGCAGGGCAAGCCGTGCGCCGTGGATGGCTTCCTGGTCGGCCGCCGCGATCAGGGGGAGGTAGCCCTCCAGTTCGGTCAACTGGAAAGCAAGGTATGTTCCCAGCGCGTCGCGGCTGTCGGATCCCACGGGGCCAGTGTCCTACGGCGCGGGGGTGCGGGCAAGGGGCGGGCTTCGGCTGCCGGTCCGGCGGCTGCTATTTCGCCTTGTCGTAGGAGTCGACGACGGCGATGCTCACCGGGAACTCGACCGGGATGGCGCCGAAGAGGAGTTCCTTGGCGGCATTGGCGGATTCCTCGATGGCCCGGATGCATGCTTCCACGGCATCGTCCGGGGCATGGACCATGACTTCGTCGTGGAGGAAAAACACCAGTTCCCCGGTCGGCGAGCCCCCGGCACGCAGCGCGCGCAGCCGCCGTCGTAATTCAGCCAGCCAGCACGAGGCCCAGTCCGCGGCGGAACCCTGCACCACGAAGTTGCGGGTGAAGCGGCCGCGGGTGCGGGCCAGGCTGTCCGCGCGGCGCTGCTCCTCCGCCGTCGTGGACCGCTGGCTGCGGAGCCATCCCTGCGATGGCGGCGGGCTGCTGCGGCCAAGCCGCGAGGTGACGGTGCGGCCTGCCTCGCCGTCGCGCGCCGCCTGTTCCACGAAGCCGACCGCCCGCGGGTAGGTCCGGGCGAGCTGGGGCATGAGGCGTCCCGACTCGCCGGTGGTGGCGCCGTAGATGGCGCCAAGGAGGGCGATCTTGGCCTTGGCCCGGTCGCCGCCGAAGCCCTGGGCCGCGATGCCGGCGTAGAGGTCTTTGTCGCGGGCGGCCTCGGCCATCTTGGTGTCCTGCGCGAGTGCCACGAGAACACGCGGCTCGAGCTGGGAGGCATCGGCGACGATCAGTTTATGGCCGGGATCGGCGTGGACGGCGCCACGGATGTTGCGCGGGATCTGCAGCGCCCCGCCGCCGCGCGAAGCCCAGCGCCCGGACACCACGCCGCCCACCACGTATTCGGGCCGGAAACGCCCGTCGCGCACCCAGGCGTCCAGCCACGTCCAACCGTTGGCGGTGTGCAGGCGCGAGAGCTTCTTGTAGGCCAGGAGTGGCTGGATGGCCGGGTGGCTGGATTCCTGCAGTTCCCACTGCCGCGTGCTCTTGACCTCGATGCCGTTCCGGTGCAGGGCACGCATGAGGTCCTGCGGGGAGTCCGGGTTCAGATTGGGCGACTTGAGGATGCTCCGCAGCTCGGCGCAGAGGGCCTCCAGCTTGGCCGGACGGTGGCCTGCCGGCGGGCGCGGGCCCAGATGGCCGGCCAGGATTTCCTCGTGCAGCTGCTCCCGCCACGGCACGCCGGCATGCTGCATCTCCGCGGCGATCATCGCCGCCGCCGATTCGGCGGCCAGCAGCAGCTGGAGCCTTTTCTGCTTGTCCGCGGGTGCCTGGACGAGGGCGTGCTGATGGGCGGCGAATTCGGTGCGGAGCTCCTCGAGGCCGGCCTGCGCCTGGCGCGGACCGGGATCCTCGAAGAGGGCGCCCTGCTCGGCGGGCGCGGCGGGCGGCTGCAGGGCCCGCGGCGGTTGGGAGTCGTCGTCCTGCGTGAGCTTCTCGGCGTTCAGGGCGTAGGCGGTGTGGGCGGTGAATTCGGAATGGGCCAGGATGGCGCCGCACAGGGTGAGGTCGTGGCAGCGCTCCAGCTCGATGCCGGCCGCCAGGAGCGCCGGGTACCAGTCCTGGGTCCGATGCCACACCCAGCGCGGGCGCTGGGCTTCCAGTTCACGCACGACGGCGGGCAGATCGCCTTCGCTGACCAGGCGCGCGTCCGCTGTGGCCTTGCCAGCAGGGGAGACCCGCTGGATGGCTGCGCCGTCGGCATGGGCGGCGAGCAGCAGGTACATGCCTCAATCATGCCTTGCCTCTCTCTCGGCCGGCGCGCGCATTGCGGACAGCTGCTGTCCTGTTCTGTTCTGTTGGGTTGGGCCGGGCGGGCGCTGGTGCTTGTGCTGGTGCTTGGCCGGGGGCGGACACGTCCTCCACAGCCGGGTTCGCGGCGTGTTGTCCACATAGGCGGGTTTCCGGCTGTTCCCGGCATGCCGCCGTCGGCGACATTGGCTGCATGAGAAGGCGACACCTCCAGCAGCGGGAACCCGGCGGCGCCATGGGCGGCGGCACCACCCATGACGGCATCCGTGGAAGCAGCGACGGCGGCCGGGACGGCCCGGGCGCGTGGCTGCCTCCGGCGTCGGGCGAGATTCTTCTGGTCACGGGCAACAGCTACCTCCGCGATGAAATGGAACGCATCGTGGCCGCGGCCGGAGGGAGCCTGCGGACCGCTGCGGACGCCGCCCAGGCCGCCGCAGGCTGGGACAGCGCTGCCGTCGTGCTGATCGGCAGCGATGTCCGCGAACTCCCTCCGCGCCGGCGTGCCCCTGCCGTCCTGCTCGGCGTGAGCGGCGATGACGCAAACATCTGGCAGCTCGCGGCCGTGCTGGGTGCCGAGCGTGTGGCGCTTCTGCCGGACGCCGCGGCATGGCTAGCGGAGCATCTCAGCGCCGCCCGGTCCCCGGAAGCGGGAGGGCATGTGCTCGGGCTGACCGGCGGCAGCGGCGGTGCCGGGGCAAGCACAGCGGCAGCCTGGCTGGCCCAGGCAGCGGCCGGACATGGCGCCCGGACCCTGCTCATCGACGGCGATCCCTGGGGTGGCGGCCTTGAGCTCACCCTCGCCGCGGAGGACACCCCCGGGCTGCGCTGGCCCGACCTCGCCGAAGCCCGGGGCAGCATCGACGCCGTCCAGCTGTCCGACTCCCTACCCGTTGCCGGCGGCTTCTCCTTCCTCTCCTGGCCCGGAACCAGGGAACGGCCACCCGCCGTGGACTCCGCGTCCGTGGCTGCGGTCATGGACGCCGCCCGCCGCGGCTTTGAAGTGGTCATCGTCGACATCGGCCGAGGCACCGACTCGCTGCGGACGTTCGCCTGGGACTGCGACAGGATCCTGCTGCTGGCCACGGCCCAGCTGAAGTCGGCCGTGGCCGCCGCACGGCTGCTGAATGAGCTGCCTCCCGTGGACACCGGGCTCGTCATCCGGGGCAACACCGGCGCCGGAATGGACGCAGCGCTCATCGCCGAATCCCTGGGGATGCCGCTGCACGGCGTCCTTCCCGACATCCGGGGCACGGGCACCGCCGCCGAGCTGGGCCGCCTGCTGGAGCTGGGCCGCCGCAAGCCGGTCCGGCGCTTCGCCGCCGGTGTCCTCGAACTGCTCGACGGGGACGCGCCATGAACGGGCTGGGGGTGGGCGCGGGCCTGCCCGGTTCCGGGCCACGGCGCCGCCAGGGCCAGCGCCTGGACTCGGTCCTGCTGGAAACTGTCCGCGAATCCGTCATGGCAGGAACAGGGCCCGTCACTCCCACCCGGGTGGCCGCGGCCGTCCATGCCAGCGGCCGCCTGCTCGGCACCGCGGGGGCGCTCGCCGCCGTCGAGTCCATCAGCGCCGAACTCAACGGGCTCGGGCCCTTGCAGCAACTGGCACGGGATCCGGCAGTGACGGACATCTTCGTCAACGGAACGCAGTCCGTGTGGCTGGACCGGGGGCACGGACTGGAGCAGTCCGCGGTCCACTTTGAGAGCGAGGCCCAGATCAGGGCCTTGGCAGCGCGGCTGGTTGCGGCCGGTGGCCGCCGCCTGGACGACGGCTCGCCCTGCGTGGATGTCAGGCTCGACGGCGGCTACCGGGTCCATGCCGTGCTGCCGCCGATCTCCACCGCCGGCACCCTGCTGTCCATCCGCATTCGCCGCGAAGAGGTGTTCACCCTGGCGGAGCTGCGGGCCGGCGGCATGTTCGGTCCGCTCGTGGAGCGAGTCCTGCGTGCGGTCATGCAGCGAAGGCTGAGCTTCCTGATCAGCGGTGCCACAGGATCAGGAAAGACCACCCTGCTGTCCACCATGCTTGGCCTGAGCAGGCCGGAGGAACGGCTGGTCCTGATCGAGGACGCCGCGGAGCTGAACCCCGTCCACCCCCATGTGGTGTCCCTGGAATCACGGCACGGGAACCTCGAAGGCGGCGGTGCGCTGGATCTTGGCGAGCTGGTCCGGCAGGCCTTGAGGATGCGCCCGGACCGTTTGATCGTGGGCGAATGCCGGGGCGCGGAAGTCCGCGAGCTGCTGACGGCCCTCAACACCGGCCACACCGGCGGAGGCGGGACGATCCATGCCAACACGGCCGAGGCCGTGCCGGCCCGCCTCGTGGCACTCGGTGCCCTCGCCGGTCTGAGCCAGGACGCCGTGCGGCTGCAGGTCTCCAGTGCCCTCGACGCCGTGATCCACGTGGAACGGACGGCCCGCGGCCGTGCCGTGGCCTCCATCGGACTCCTGACCGACGATGCCGCGGGCCAGGCCGTGGTTCCGGCCCTGGAACTGCGCGGGGGCCGGGTGCAGGCAGGCCCTGCGTGGGGGAGGCTCGCAGCAAAGCTGGAGCTGGATCCGGAGGGGTTGGAACAGCCGGAGGGGCTGGCCGGGATGCCAGGGCTGGAAGGGCCGGAACCTGCCGGCGGGTTTGCTCCGGCTGCCCCGGGGGCCAAGGCCGGGGCCGGTGAGACCGCATGACGGTCCTTCTGGTCTTGGTGCTGGCGGCCACAGCCTGGCTTGTTGTGGGCCATCGCCGTGGCCGGGCCCTGCGGGTGCGGCGTGCCCTCCGTGGTGTTGCCGCCCACGGTGGCAGGACACCGTGGGCGCGAGGGACACGGGGACGGCAGGAGACGCTGCCCCTGATGGTCCTCGTCCAGCAGCTCGCTGCCCTTCTGCGTGGCGGACGGTCGCCGTCAAAGCTGTGGGCGGAACTATGGATCGTCCACGCAGGAGAGGAGCGTACGGCCAGCGGTGATGGTTCCCTTGGAGTGCCAGCGGGCGGGACCCGCGGCCGGCCCTCGGTGACGGCCGCATCCGCCCGCCTGTCGCAGGCATCCTTGGACGTCCTCGCCGCAGCGAGAGCGGCCTCGGCCCTCGGAGCCTCAACAGCGGACGCCATCCGGGGGTCATTGGATCCTGCCTTCGCGCAGCGCGGCGGCTCCACGGCACAGCAAAGCAGGGCCGAGCGGCGGATCTGGGGCGAGCTCGCGGCCTGCCTCGATGTTGCCGAAACCAGCGGCTGCCCGCTGGCGGACATCCTCACGCGGTTCTGCGCACAACTTGAAGCCGAGGACGACGCCGATGCTGCCCGGCAAACAGCGCTCGCCGGACCCAAAGCCACCGTGCGGCTGCTGAGCTGGCTGCCTGTCCTGGGCCTTGGACTGGGCATGGTCCTCGGAGTGGATCCGCTGGGTATCCTGCTCGGCAACGCCGTGGGCGTCGCCGCACTCGTGGCGGGCGTGGTCCTTACCGTGGCCGGAAGGGTATGGTCCACGCGGCTGGTCAGCTCCGCGGCGGGCGGACCGTGATGACCGGAGCCGCTCCCGCGCTTGCCGTGGCCCTCCTGCTGGCTGTTGCAGCCGTGCTGGCCCTCACCGGCCCGGGCGGGAGCCGTGGCCGCCTGGTCATGGAATCAATGGGCCGGCCGGCCGCTGCGCCCCCGGCCGGCGGCACGGAATCTGCCGGATCCCAGGGCGCGCGCGGAGGCCATCGGGACGGCCTGCGCGACACCGCGATGATGCTTGAACTCATCGCGGCGATGCTCGACGCCGGGGCGGGGATCGGGAGGGCCCTGGAGTTGATCGCGGCGTGTGCTGCGCCGCCACTCGGCCGGTCCCTTCACCCGGTCGTTGGCGCCCTGGCCATCGGCGCCGACTGGGAAACGGCGTGGCGCAGCTCCGCCGCGCAGACCGCCGAGGTCCTGCGCCTGAAGGACGCCCTCGCTTTCGCGGCCCTCACCGGTGCCCCTTCGGCGGCCATCCTCTACGCGCAGGCAGCCCGGGACCGGCGGGAACAGTTCAGGTCCGCGGAGAAGCGGGCAGCTGCCCTGGGCGTGAAGCTCGTCATCCCCCTAGGCCTGTGCTCCCTCCCGGCCTTCCTGTGCCTCGGCGTGGTTCCGGTCCTCATTGCCATGCTGCCGGGCGGCTGAGCCGGCCGCGGCGAGTTCCCCTCCACATGCTCCGGCCCTGTCAGTTTTCCACTTAGGCGAATCCGTGGCTTCAGCTGCACGGCTTCGCCGAGGAAGAGTCAAAGAAGTACCGGCAGTAGCGCCGGCACCCAACGAAAGGAACATCATGCAATCCACAGCCAAGGCCCTGTCCGTCCCTTCAGCCACGCTGCCTGCCCAGGGCGAAAGGCAGCACACGGCGCCGTCCGGACTCGGAATTCCGGCGAGGTCCGCCATCGCACCAAGGACGGCCTCCTCGCCGGGGCTGGCCGCGATCCTTGAACTCCGACCCGGCTCATCCCCGGCCCAGGCAGTCGAGCAGCCTGGCGGACAGGGCGCAGGCCGCACTGTCCGCAGCCGCGCACGGCTCACCGGATCCGAGCTGGGAATGGCCACGGCCGAATATGCAATTGCCACGCTGGCAGCCGTCGGTTTTGCCGGCCTGCTGGTGGTCATTCTGCGCAGCGACGAAGTCCGCGGATTCCTGCTGAACCTTATCCGCACGGCCCTCTCGTTGCCATGACCGCGCCGAACGGCAGGCGTGCGGCCCGGCCCAGGCCCGCCGCCGCGGCCAGGCACCCTGGTCCGGGGAAGGACCGGGGCGCCGTCACCGCCGAGTTCGCCGTGGCCCTGCCCGCGGTCCTGCTTCTGCTCGCCTTCCTCCTGGCCGGTTCCGCAGCAGGCGTCATGCAGTTCCGTTTGGAAGAAGCTGCGCGGGCGGGCGCGCGCGCCCTGGCGCGCGGCGAGAGCACCGGAATCATCGACGACGTCGTCCGGCGCCTTGCCGGACAGGGCGCCACGGCGGTGGTTGCGGCCGACGGCGAGTGGGTGACCGTCACCGCGTCGGCGAGGGTTCCCGGGCCCCTCGGCTCCGTCATCCCGTGGACGCTCTCGGCGTCCGCATCGGCCCGCGGGGAGACCCCGGAAGCCTCGGCCGCGCAGGTGTATCCCCTGGGTCGGAGCGTTCCGTTTCCGGTCCTGAGGGAGGCCGGTGCCGATGAACTCAAGGCACTGGACCGGACCTGGGGCTGGCAAGGAGTGGCCGCATGAATCGCGGCGCGCGTGGCCAGAGCCCGGGCCCGGACCAGGACTCCGGCCCCTGTCCCGGGCGCCTGGATGCCGGCCAGGCGGAACGCGGTTCGGGAACCATCCTGGCCGCCGCTCTGGGAATTGTGGTCATGCTTATGACGGCCGGTGTGCTGCTGCTTGCCCAAGCCGGGGTGATGGCTTCAAGGGCGGCCTCGGCGGCGGATCTGGCTGCCCTGGCTGGGGCTGATGCCGCGCGGGGGATCACTCGGGGCGATCCCTGCTCCATCGCGGCCACTGTGGCCAACCGCCACAGTGCCGCGTTGCTCTCCTGCACCGTGGTCGGCGGCGAGATCGTCGAAGTCCGGACGCAGATGGCGCAGCATTCACCCTTCGGGGTGGCCACGGGCCGGGCCAGGGCGGGACCGCCGCCCTAACAAACACCACTGCCGCCCGGCGCGCGAGCCTACTGTGTTGCTTACACGGCGTCCTTGAGGAAAACGTCGATCAGCGTGATGGCGGCTGCCTTGTCCAGTGGGTTGTTCTTGTTTCCGCACTTGGGTGACTGCACGCAGGAGGGGCAGCCGTTGTCGCACTCGCAGGAGCGGATGGCGTCGCGGGTGGCCGTGAGCCACACCTTGGCCTTCTCGAAGCCCCGTTCGGCGAAGCCGGCGCCGCCCGGGTGGCCGTCGTACACGAAGATCGTCGGTACCCCGGTGTCGGCGTGGATGGCCGTGGAGACCCCGCCGATGTCCCAGCGGTCGCTCGAGGCGACCAGGGGGAGCAGCCCGATTGCGGCGTGTTCCGCGGCATGCAGGGCGCCGGGGAACTGTGCCTCGACCAGTCCAGCCCCCGTCAGGGAGCGGTTGTGCACCACGAACCAAACTGCCTTGGTGAAGAGGTCCCGGGCCCCGAGCTCCAGGGGCTCCTCGCCCAAGATCTCGTTCGATACCAAGGCCTTGCGCTGGAAGGAAACCACCTGTGTTGTCACTTTCACCTCACCGAAGTGAACCGCGACGTCCCCCCATTCCACCGTCCGGAGAGTTTTCAGCACCTCGATCTGGGTTACGTCCCGGGCCGTCGTGTAGAAATCGGGATTGGCCCGGCGGACCATCACGCAGTGGTCGCCTTCATTCAGGTCCTCCACGATGTAGCTCTCGCCCTGGTGTACGTACACGGCCCCGGTGTGCGCCTGGTAGTGGGTCTGGGGCGAATCCATGGTCCCCAGCAGGGACCCGGTTTCGGAGTCCACGATGCTCACCGGACCGCCGCCGTCGGCCCGCAGGTTCACCATGGCCGCGGCGCTTTCCGGATGCGTCCAGAACCAGCCTGCGGGCCTCTTCCGCAGGTACCCCTGGGTCACGAGCTGCCCCAGCAGGCCCTCGGCGGAGGGACCGAACAGCTCCAGTTCGGCCGGCCCGATCGGCACTTCGGCCGCCGCCGCGCACAGGTGGGGTCCCAGCACATACGGGTTGCCGGGATCGAACACGGTCGCTTCCACGGAGACATCGAAGATCGCTTCCGGATGGTTCACCAGGTACGTGTCCAGGGGGTCGTCGCTGGCCACGAAGGCCGCGATGGCATCCTGCCCGGCCCGGCCGGCCCGGCCGATCTGCTGGAAGAGGGACGCCCGGGTTCCCGGCCATCCGGCCACGAGCACGGCGTCGAGGCCGGAGATGTCGATGCCCAGTTCCAACGCCGAGGTGCTGGAAACGCCCAGCAGCTCACCGGACCGCAGGGCCCGCTCCAGGGCGCGGCGCTCCTCGGGCAGGTAACCGGAGCGGTAGGCCGCCACCCGCCCGGGCAGGCTCGGGTCGACCTCGTCCAGCAGTCTCTTGGCGATGGACGAAATGGTCTCGGCACCGCGCCGCGACTTGATGAAGGCGATGGTGCGGACCCGCGAGGAGACAAGATTGGCCAGGATGTCCGCGGTTTCGGCAACGGCCGTCCGGCGGTTCTTGGCACCGTTTTCGCCCTTGAGCTCGGTCAAGGCCGGTTCCCAGAACGCCACCGTGGTGGAACCATGCGGCGAGCAGTCCTCCGAGACTTCCCTGACCGGGGCGCCGATGAGCCGGCCGAAGGACGTGGCGGGGTCGGATGCTGTTGCCGACGCAGCGATGAACACCGGTTCCGGGAAGGAGGTCCCCGCCCCGTAGTAGGCGCAGATCCGCCGGAGCCGGCGCATCAGATTGGCCACATGTGAACCGAACACGCCCCGGTAGCTGTGTGCTTCGTCCACGACCACATAGCGCAGGCGTCGGAAGAACCGCGCCCACCAGGTGTGGTTGGGCAGGATCCCGAAGTGCAGCATGTCGGGGTTGGCCAGGATGAAGTTGGCGTGGTCCCTGATCCAGCGCCGGGACGAAGGGTCGGTGTCCCCGTCGTAGGTTTCGGCACGGACCGTGGGCAGCTTCAGGGCGCGGATGGCGGCCAGCTGGTCGGCGGCCAAGGCCTTGGTGGGGGACAGGTACAGGGTTACGGCGCCGTCGTCGTGGAACTTTCCAGGCTCGGACAGCACGCGCAGTTCGGAACGGTGGATCGCATCCAAGGCCGGGAGCTGGTAGGCGAGGGACTTGCCGGACGCTGTCCCGGTGGCGATCACCACGTGCTGTCCGGAGTGGGCCAGTTCCGCGGCCTCGGTCTGGTGCCGGTACGGTTCGTGGATTCCGAGGGTGCCGTAGGCGGCGATGACGTCCGGGTGGGCCCAGGCCGGCCATGGCTCGTGGACGGCCTCCCGGGCGGGGATGGTGCGGACATGACGGAGCTGCTCAGGGTCCGGGGTACGGCCCAGGAGGGAGATCAGCGAGTCGCGTGCGGCCACCTGTTCATTCTGTCACCGCGCCGGAGCCGCCAGCGCCGCAGGAGTCACCGCACGGGAGCCACCGCCGCGCTGGACGATCACCCCATCGCTACAGCTACGCCACGGACAGGTCGGCTCCCTCGCCCCCGGTGGTTGAAATCATCAGCACATGGCAGACGTTCTTCCAGCCGAGGTGCGAATAGAGCTTCTGCCCGTCCAGGGATGCCAGCAGGAGGCCGTTCTGGACATCGTGCTCGAAGGCCTGCGCTGCGAGCGCCTTCATGATGAAACTTCCCAGCCCGCGGCGCTGGAAGGCGGGCTCCGTGACAATCTTGTCGAACACCGCGGTCCCGTTGACCACATAGACCCGGCCGCTCGCGGCCACCTGTTCGCCGGAGTGGACCACGGCATGGTGCACGCCGTTGGCCTCGGAGGTGGCCAGTTCCAGGTCATCGTCAGGCAGCCATGGGTCCTCGGCATCCTGTGTTTCCATGTCCACGATCATCATGGTCTGGGAGGCCGAGGTGACGTTCAGCCCATGCTGCCCGGCCAGGTAGCTGTAGCGGGCGACGTCGTTGGTCAGGATGGTGAGGATGCGCGTAGGGGCTTCCGATGTCCTGGCAGCCAGTTCGGCGAATTCGCTGTCCGAAGGATCATGCGCGAAGTACTCCCAATCGCCGGTCTTGTCTGCGCGCAGTGCTGCCTCGAAACGTCCCTCTTTGCGCGTCTCGTAGCCCCGGCAACCGGACCAGCCGGCCACCCAGACCTCCAGGAGGTGCGCGATGTCTTCAACCAAGGCGTCTGGACTCATGTAGAGAGACTATGCCAGCGCCGCACTTCGCAACAGAGGGCCGCCAGTAACGGCTGCGTTAACACTTCGGGCACCAGCTTCGGGCGCCCGGCAGGGGCTCCGACACACGGATTTTCCCCCACCCAGTACCCTTAAATACGTGGCTTTGAACCGAATTGTGCTCTTCTATGGCTTTACCCCGATCGCCGACCCTGATGCGGTGCGGCTCTGGCAGCGTGCCCTGTGCGAGAAGCTCGGCCTCACCGGGCGCATCCTGATCTCCCCGGACGGCATCAACGCCACTGTGGGGGGCGAGCTGAACAACATGAAGCAGTACGTCAAGACCACCCGCGAATACAAGGGTTTCCACGGCATTGACTTCAAGTGGTCCGAGGGCGGCGCCGCCGATTTCCCGCGCCTGAGCGTCAAGGTGCGCGACGAGATCGTGTCCTTCGGCGCCCCGGGCGAGCTGAAGGTGGATGGGAACGGCGTTGTCGGCGGCGGCACGCATCTCCAGCCGGAGGAACTGCACGCCATGCTGGAAGCGAAGAAGGCGGCCGGACAGGAAGTGAAGTTCTTCGACGGCCGCAATGCCTTTGAAGCGCAGATCGGCAAGTTCAAGGACGCGATCGTTCCGGACGTCGCCACCACGCACGACTTCATCAAGGAACTCGATTCCGGCAAGTACGACGACCTCAAGGACCAGCCGGTGGTCACGTACTGCACCGGCGGCATCCGCTGCGAAGTCCTCTCCAGCCTGATGGTAAACCGCGGCTTCAAGGAGGTCTACCAGCTCGACGGCGGCATCGTCCGCTACGGCGAGACGTTCAAGGACCAGGGACTCTGGGAGGGCTCGCTGTACGTGTTCGACAAGCGCATGCACGTCGAATTCAGCGAGGACGCCAAGACCATCGGCGAATGCGTGCGCTGCGCCGCGCCCACCAACAAGTTCGAGAACTGTTCCAACCTCAGCTGCCGGACCCTGACCCTGTACTGCGCCGAATGCGCCTCCAGCCCGGAGACCCTGCGCTGCCCCGGAGGCTGCGCCGCCGCCTGAGCAGGCTAGAGCCGGCTGACGCGGTAGGCGAAGTTCGCGTCGCTGTTCGCCGACACCGTGATGGCCAGCACGGCATCCCTGGCCAGTTGCAGCACGTTCACGCGAGTGTTGGCGCAGTCCAGCGTCAGCTCCACCAGTGCCGCGTCGCCGTTCTTCACCACGAACGATGCCCGCCGCGTCCCCCGGCAGGCCAGGGACACGGCGTAGGTGCCGCCGGGAAGCTGTACGGTTTGTTCGGTGCGCGACTCCCCGGCGTTCACGAGCCCGCGGCTGTCATAGAACGACTGCCCCTGGGCATCCGGCACCACCGCCCGTGCCCAGGCGTCCAGTTTGTCCCCCGTGACCGTCCGCCCCAGCTCCGGGTCGCGCGGCAGCACCGCATCCGTGAACGACCGTGCGGCAGGGCTGGGAGTCAGCCTCCCGCCGTCGTCGATGTATTCGCACGCGGCCAGCGGGGCGCAGAGCCCAAGCAGAATCACGACGGCGGCGCTCGCCAGCCGTCCAGACCGCACCTTCCGGGCGCCCGGGCTGCCCATGTGATGACTCTACGCCTGGCCTTCGGCGGCCAAAAGCCCGTCAGCGGCGCCTTGTCCGGACATGAATTCCGGCCCATCAGGGGCGGGGCGTCACGGGAACGATCCGGTATCCGAACATCCCTGAACCGGTGCTGGCTGCTCCCGACCCGTCCCCGGGCCCGCCGTCCTCCGGCTCGAGACGCAGGAAGAAGCCGCCGCTGTCCACCGCCGCGCGGATCGTCCGGACGCCCGTGCAGCCCATGGTGTCCGTGGCGATGACGGCCCCGGACACCTGGTTGGTGAAGGTGAGCTTGACCTTGCGGTGGCCCTGGCAGGCCAGGATTACGTCGAACGTTGCGTCCGCCGCGCCGTCGGGGACCACCGTGGGGCCGTTGAGATCCCCGACGACGAGGCGCTGGTAGGGGCCGGGCTCGCCGAGGATGCCCGCGGCCCACCGCCGAACGGCAGCATCCCTCGGCAGGGGGAACGGTGCCGGGGCTCCTGCCGGGGCCCGTACCAGCCATGCTCCGCCCATCGCGGCCAGGTGCGCATCCGTTGACTCCATGGAGATGGCCGCACTCCCCGCCACAAGGTCGAGCATGATGCTCAGAGGCGCGCCACACTGCACGGGAAGCCCGGCAACGATTCCCAGCTCCTGGCTGAGCAGGAACCGTGCCGTCGCCGCTCCGCTGCATGCTCCTGTCAGAACGAAACTGCCTGCCTCCACTGGAACTGCGGTTACGTCGTTCGAGGCGCCGTCCAGGCGCCCGAAGACGCCGCCCACGAGGCGGCCGATGTCCGGTCCGGGACTGAGCTGTGCCAGCACCTGCTGCCTGTTCTGCTCCCGCAGGACAGGGAGCGGTGCCTCCGCCGGCCCGCTGGCAGACTGACGCGGCTCGTCGTATTCGGTGGAGTATTCACAGCCCGGGGCAGCCATGATCAGCAGCAGCGCAAGCATGGGAAGCAGGGCATGGTGCACCAACCGTCCCCCGATGGCGGACATGGCTTGAGACTACGCCCGGAAGGCTCGCCGCAGAAGGCCGCAGGGAAGGGCACCTGCGCGGAAAGGCCGTCAGGCGGCGGGAACCAGCTGGTAGGCGAAGATCAGGGGTGCGTCCACGCTTGAGGTGCTGATGCTCAGTGGCCCGCTCGTGGCCACCTTGATCTTGACCGTTTCGAGGCTGCCGTTGCAGGCCGCCCCGGCATCGGCGATCTGGCTGCCCGCGGAGGACACGGCGAAGAAGACCTTCCCGCCGCCGTCGCAGGCCATGGTGAGGGTGTAGTTCCCGGCGCTGACCCTGGCCGCGTCCTTGACGAGGGGGTCCCGGTTGAGGATCTTCCCGGCATCCTCCAGCACGATGCCGCTGGCGGCCGGCAGGGTCTTGGCCTTCCATGCGGGGACATCGGCATCGGTGATGCTGCCGGGCGCCTGGCAGCCGGTTGCTGCCGCGAGCGTGCCGGCCGCGACGGCGAGCAGGGCGGCGCGGCGCCATGTGGAGGGGAGGAAAGCCATGCTTCAACGCTACCTGCTCCGGCCCGCCGGGCCCTTATCCACATAGGGGCATTGCCCGGTCCGGGGCCGCGATCCCCGGCAATAGACTGGCAGGGTGACTGATTCTGCAAGCCTTTTCGCCACCGGCAACATCCCCGACGCCCCGCGCAGCGACCTCCCGGGGCTGCTCGCGGGGCTCGCCGCGGACCTCCGTGCCGTGGGCTACACGGTGGACGGCGTCGCCGATTTCCTGGGCGCCGCCGCGTCCTCGGCGCTCAACCGGGACCAGCTGATCCCCGCACTCATCGCCGCCCGGCAAGCCGTCACGGCCGATCCGGCCGCCCGTGCGCTCGCGGCCGTCGTCAGCCTGTGGCTCCTCGCCGTCCCGCAGCCTCCGGAAGAGATCGACGCCGCCCTCCCTGGGATCCGCACCGCGGGTTTGCTGGAGCTGGGCTTGGCCCAGCTGGACGACGACGGCGCTGTCGCCGCCAAGGCGGATCTGCGCCCCTACGGCTGGGATGCCAATGAAGACGGCAGCGGAGGCGCGGAGCTGTGGGTCTCCAGCGACCTGGCGGCCCACCAGCGGGCCGGTGTGCTGCGCCATGACCATGTGCTGGGAATCGGGCAGGCCTCCACCACACTGGTGCAGACCACCATCCGGCGCCACACCGAACGCGCCCTGGACCTGGGCACCGGCTGCGGCATCCAGACCTTCCACCTGCTGCACCACTGCGAGCACGTCACCGCCACGGACATTTCCGAGCGGGCGCTCGCCTTCACCCGCTTTAACCTCCTGCTCAACGCGGAGGCGCTGCACCTGGACCCCGGAAACCTGGACGCCCGTGTCAGCCTGCGCCTGGGATCGCTGCTGGAACCTGTGGAGGGGGAGCGCTTCGGGCTGGTGGTCTCCAACCCGCCTTTCGTGATCACCCCGCGCAGCACCGGCGAGTCCGCGTCGGAGCAGTTCACCTACCGCGACGGCGGACTGCCGGGCGATGAGATCGTGGCCAGCCTGGTCCGGAGCTTGTCCGGCGTCCTGGCTCCCGGCGGCACGGCCCAGATGCTCGGCAACTGGGAAATCACGGCAGGCACGCAGTGGAGCGAGCGGCCCAAGTCCTGGCTGGATGGTTCCGGCACCGATGCCTGGTTCATCCAGCGCGAGCAGGTGGGCCCTGAGCTGTACGCGGAAACCTGGCTACAGGACGCCTCGGAATCCCGGGACCGCAGCCACTACCAGGAGTCGTACGCCGCCTACCTGGCGGACTTCGCCTCGCGCGAGGTGGAGGGCATCGGCTTCGGCATGATCTGGCTCCGCCGCCCCGCAGATGCCGGGAACCCCGTAGATGCCGGGAACGCCGCCATCAGCCGCTTCGAGGAAATCACCTACCCCATTGAGCAGCCCGTGGGACCGCACCTTGGCGCCTCCGTGGAGCGCGCCGACTGGCTGGCCGCCCACCACCTCGCGGAGGCCCACTTGGTGGTCGCCGAGGACGTCACGGAGGAACGCCACCAGCGCCCCGGCGCGGAACACCCGGGCGTCATCCTCCTGCGCCAGGGAGCCGGCCTGCGCCGTACCAACCTGCTGAGCACGGAGCTCGCTGGCTTCGTCTCTGCGTGCGACGGCGAGCTCTCCGTCAGCCAGATCATCGGAGCCCTTGTTGCGCTGCTGGGCGGCGGCGAGGATTTCGATCCGCAGGCCTTCCGCGCAGGCCTGCTGGGCGATGTCGCCAATCTGGTGCGCGACGGTTTCCTGCTCCCGGACGGGCAGTAGACCTTGGGCAGCCAGGGCGCTGGCTACACTGATCAGGTGATTCCAGACAGCCAGCAAGGGGAAACCGCGGCAACGTCCGCCCGCCGGAAACGGCCTGAGAAAACGGTCGAGATCAGCGATCCCAAAGCCATCCGAGCCCTCGCCCACGCCGCCCGCCTGGAGGTCATTTCGGAGCTCTACTCCACGCAGGCAAGCCACACCGCCACGGAACTCGCCGCCCGCACCGGGCTGACCCCCAGTGCCATGAGCTACCACCTGCGGGCACTGCGGAAATGGGGGATCGTCGCTCCGGCGGAAACGTCCGGCGACGCCCGGGAGCGGCGCTGGAAGGCGGCCGGAACGGACTTCACCATCAAATCCGGCGGCAGCGCAGCGAACCCGGAGATCGCCGTCGTCGATCTTGAACTGGATGCTTTCCGGCGCCGCGCAACGGCATTTGCCCGGGCCCGGGCGGAACGGCGGCAGCAGGGCAACGCCGCTGCGGAGCCCGCCTCGATGTTGTTGTCCAGCAATCTGCTGTACCTGACTGACCAGCAGCGGGCCGAGCTTTCCGAGAAGCTTCTCGAGCTCCTGCGAAGCTACGAACTCGAGGACCCGGCACGGATTCCCGCCGGCGCGCAGAGGGTCGCCACCTTGTGGTCCATGATCCCGGATGACCGGGTGGCGCCCGGAAACTAGCAGGCGGCCAGGGCCCCGGGTTTTCCACATGGATGCGCAGGATTCTGCAAAATATGGTGAACTAGGCCAATATGGGCACATCGCCCGAGCAAATCTTTTTCTGTAGGAGCACCGTGCCAAGCAAGGCCAAAACCGGTAAGAAACTCGTGATCGTGGAGTCTCCTGCCAAGAGCAAGACCATCGCCAAGTACCTGGGCGAAGGCTTCATTGTCGAGGCCTCCATCGGCCACATCCGTGACCTCCCGCAGCCCTCGGACCTCCCTGCAGAACTGAAGAAGACCTCGGTTGGCAAGTTCGCCGTCGACATCGAAAACGACTTCAAGCCGTACTACGTGGTGTCCCCGGACAAGAAGAAAAAGGTTGCCGAGCTCAAGGCCCAGCTGAAAGACGCCGACGCGCTCTACCTCGCAACCGATGGGGACCGCGAAGGCGAAGCCATCGCGTGGCACCTCCTGGAGGTCCTGAAGCCCAAGGTTCCCGTCTACCGCATGACCTTCGGTGAAATCACCAAAGAAGCCATCCACCGTGCCATGGACAACCTGCGCGACGTCGACACCGCACTGGTGGACGCCCAGGAAACCCGGCGCATCCTGGACCGCCTCTACGGCTACGAGATCTCCCCGGTGCTGTGGCGCAAGGTGGCGCGGGGCCTGTCCGCCGGCCGCGTGCAGTCTGTGGTCACCCGCATGGTGGTGGACCGCGAACGCGAACGCATGGCCTTCAAGTCCGCGTCCTACTGGGACCTGACCGGCCAGTTCGGCACGGGTTCGGCGTCCTTCAAGGCCAAGCTTGCTGCCGTGGACGGCGCGAAGGTTGCCAGCGGCCGCGACTTCAACGACGACGGCGTGCTCACCTCCTCCAACGCCGTGCACCTCAACGAGGAGCTGGCCACCTCGTTGGCGGCTGCGCTGGAGACCGCGGACTTCCGCGTCCGCTCCGTCGACACCAAGCCGTACACGCGCCGGCCCGCAGCCCCGTTCACCACCTCCACCTTGCAGCAGGAAGCCGGCCGCAAGCTGCGCTTCTCCTCCAAGAGCACCATGCAGGTCGCCCAGCGCCTGTACGAAAACGGCTACATCACCTATATGCGTACGGACTCCTCCGCGCTGAGCGACGAAGCCGTCACGGCCGCCCGCCGCCAAGCCTCTGAGCTCTACGGCCCCGAGTACATCCCGGCGTCGCCCCGCGTATACACCGGCAAGGCAGCGAACGCGCAGGAAGCCCACGAGGCCATCCGTCCCGCCGGTGACTCGTTCCGCACGCCGGCCCAGGTGGCCAGCCAGCTCAGCGGCGATGAATTCCGCCTCTACGAGCTGATCTGGAAGCGCACCGTTGCCTCCCAGATGGGCGATGCCAAGGGATCCACCGCCACCATCCGCCTGGGTGCCGTGGCGAGCGACGGCCGCGACGCCGAATTCTCGGCTTCCGGTACCGTCATCACCTTCCCCGGCTTCCTGGCCGCCTATGAAGAAGGCAAGGACGAGAGCCGCGGAGACGACGACTCCGAGGAAGCCCGCCGCCTGCCCAACGTGGCCAAGGACGACGCGCTGAGCGCCTCCGAAATCGTCGCGATCGGCCACGACACCTCGCCGCCGCCGCGCTACACGGAAGCCTCCCTCACGGCGGAGCTCGAAAAGAAGGGCATCGGACGCCCGTCCACCTATGCCTCCACCATCTCCACCATCCAGGACCGCGGCTACGTCCGGAAGCAGGGTTCGGCCCTGGTGCCGAGCTGGATCGCGTTCTCGGTGATCCGGCTGCTTGAGCAGCACTTCACGGACTATGTGGACTACGAGTTCACGGCTGACATGGAAGGCGATCTGGACAAGATCGCCAACGGCCAGGCCGTGGGCGCGGCTTGGCTCAAGCACTTCTACTACGGTGAAGACTCCGATCCCGGCCTGCTCAGTATCGTGAACAACCTCGGTGAAATCGATGCCCGCGAGATCAACTCCGTGCCGATCGCCGAAGGCATCACCCTGCGCGTGGGCAAGTTTGGCCCGTACCTGGAAAGCTCCATCCCCACCATCGACGCCAAGACCGGTGAAGTGGTGGAGTCGGCGCGCGCCAATGTGCCCGAGGACCTGGCTCCGGACGAGCTCACGCCCGCCAAGGCCATCGAGCTCATGGAGACGGCGGCCCCGGAGGAACGCGTCCTGGGCCACGATCCCCACACCGGCCACACGGTGGTGGCCAAAAACGGCCGCTACGGCGCCTACGTCACCGAGGTCATCCCGGAGATGACCGAGGAACAGCTGGCCAACCAGCCGGTGGAGTACTACAAGAACGGCAAGCCCAAGCCGCCGAAGAAGCCCGTCAAGGCCAAGCCGCGCACGGGTTCGCTCTTCAAGTCCATGACGGTTGATTCCATCACCCTTGACGAGGCGATGCAGCTCATGAGCCTGCCCCGGGTGCTGGGCGCCGACGCGGAAGGCACCCCGATCACGGTGCAGAACGGCCGCTTCGGCCCGTACCTGAAGAAGGGCACCGACTCCCGTTCGATCGGCACGGAAGAGGAAATCTTCACGATCACGCTGGAACAGGCGCTGGAGATCTACTCGCAGCCCAAGCAGCGTGGCGCACGTTCCGCGGTGCCGCCGCTGGCCGAGTTCGGCCCGGACCCGGTCTCGGAGAAGAACATCGTGGTGAAGGAAGGCCGATTCGGCCCGTACATCACCGACGGCGTCACCAACATCACGGTCCCGCGGGCCACCTCCCTGGAGGAGCTGACCCGGGAACAGGCCATCGAGCTTCTCGCCGAAAAGCGCGCCAAGGGCCCGGTCAAGCGGACCACCACGGCCCGCAAGGCACCGGCGAAGAAGGTCGCAGCCAAGAAGTAACCCCGGACCGGGATGGCAGAAATCCTCCCCACCGTCTCCCTAACCTCGCAGGCTCGGTCAGGGAACCCCGGACGGTGTGGGCCCAGGCGTGCTCGCTCGTTCCTCCCCGGCGACTCCCTAACCTCGCATGCTCGGCTAGGGAACCCTGTCGCCGTGGGCCCAACTTAGACGCACGCTGCCGGATTCCTCCCATCCCGGTCCGTGTGTCATCCTCGGAATTGCGGTGCCGGGCTCAAACGTGGTCGAGTAGAAGCATGACTGAACAGACGGTTTCCCCGGACGACGCGCCCCTGAACGACCTCGAAACCCAGCTTGCCTTGGCCGAACAGCCGGATGCCAACCCCGTGGACGTCATCCTGGCCTTCCTCAACAACGAGGTGTTCCTCATCAGCGCGGAGGCCGTGGAAGGCCCGGAATCGTCGGTGGAGCCGCTGGTGCTCTCCAACGCCGAGGGCCAGCCCGTCCTTGCCGTGTTCAGCCACCCCAGCCGCGTGGACACCCGCTTCCTCGAAGCCGCCCCGTACGTCCTGGGCACCATGGGCTCGGCCGTGCTGGGCAACATCGGCGACGAACTCGGCATGGTCATCAACCCCGGCAGCGCCTACGGCTTCGAAATCGATCCGGAAGGCATCGCCAACATCCGCCGCGACTTCAAGCGCGCCGACGAAGCCGGGCAGCCCGCAGAATAGCGGCCACCGGCCAGGCAGCACCAGCCGGCCAGGTAACACGGGGCCGCCATGATGCGAAAACGCCCTGCCAATTTGCTCCGCGGGCTTCGAATCGGGGAATAATGGCAGAATGCGTCTTGGCGTTCTCGACATCGGGTCCAACACCGTCCATCTTCTACTGGTGGACGCGCACCCGGGCGCACGCCCCATAGCCTTCGCCTCGCACAAGCGGCCGTTGTCACTGGTGCAGTACCAGGACGGCGACGGCAACATCACCGAAGCAGGCCAGCATGAACTCATCGAGTTCATCTTCGAAGCCTGGGAGTTCGCGGCCCGCCACAAGGCCAAGGACCTCCTGGCGTTCTGTACCTCGGCCATCCGCGAAGCCAGCAATGGCCCCGAAGTGCTGGCCAGGGTCAAGCACGAAACCACGGTGACGCTGCAGGAACTGACCGGCAGCGAGGAAGCCTCCATGACGTTCTTCGCCGTGCGGCGTTGGTACGGCTGGGGGGCCGGGCCCATCCTGGACCTGGACATCGGCGGCGGCTCCTTCGAAATGGCCTACGGCACGGACGAGCTTCCCGAACTGGCCACCTCGGTCCCGCTGGGAGCCAGCCGGTTGACGCGCGACTGGCTCCATGACGATCCGCCCACGGCCAAGAGCGTCAAGGAACTGCGCCGCTACATCCGCGACACCCTCAAACCGGTGGTTCCCGGCTTTGCCTCGCTCGGCCGGGCGAACCTCGTTGCGGGGACCTCCAAGACCTTCCGTTCGCTGGCGCGCATCGCCGGGGCTGCCCCCAGCGGTGCCGGCCCCTACGTCAAGCGCGAGCTCCACGCCACGGACCTCGGCCTGTGGTCCCAGCGCATCTCCGCGATGACCGTGGCGGACCGGCTGTACCTGCCCGGCGTTTCGGACGCCCGGGCCCGGCAGTTGCTGGCCGGCGCGCTCGTGGCCGAGGCGGCGCTGGAAATGTTCGAGTTCCCCACGATGGAGATCTGCCCCTGGGCTCTGCGCGAGGGCCTGATCCTGCGCCGCCTCGACCAGCTGGTCTTCGACGATGCGCTGGACCCCGCGCCGCACGTTGGCAAGGGCGCCAAGGCAAAGGAAAAGGCCGCCAGGAAGGCCGCCAAGCTGCAGGAGAGCATGGACGAGGCCCTCCGCGACCCCGCCGCAGAGCCGGCTCCCGCCGCCACCGCGGCAGCAACAGAGCCGGCCGCAACAGAACCGGCCCCGGCGGCAGGCGGGCTGACGGTCTGAGATGAGCACCGACGTCGAGCACTCCGAAGAAAACGGCCGCCGCATCCCGGTGGCGCTCTCCAGCGCGTCCGTCTACCCGCTGAGCGTCTACGACGCCTTCGCCGTGGCTCAGGATCTCGGTTACGACGGCGTGGAGGTCATGGTCACCAACAACGCCACGAGTCAGAACCCGGACGCCCTGATCCAGCTCAGCCACCGCTACCGGCAGCAGATCGTCTCCATCCACGCGCCCACGCTGTTGCTCACCCAGCAGGTGTGGGGTGCGGCCTGGAACAAGATCGAGAAGTCCTGCCAGATGGCCCGCGAGGTCGGCTGCGACACCGTGGTGGTCCACCCGCCGTTCCGCTGGCAGTCCAACTACGCGGAGAATTTCGCCGAGGGCGTCCGCGAGATCGCCGCCATGTACCAGGTGCACATCGCGGTGGAGAACATGTACCCGTGGCGCGTGCGCGGCCGGGAGGCGGTGGCGTACCTGCCGCACTGGGACCCCATCGGGCAGGACTACGACGACGTCACCTGGGACTTCTCGCATGCCGCCACGGCGGGCGCCAACAGTCTTGAGGCGGTGCGGGCGCTGGGCGGCAAGCTCCGCCACGTCCACCTCACGGACGGCTCCGGCTCGGGCAAGGACGAGCACCTGGTCCCCGGCACGGGCACTCAGCAATGCGCCGATGTCCTGCAGCACCTGGCATCCAACGGCTTCAACGGCGTGGTGGTGGCCGAGATCTCCACCCGCAAGGCGAAGATCGCGGGGGAGCGGGAACAGATGCTCGCCGAGACGCTCCGTTTCGCCCGCCAGCACCTGGGGGCACCGCTCGTGCGGAATTTCGAACGCTAGCCCCCGACGGCGGCGGGCAGGCCGTGCGACCGGCGCCTGCCCGGGGCGTGCGGCGAGCTAAAGGCGCGTTAAACGCGAAAGCACCGGCGGCCTGGACGGAAAAATGGGGGAAACCGTCCGGACCACCGGTGCTGTTGGCGGACATCCCCATGCCCGCCTCATCACTCGCACCCTCTATGAGGTAACTACTAAGCTACGCAGCAATCTTGGGCACAGCCTGCAATCTTCTTGGGAACTTGCTGTGAATCCAGGCGGCACCTGCACCGGCCCCGGCGAACTGGCATCATGGAGCAATGAGCAACCGAATCGCTTTCCTTGGCTGTGGATCCATGAACGAGGCCATCCTGGCCGGAATGCTGGCCGCGGGGACTGACCCTGCAGATATCGTCGCCACAGTCCGCCGTGCCGAGCGCGCCGCGGAACTTGCGCAGCGCCACGGCGTCATGGCCATCGCCGGCGAGGAAGAACCGGACAACAACAAGCTTGCGGCCAAGGGCTCAGGCCTGGTGATCGTGGGCGTCAAGCCCGTCGGCGTCGCCGATCTCCTCCGCGACATCAGCACCTCGCTGGCGCCGGACACGATCGTCCTCAGCGTCGCAGCCGCCGTCTCCATCGCGCAGATTGAGGCGTTGCTGCCCGCCGGCCAGCCCGTCATCCGGACCATGCCCAACACGCCCGCCAAGCTGGGCCGCGGCGTCGTCTCCGTCTCCGCGGGCACGCACTGCTCCCCGGAACAGCTGCAGAAGGCCAAGGACCTGCTGGGTGCCGTGGGCACAGTGGTGGAGATTCCCGAGGAGCAGGTGGATGCCCTGTCTGCGATCAGCGGCTCCGGGCCTGCCTACGCGTTCTACCTGGCGGAGGCCATGGCCGCAGCGGGCGTCGAACTCGGTCTGGATGCCGATCTGTCACTGCTGCTGGCCCGCGAAACCGTCGCCGGTGCAGGCTTCATGCTGGCCGAACCGGGCGCCGACCCCACAGCGCTGCGCATCGCCGTCACCAGCCCCAACGGCACCACCGAGCGGGCCATCGCGGCCTTCAACGACGGCGGGATCCCGGCGATCATCGCCGACGGTGCCCGCGCGGCGGCCGCCCGCGCAGCCGAAATCACCAAGCAGCTCGGCTGACCCAAGCGGCTCGGCTGACCCCCGGGCGGGTGAGTGGGGACGTTACGGCCGCGCCGCGAAGCGTTCCAGCAGGTCCACGTGGCCGGAGACGATCAGCATGTCGTGCCCGGAGACCTTGGTCTCCGGGCGGGCGTACGTGAAGTCCTCGCCCGGGGTCTTCACGCCCACAATGGTCACGCCGTACTTGGAGCGGACCTTGGATTCCTCCAGGGTGAACCCCACGGTCTCCTTGGGCGGGTACATCTTCACGATCGCATAGTCGTCGTCGAACTCGATGAAGTCCAGCATGCGCCCGGAGACCAGGTGCGCGGCGCGGACGCCGGCGTCTGCCTCGGGGTAGATCACGTGGTTGGCGCCGATCCGGGTGAGGATCTTGCCGTGCGAGGGCGTGATGGCCTTGACCCAGAGGTGCTGGATCCCCAGGTCCACGAGGTTCACCGTGATCAGCACGGACGACTCGATGGACGTGCCCACGCCCACCACGGCCGAGCTGAATTCCTGGGCGCCGAGCTGGCGGAGGGCATCGATGTTGGTGGCGTCCGCCTCCACCACGTGCGTCAGGACGGGCGCCCATTTCTGCACCAGGGCGGTGTCGCGCTCGATGGCCAGTACTTCCCGGCCTTGCTTGACGAGCTGCTCGGCCGTGGCGGAGCCGAAGCGGCCCAGGCCGATCACCAGCACGGGCGCGTTGTGGGCGGGGCGGTTGGGCGCTCCTGAGGAACTAGCCAATGATTGGCCTCTCTTCCGGGTAGTGGTACAGCTGGCTGCGTTGGCGCAGGGCCAGGGCGGCGGCCAGGGTGACGGTGCCGACGCGGCCGGCGAACATGAGGGCCGTGAGGACGTAGACGCCCGACGGTGGCAGCTCGGCACTGAGGTTCGTGCTGAGGCCCACGGTGGCGAAGGCGGAAATGGTCTCGAAGAGCACGCGGTCCAGCGTGGCCCCGCTGATCTGCAGCAGCAGGAACGCCGAGACCGAGACGAGCGTGGCGCCCGCGACGATCACCGAGATGGCCACGCGCATGGTGCCCTGGGGGATGGTGCGGCCGTAGACCTTCACATCGGCGTCGCCGCGGGCCTCGGCCACAATGGCGAGGAACATGACGGCGATGGTGGTCACCTTGATGCCGCCCGCCGTCGACGCCGAACCGCCGCCGGCGAACATGAGCGCATCGGTGAGCAGCATGGTGGTGGATTCCATGTGGTTCTGGTCCACCAGGTTGAAGCCGCCCGAGCGGGTCATGACGGAGGCGAAGAGGGAGTGGGTGATCTTGTCGCCCAGGTCCATGTGGCCGATGGTCCGCACGTTGTCCCACTCCATGAGGCCCCACAGGACCGTGCCTGCGGCCAGCAGGATGAAGGACACCTGGATGGTGAGCTTGGTGTGCAGGTTCCACTTTTTCCAGTTGAGCCCGTTTTGCTGCAGAACCATCACCACAGGGAAGCCCAGGCTGCCCAGGAAGACGCCCAGCATGAGCGGGATGAGGATCCAGAGATCGGTTTCGTAGGGCACGATGCCGTCCGAATGGGGGGTGAAGCCGGCGTTGTTGAACGCGGAAATCGAGTAGAAGACGCCATGCCACACGGACTGCCAGAAGTCTTCGCCGAGCGTCATGAACCGGGGGACCAAGGCCAGGGCCAAGGCCGCCTCGATCACCACGGACGTGACAATGACGATCCGCAGCAGGGTGCCTACCTCGCCCAGCCTGCCTGCGTTGTTCATGGCCTCCTGTGCGATGAGCTTGCCACGCACTCCCAGGCGTTTGCTGACCATGAGGGCCAGCAGCGAGGCGAGGGTCAAAGTGCCCAAGCCGCCCACGAAGATGCCCACCAGGATGACCAGCTGGCCGAAGAAGGTCCAGTGCGTGGCAGTCGAGACCACGGTGAGCCCGGTGACGCAGACGCTGGAGACGGCCGTGAACATGGCCTGGTGCAGCGGCGTGGCCACGCCGGAGGCCGAGGCGGCGGGCAGGGACAGCAAGCCGGTGAACAACAGGATCACCACGCCGAAGACAGTCAGCGCCAGGCGCGCCGGGGACGTGTTGGCGATGTTGTCGATGAAGTCGCGCACGCCTGTGAAGATCCACAGGCCTTCCCGCTCGGACTGGACGGGTTGCCAGTTGGCAGGGCTCTTGGACCTCGACTGGCTCTGAGTCATGGTGCTTCCTCGATCGAACATGCTTTCCTGAGTAGTAAACCACTAATCGTCCTTCGTAACCGGGCGGCCGGGCACGACGGGCTCAGGTAGCCTGATCTGGATGACTTTCCGGTCCAACATCCGCCAGTCCGCACTGCCAACGACGGTGGTGTGGGATCCCGCCATGGCCGCCTACAATTTCGGGCCCGGCCACCCCATGGCGCCGGAACGGCTGGAGCTCACCGCGAGGCTCGCCGCGGCGCTTGGATTGTTCGAGCAGGAGCACGTGACGGTCGAAGCGCCGGAGCCTGCCACCGACGCCGAACTCCACGCCGTGCACAGCGAGGACTACGTCGCGGCGGTCCGCCGCGTCAGTGAAGACCCGACGACGCCGGACGAGTCCCGCGGCCTGGGCACCGAAGACGATCCCGCCTTCGCCGGCATGCACGAGGCCAGTGCGCGCCTGGCGGGCGGTTCGCTGCTCGCCGCCCACGCCGTGCTGTCCGGCAGCGCCCTCCGCGCCGTGAACTTCAGCGGCGGCATGCACCACGCGGCCCGTGACCGGGCCAGCGGATTCTGCATCTACAACGATGCGGCCCTTGCCGTACAGCGACTGCTCGACGGCGGTGTGGGCCGGGTTGCGTACATCGATGTGGACGCCCATCACGGCGACGGCACGCAGAACATCTTCTGGAACGATCCCCGCGTCCTGACCATCTCCCTGCATGAATCCGGGCTCTCGCTGTTCCCCGGCACGGGCTTCGCCAACGAGATCGGCGGCCCGGACGCGCAGGGCACGGCCGTCAATGTGGCCCTGCCGGCCTGGACCGAGGACGCCGCCTGGCTGCGCGCCTTCCATGCGGTGGTGCCGCAACTCGTGGGGGCGTTCCAGCCGGAAGTGATCGTCAGCCAGCACGGCTGCGACTCACACCGCCTCGACCCCCTGACTCACCTGAACCTCAGCGTGGACGGACAGCGCGAGGCGGCCGCCGCCGTCGCCGGCCTGGCGTCCCGGTACTGCGGGAACCGCTGGATCGCCACCGGCGGGGGAGGCTACGAGGTCACGGGCGTGGTCCCGCGTGCCTGGAGCCACCTGATCGGCATGGTGGCGCAGCGCCCCGTGCCGGTCTCCACACCGGTTCCCGAGGCCTGGCGCAGCTACGTCCGGGAGCACTACGGTGTCACGGCACCGGAACTCATGGGCGACGGCGTGGACACCTGGTGGCGGTCTTGGGAGGTCGGCTACGACCCCAACGACGCCGTGGACCGCAGCATCATGGCCACGCGCAAGGAAGTGTTCCCGCTGCACGGCCTGGATCCCTGGTTCGACTGAAGGCTTGCTTCGGCAGGCCGCCTGCGTCCAGCGGGCGGGCAGCCGTCAAGCTGGCGGGCAGCCGTCAGCGCCCGGTCTTCTCCGTCTGGAACACCACGCCGGCCGCCCCCACGAGCCAGCCCAGCAGGGACAGGGCGAACGCTCCGAGCAGGTCCGTGGATGCGGGTCCCTTGAACAGCCACAAGACCAGGACCAGCATGCCTACGGTCATGTAGACCATGATGGCGCAGATGACCCGGCCGGACAGCCGCTCCGCCACCTCCACCGGATTCACGCCGGGAACGGCGCCGCCGCCGTCGGCATGGTCCCGCTTCACTTCGGCGATGGTGAAACCCAGCGCGGAGGCCGTCAGGGAACTCAGCGAGGTGGACAGGACGCCCGCAGCCGTGACCAGGGCCCCGTTCAGCTCCGGGGCAGCTGTGATGCCCGTGGGGATCCAGGTGCCGACGCGCAGCAGGACCGTGGCCCACACGAGCACGAACAATGCCAGGAACACACCAGCGATGATGTTGAACATCTGCCTGCGGAAATAGTCAGTCATGGCCTCGCACCCCAAGCTGCTCAGCGGCCGGGGCCTGGCAGGCCGGACGGACCGTGACTCCGTTGTAGCACCGGCCCCCGGCCCGGTCAACGATCCGCCGCCCGCAACCCGGCGCACTCCGGTCCTCACCCCAACCTCACCCCGGCGAAATAGTGATGCCAATCGGCGTATATGTCGCTAGGGTGGGAGACATGGTGACTGACGACGTATTTGCCGTCATTGCTGAGGCAACCAGGCGCGACATCCTGGTTTCCCTCCGCTCTGGGGACAAGGCTGTAGGTGAACTGGTGGAGGAGCTCGCTGCGAGCCAGCCCACCATTTCGAAGCATTTGAAGGTTCTGCGGGAGGCAGATCTCGTCAGCATGCGTGCCCAGGGCCAGAAGCGCTACTACGCGCTGAACCCCAAGCCCTTGGCGGGCATCGCCAGCTGGCTGGAGACGTTCGACGTCGGCGCTGCCCCCACCGCCGTCGTTCCCTCCGCCGTCGTTCCCGTCACCGGAACCACGCACGGCCGCCCCGCCGGCGAGGCAGCGAAGGAAAAGCCGGCCGCTGCCGTCACCACGGCCGTCACCGCCGTCGAGCCCCAGGTCCCGGCGCTCCCCGAAACGGCCGCCGAGCCCGGAGCGGACGATACTGTTCCGCAGCAGATCGGACGCACGGTGGGACGCGCCGCAACCAAGGCCGCCGACCTTCTGGCGAACCTGCCGAGCCTGCCCAACCTGCCGAAGTTCGGCCGGAAGAAGTAATCTCCGCCGCGCCCGGGAAAGCGCACAACGTACACCGAAAACACAGCAATCCAACGTGACGCTCCTCACACCGTTAGGTCGGTGTTCATCGCTGGTTTCCGCGTGATTGCGCCAATTTGCCGCGCCTCCACGTCCTGATGCGGCGCCGGTCACAATGGGCAGAAATGGATGTCCTACCTCCGGTGGTGCGACCATGGGCGAGATTTATACGTCTCGCCGCGGGTCGGCGACCTGAGTGATTGGAACATGCATGGATTCGAGGCTTGAGGCTGTCCGGGACACCGTATTGGCACGCAACCCCGGCGAACTGGAATTCCACCAGGCCGTAACCGAGGTCTTCGAAAGCCTCGGCCCGGTGCACGACCGTCACCCTGAGTTCCTCGAGGGCGCCGTCCTCGAACGGCTGTGCGAGCCGGAGCGCCAGATCATCTTCCGCGTCCCGTGGACCGACGACTCCGGCCGCGTGCACGTCAACCGCGGCTTCCGCGTTGAGTTCAACTCCGCACTGGGTCCCTACAAGGGCGGCCTGCGCTTCCATCCCTCCGTGTACCTGGGCATTGTGAAGTTCCTCGGCTTCGAGCAGATCTTCAAGAACGCACTCACCGGCATGCCCATCGGCGGCGGCAAGGGCGGCTCGGACTTCGACCCCCGCGGCCGCTCCGACGCTGAAATCATGCGCTTCTGCCAGTCCTTCATGACCGAGCTGTACCGCCACATCGGCGAATACACCGACGTCCCCGCCGGCGACATCGGCGTGGGCGGCCGCGAAATCGGCTACCTGTTCGGCCAGTACAAACGCATCACCAACCGCTACGAGTCCGGCGTCCTTACCGGCAAGGGCATGTCCTGGGGCGGCTCCCTGGTCCGCCCGGAAGCCACCGGCTTCGGCACGGTCATCTTCGCCGAGGAAATGCTCAAGACCCGCGGCCAGTCCTTCGACGGCCAGCGCGTGGTGGTTTCCGGCTCCGGCAACGTGGCCATCTACGCCATCGCCAAGGCCCAGGCCCTCGGCGCCACCGTGGTGGCCTGTTCCGACTCCGCCGGGTACATCGTGGACGAAGCCGGCATCGACGTCTCCCTGCTGCGCCAGATCAAGGAAGTCGAGCGCGCCCGCCTCACCGAATACGCGGCACGCCGCGGTTCCTCCGTCTCCTACGTTGCCGGCGGTTCCGTCTGGGACGTCAACGGCACCGTTGCGCTGCCCTGCGCCACGCAGAATGAGCTCGACGGCGACGCCGCAGCAAAGCTTGTCAGCAACGGCCTGGTCGCCATCGCCGAGGGCGCCAACATGCCTTCCACCCGCGAGGCCGTCTCGGTCTTCCAGGAAGCCGGCATCCTGTTCGGCCCGGGCAAGGCGGCCAACGCCGGCGGCGTGGCAACCTCCGCCCTGGAAATGCAGCAGAACGCCAGCCGCGACTCCTGGAGCTTCGAGCACACGGAAGCACGCCTCACCGAAATCATGATGGGCATCCACGACCGTTGCGCCGCGACCGCCGAGGAATACGGCGACCCGGGCAACTACGTGCTGGGCGCCAACATCGGCGGCTTCGTCAAGGTGGCCGACGCCATGCTGGCCCAGGGCCTGATCTAGTCCTTTCCCACCCCAACTGACTCGCATTAGTGGTTGTTTTGAGTCCTCATAGCAACCACTAATGCGAGTCAGTTGTGTTTGGTGCTACTTCTGCAGCAGCCGGACGTGCTCCGGGGTGAGTTCCGCGACCTTGCTGACGCCGAGGAGCGCCATGGTGCGGGCCATGTCCTTCTCCAGGATCTGGATGGTCCGGTCCACGCCCGCCCGGCCGCCGGCCATGAGCCCGTAGAGGTAGGCGCGGCCGATCAGCGTGAAGTCCGCGCCCAGGGCCAGCGCGGCCACGATGTCGGCGCCGCTCATGATGCCGGTGTCCAGGATGATGTCCGCCTTGCCCTTGAGCGCGGCGGAGACCTCCGGCAGCAGGTGGAACGGGATCGGTGCGCGGTCCAGCTGGCGGCCGCCGTGGTTGGAGAGGACGATGCCGTCCGCGCCGTGGTCCACCACCTTGCGGGCGTCGTCCACGGTCTGGATGCCCTTGACCACCAGCTTGCCCTTCCACGTTTCGCGCAGCCAGTCGAGGTCATCGAACGTCAGGGTGGGGTCGAACATGGAATTGATGAGGTCGGCCACCGTGCCGGTGTAGCGAGAGAGCGAGGCGAACGTCAGCGGCTCGTGGGTGAGGAAGTTGAACCACCAGGCCGGGCGGTACGAGGCGTCCAGGACCGTCTTGATGGTCAGCGCCGGGGGAATGGTCATGCCGTTGCGGACATCGCGCAGGCGGGCCCCGGCGACGGCGGTGTCCACCGTGACCATGAGGGTATCGTTCCCGGCCGCGGCGGCCCGTTCGATGAGTTCCAGCGAACGTTCGCGGTCCGTCCACAGGTATAGCTGGAACCAGTTGCGCCCGTTCGGGGCGGCGGCGGCCACGTCCTCGATGGAGGCGGTGCCCATGGTGGACAGGGTGTAGGGAATGCCGGCGGCCTCCGCGGCCTGCGAGCCGGCGTATTCGCCCTCGGACTGCATCATGCGGGTGAAGCCCGTGGGTGCGATGCCGAAGGGCAGCCGGGATTCCTTGCCCAGGATGTCCGTGCGGAGGTCGATGCTGGACACGTCGCGCAGGATGCCCGGCCGGAACTCGATGTCCTGGAAGGCCTCGCGGGCCCGGCGCAGGGTGATCTCCGCTTCCGCGGCGCCGTCGGTGTAGTCGAAGGGGGCCTGCGGGGTACGGCGCTTGGCGATGTCCCGCAGCTCCCAGATGGTGCTGGCGCGGCGCAGGCGGGCGGCCTGGCTGAAGTCCGGCTTCTTGAACTGCATCAACGGAGCCAGGTCGGCGATCTTCGGCACGCGCCGCTTGAGGGCCGGCGGGCGCCCGACGGCGGTGCCGCCGCGTGCGGAGGCGTCACCGCTGGCGCCGTTCAGCGGAGTGGTGGGCTGGATGGTCTGCGTCATTGCTGTCTCCGGACTCGATTGTGTGGTTGGACCACACTCTAGATCATGTGGTCCAACCACATCAAGTAAACTTCGATTATGCGTACCCACGAACTCGTCCTGCACTGGATCGAGAAGCAACTCTCCGATGGCCAGCTGCTTCTCGGCGGCCGGCTCCCGGCCGAGCGGGCCCTGGCCGAGCAGCTGCAGGTGTCCCGCACCTCGGTCCGGGAGGCCATCCGGATCCTCGAGGCCATGGGAGTGGTCCGCGCAGGAGTCGGCTCGGGCAAGGACGCGGGGACCGTGGTCATCGCGGAGCCCGCCTCGGCACTCGGCTCGGCGCTCCGTCTCCATGTCGCCACCCAGCACCTGCCCGTCGCCGACATCGTGGAGACGCGGGCCCTGCTGGAATCGTGGGCGGTGGCGCGTGCCACCGCGGACGCCCCCGCCCTGGCGGAGGCCGCCAGGCTGCTGGACGAGATGGACGCGCACTCCGCCGTCGAGGACTTCCTCGGACTGGACGTCCGCTTCCACCTGGCGCTGGCGGAGGCGGCCGGAAATGCCGTGGTGAGCACCATGATGGGCTCGCTCCGGGAAGCGATTGAAGGCTACGCCGCTGCGCTCACGGCCAATCTGCCCGACTGGGATGCCACCGCCGCGCGCCTGCGGTCCGAGCACCGCGCCATCCTGCAGGCCGTGAACGACGGCGACGGCGCACGCGCGGCCGGGCTGGTGGCCGCGCACATCCACGGCTTCTACCGCGAAGCGGGGATGGGGCAGGCCGCCAAGGCTACGCCCTGACCGGTCCTGTGCTGCCCCGGATTTCCATCTGCGGCGCGAAGTAGTCGGTGGGGGACTCGGCGTCGTTGTTCATGATCTGGTCCCGCATGCGCCGCCAGGCGAGGTCGCCCAGGCTGGCAATAGGGACCGCCGCCGTGGTGAGGGGAGGCATGGTGTACCGCGCGAACGGCATGTCATCGAAGCCGGTGAGGGACATGTCCTCGGGGACGCGCACGCCGCGCGCACTGAGCCCGTTGAGGAGCCCCATGGCGGCGAGGTCGTTGAAGACCAGGATGCCCGTGGCGCCGCTGGCCTGCACGGCGTCCGTTGCCTCAAAGCCGGCGTCGAAGGTGTTCCCGCCAGGCAGGATCTGCAGTTCCACCTCGGGGAAGTCGGCAGTGAACTGCCTCAGGCCCGCGAGCCGCTGCACATTCGAGGCACTGGCCTTGGGGCCGGTCAGGTAGAGCAGCCGGCGGTGGCCGAGGCCCACCAGATGGGCGCCGAGTTCCTGGATGCCCTGGCCGTAGTCCACCACCAGGCTGGGGGTGGGAACCGAGGTGGTGGTGCGGTTGATGAGGACCAGCGGATACAGGGACGGGGCCAGCTCCTCCAGCTCTGCGTCGCTCATGCGCGGGGCGCAGAGCACCACGCCGTCGCAGCGGCGCCTGGCCTCACCGGCCAGGATGGCTTCCTCGCTGGAGACCTCGGAGGAATCGGCGATCAGCACGCGGTAGCCGTCCCGTGCGGCCGCGACACTGAGGCCGCGGAGGATGGCCTGGAAGGTGGGGTTGGAGAGATCCGGGACCACGATGCCGATCGTGTCCGATTTTCCCAGCGCCAGGCTGCGGCCCATGGGGTTCGGCTTGTATTTCAGCTCGGTGGCGGCGGCCCGCACCCGGGCCGCGATGACGGGATCAACGGTGGTGTTCCCGTTCATGACCCGCGACACCGTGGCATGGGAAACTCCGGCCTTGAGGGCGACGTCGGCGATGCCGATGCGCCGGGTTTCGCGTCTGCCCGCCATGGAGTCCTTCCTCTGCCAAACACTTGCTGCCACAGAAAGCCTAGCGGGTACGGGGAAGCGTTTTCTCATCATGACTCGGGGGCCGGCGTGCATGACGGCGGTTTGGCGCGCGGGCCGTTGCTCCTGGAGCCGGGGCGGGTGCCCCAGAAACGCCAGGGCGCCACATCGTGGACGGAATTTGGCCGGCCCGGGACGCCCGGGCTATGGTGTGTCCATGACTAACCGTTGGTATGCGTATTTTTCGTTGGCTCTGGAGGGGCCCGCGTCGCACTGACACGCATCCAACACACCTTCAGAGCCAACAGGGCAGAGATCATTCTCTGCCCTTCGCCATATCCGGCGGGTTCTGAACTGGGACCCGCTCCACATCCGGAACAGGACCCATCATGACCAGCATCGCCGCAGAAACCACCGAAACCGAAGGCAGCGCCCTGAGCGGCGGCGCCAGCCAGCCGTCGACGTCGAACCTGCGCGTCGGCCGCTTCGAGCCCCTTCCCGCCCCGCAGGAAGTGATCGCCGAGCTGCCGCTGAACGAGAAGACCGCAGCCGTCGTCGAACGTGGCCGCGACGAAGTCCGCGCCATCATGGACGGCGTGGATGACCGCCTCCTGGTGATCGTGGGACCGTGCTCCATCCACGATCCCAAGGCGGGGCTCGAATACGCCCGCCGCCTGGTCAGCCAGGCCGAAAAGCACAAGGAAGACCTGCTGGTGGTCATGCGGGCGTACTTCGAAAAACCGCGCACCACCGTCGGCTGGAAGGGCCTCATCAACGATCCCCACCTGGACGGCAGCCACGACATCGCCGCCGGCCTGCGCGCCGCCCGCGGCTTCCTGCACCAGGTGACTGCCCTGGGCCTGCCCACCGCCACCGAATTCCTCGAGCCGATCAGCCCCCAGTACATGGCCGACCTCGTCTCCTGGGGCGCCATCGGTGCCCGCACCACCGAAAGCCAGATCCATCGCCAGCTCGCGTCCGGGCTGTCCATGCCGATCGGCTTCAAGAACGGGACCGACGGCGACCTACAGGTCGCGATCGACGCCTGCGGTGCCGCTGCAGCGCAGCAGGCCTTCCTCGGGATCGACGGCGATGGCCGTGCGGCCCTGGTGGCCACCGCCGGAAACCCGGACACCCACGTCATCCTGCGCGGCGGACGCAAGGGACCCAACTACTCTGCCGACGACGTCGCAGCGGCCTCCGGGCGCCTCTCGGCCAAGGGCCTGAACCCGCGCCTGATCGTGGACGCCAGCCATGCCAACAGCGGCAAGAGCCACCACCGACAGGCCGAGGTGGCCCTCGAAATCGGTGCGCAGCTTGAGGCCGGGGAGTCCTCCCCGATCGCAGGCGTCATGCTCGAAAGCTTCCTCGTGGGCGGCGCCCAGAACTTGGACGTCTCGGAACAGCTCTCCGGTTCCGCCGAGCTCGTCTACGGCCAGAGCGTCACCGATGCCTGCATGGAATGGGACGTCACGGTGTCCGTGCTGGACCAGCTCGCCGCCTCTGCCCGGAAGCGCCGGCTGGCTACGGCCGCCTAGGCCCCTCCCGGGAACGCGGATTTGGCCCAGACACTTTCACAGCGGCACCATCAGCACCTAGAGTATCTAGCAGATGGTTAGATTGATGGCTCAGCATCGACGGACCCAGGCAATTTCGTGGCGTCACTGTCGCGAGCTGAGAGCAAAGGAATAAGAGAAATGTCTTCAGGGGCTAACTTCTCGAACGCACGCTTCATGACCGTGGCAGAAGTAGCCGAGGTCCTGCGTGTTTCCAAAATGACCGTGTACCGCTTGGTCCATTCCGGGGAAATGCCTGCCGTCAGGTTTGGCCGGTCCTTCCGCGTTCCCGAAGAAGCTGTGGCGCAGTATCTCAAGAGTGCCATCGTGGACGGACAATCCGAGTCGGCCTGAGGCCTGCTGTGGTCCGTTGAGCGGACGGCGGTCATTGGGTGCCCCGGATAGGCGGTACCCTGTTAAGGAACGTTTTACGTCATTGTAAGAATCTGTCAGTTGACGAGTCTGTTGCTCAGCTCAAGGCCTCACCCAGCGGACAGGATCTTCATCTAGTTTGGTAAGGAACTTTCGTGGGTTCAGTTATTAAGAAGCGCCGCAAGCGTATGGCCAAGAAGAAGCACCGCAAGCTGCTTCGCAAGACCCGTCACCAGCGCCGCAATAAGAAGTAGAGATACTTCACAAAGCGTGAATGCCCGTCACCTTCCGAGGTGGCGGGCATTTTTGCGTCCTGGGTGGGGCCGACGGCGGCGTTTCGCCGTCGGGCAGTCAGCCGCGACGCCGGGTGTGGATTTAGACGCGCGGCCCGCGGAACTTGGAGAAGCCCCGCCACAGGCCGTACACGGCACCGCCAACGGTCGCGGCCTTCAGCCCGAGGGTGGCGGCACGGCGGCCGGAGCGGAAGTCGTACACGGGCCAGTTGTTCTCCCGGGCATGGCGGCGCAGGGACGCGTCCGGGTTGATGACCACCGGGTGGCCCACCAGGGTCAGCAGCGGGATGTCGTTGTGCGAGTCGCTGTACGCCCAGCAGCGGTCAAGGTCCAGGCCCTCTTCCTCGGCTACGCGCTTGACCGCCACGGCCTTGGCGGGGCCGTGGAGGATATCGCCCACCAGTTGGCCGGTGTACTTGCCGTCGTGGATTTCGCCGACCGTGCCGAGCGCGCCCGTCAGGCCGAGCCGGGTGGCGATGACGCTGGCCACTTCAATGGGCGTCGCCGTCACCAGCCACACCCTCCTGCCGACCCGCAGGTGCTGTTCGGCCAGGGCCTTGGTGCCCGGCCAGATCCGCGACTCGATCATTTCGTCGTAGACCTCTTCGCCGAGTTCCTTGACATCGGCCACGGAGATGCCGGCCGCGAGCGTCAGGGCGGAATCCCGCACCGAGTGCACATCGTCCATGTTCTCGCCGCGCAGCACGAACTTGAACTGCTTCCACGCGAATCCGGCGGCCTGCGACAACGTGAACGCCTTGCGTTCGTACATCTTGCGCGCCACGTGGAAGAGGCTGGCGCCCTTCATCAAGGTGTTGTCGACGTCGAAGAATGCGGCTTCGCCGTAGTGCTGCGGTGCGTTGGGCGCCTTGGCCGCAGCGGCGTTCTTCTCGTCGGGCATGCCTTGAGTCTAATCAATCGCCGGAGCCTTGCGGTGCTGGCCGGGCCCCGCCACCCCGCGTCGACGGCGCGCCCCGCCTCCCGCTACCGTTGAGGCATGCCGAATCCCGACGTCGTACTTCTTACCAAATCTGACTGCCACCTGTGCGCCGCGGCGCGCGACGCCGTCGAACGCGTGACCTCAGGGCTGGGGCTGGGCTGGACCGAGCAGTCCATCGACGCCGACCCCGCCCTGCAGGAGCGCTACGCGGAAGAAGTCCCCGTGGTGCTGGTGGACGGGGTCCAGCGGGACTTCTGGAAGATCGACGAGGCCCGGCTGGCGCGGGTCCTGCAGAAGGCGCTGGCCGGCTGAGCCGGCTGCACGTTCTGTCATCGCTTTGTTGCGTCCGGCAACGGAGTCATAGAGTGGAACAACCAAGAGACGCAATGGAGAGACCGTGACTGCGCTGGAACCGTCGCCCAAGGCGACAACAGGGGATCAAGAATCTGCCGCCAAGCAGATTCCGCCCGCGGCCGTGGCCCGGATGACGCTCTACCTGCGCGCGTTGAACTCCCTGCTGGCCGAAGGCGTGGAACGGGTGTCGTCAGAGGCTCTGGCCGAGGCCTCCGGTGTCAGTTCCTCCACGCTCCGCAAGGATCTCTCGTACGTGGGCTCCTACGGCACGCGCGGGGTGGGCTACGAGGTCCAGAACCTGAGCCGCCACATCGCCGCGGCCCTCGGCCTGACACACGACTGGAAGGTCGCGATTGTCGGTGCCGGCAACCTCGGCAAGGCCCTCGCCCGGTACGGCGGTTTCGAATCCCGCGGCTTCGACGTCGTGGCGATCTTCGACGCGGATCCCATGGTGATCGGCAACGAGGTCGGCTGGCTGCGCGTCAGCGACAGCGCTGAACTTGAACGCGTGCTGGAGCGGACAGGCGCCAATATGGTGGTGCTGGCCCTGCCGGCCACTGTGGCGCAGGACGTCTGCGACCGCGTAATTGCGGCGGGCATCCGCAGCATCCTCAGCTTCGCCCCGGTCCTGCTGCAGGTGCCCCCGCACGTCAACCTGCGCAAGGTGGACATGGCCACCGAACTGCAGATCCTCGCCTACCACGCACAACGGGCGCAGACACCGGGCCGGGCAGTCTAGCCCCGGCCGGGTCCGCGCCCGTTCGCTTGCTGGTCCCTGGCCTAGCGGCCGTACGGGTTCCCCGGCTGGTTGTAGGGGTTCGCGAAGGGCTGGGCCTTGCGGAAGTACGGTGCCGAAGCCGGCAAGTACAGCAGCACGATCGCAGCGATGCCCAGCAGGATGCTGATGGTGCCCACGCCGGGCTGGCTCAGCCCCAGCAGCGAAATTGCGGCGAAGACCGTGCCGAGGATGCGTGCCCAGTTCTTGCCCTTGCGGACACCGAAGGCAACCAGGGCGTAGAGCCCGGCAAAGATCACCGAGAAGACAATGAAGACGGTGACCGCGATGCTGATGAGGCTGTCAGCGTCCAGGCCGGAGGCATTGCTGCCCTGGGCGGCCAGCGCCTCGTCGATCATGCTCCTGCCCTCCGGTGAATTCAGGGTGGCGGACGCGAAGGGGATACCGACCAAGGTCAGCAGCCCGGCAGCAAGGATCAGCCAGAAGGAGATGTTGACCAGCTGCGGCACTCCGGCGGGCGCCGGCTGCTGGCTCGGCCACACGTTTTGCTGCGCGTAAGGGGAGGGCTGCTGGCCGTAGGGCGAAGGCTGCTGCCCGTACGGGGACGGCTGCTGTCCGTATTGGGGAGCCTGCTGGCCGTACTGCGGTGCGGCGGGCTGGCCCGGCTGCGGGGCGTTCTGCCCGTACTGGGGCGCGGGCTGGCCGAACTGCGGCGCGCGCTCGCCATACTGCGGCTCTTCGGGGGTTCCGTTACCGGGGCTGGTTCCGTTACCCGGGTTGGACGGCGGATAAGGAGGGTTGCTCATGGCGTTCCTTTGCTTGGTCGACTGCGATAGCGGCTGCCGGGTGCAGCAAAACGACCCTGCCCCCAGCCTGGCTTAATTCCACCGTACCCCTGCAGCAAGGCGCCAGGGAGGATCACACGCAGGAAATGTGGTGGCAGGGAGCCTGGCGACATTGGCACTGAAGGCCACGGCAGCTTGCCGTGGCCTTCAGAGGTGAGAGCGGTGGGACGGGACTACACGAAGTGCTTCTGCGATTCCGGGAGCCACATCAGGACGGCTGCTGCGACTGCTGCGGCCGATCCGATGAAGTTGATGTTGAGGGTGATGAGCTGGAACAGCAGCGAAATGGCCGCCAGTCCGCCCAGGATCGACAGCACCAGGCGAGCCCAGCGGGCGCCTTCCTTCAGCCGGATCGCAATGAATACATAGAACGCCGCGAAGACCAGGCTGAACACAAGGCCCGCTATGCCGGCTCCGATCAGCAGTTCGCCGAACATGCTCCGGATAGTGAAGATGTTGATGATGCTTGCAATGACTCCAAGGGCCGCAGCTGCGACCCACAGCCAGTAGGAAATGGTCAGCTGCTGCGGCACACCGGTGGTGTCCCTGAGCCGCTGGGCGATGTTGTTGAAATCCAGTCCAAAGGCGTTGCGGGCCGGGGCGGCATAGCCTAGGCCTGCCGGCGGTGCATTGTTGGGGCCCGCAGGGACTCCGTAGCCCGGCATGGGCTGGCCCGGCTGAGCAGGAGGCTGGTACCCCTGAGGCGGCTGATAACCCTGCGGAGGCTGGTAACCCGCAGGAGGGACATTGCCGGGCTGTGGTGGCTGTGCGCCTGGCTGCTGAGGCTGAGGAACTTCGTTTGGGCTACTCATGGCACTCACTTTAGACCCGGGGTTGAAGGATGCCTAGGAAATTTTCAGCCAATTTGATGCCACCGGCGGGGGTTTGTCCAAAGAATTGCCGGATTGTCCGGGACAGCAAAACGGCGCCCTTGGACCGTGCAATGCACGGTCCAAGGGCGCCGCGGGCGCCGGTCCGGGTATTCTGCCGGCGCCAGGACTGTGCGGAGTTATGCGGCAGGCGCGATGAACGCGAGCTCGAGGCTGATGACAACCTTGTCGCTGACCAGGACGCCGCCGGCCTCAAGCACGGCGTTCCAGGTCAGGCCGAAGTCCTTGCGGCTGATGGTGGTTTCGCCCGAAACGCCGGCGCGGGTGTTGCCGAAGGGGTCAACTGCCACGCCGTTGAATTCGGTCTCAATGGCGACCTCCTTGGTGACGCCCTTGATGGTGAGATCGCCCACCAGGTCGAAGCTGTCGCCGTTGGCCTTGACGTGGCGGGAGACGAAGGTGATTTCCGGGAACTTCTCGACGTCGAAGAAGTCTTCGCCCTTGACGTGGCCGTCGCGGTTGGCGTCGCCGGAGTCGAAGCTGGCGGTCTGGATGCTGGCGTTGACCTTGGACGCTGCGAGGGATTCGCCCAGTTCCAGGGTGGCCTCGGCCTGCGTGAACTGGCCACGGACCTTGCTGATGCCTGCGTGCCGGACGGTGAACCCGATTTCGCTGTGGGAGTTGTCGAGGGTCCAGATGCCGGTGGTGACGTTGGCGGGGAGAGTCATGGTGGTGCTCCTTGGTTCGTGTGGAAGGTGGTCCGTTTGCCTGGCCTGCTGATTGTTAGTTGAACTATCAACCGACCCTTGTGTCAAGTATAAACATGCATATGCATCTTTTATTCCAGTGCGGCGGGAACATTTCGCAACAATCTCGAGTTCTACAATCTGTAGAAGATTTCAGATCACCCGACATCTTTGAGAAACTGGTAAACATGCCCCAAGCAACTGTCCATCTGCTTCGCCATGGCGAGGTCCACAATCCCGATGGCGTCCTCTATGGCAGGCTGCCCGAATTCCACCTGTCCGAACGCGGACGGGACATGGCGCAGATGCTTGCCGACCACTTTGCCGCCCGCGTCCAGGCCGGCGCCAAGATCGTGCACCTGGTCGCTTCGCCGCTGACGCGCGCCCAGGAGACGGCGCAGCCCACGGCCGAGGCACTCAACCTTGAGATCCACACCGAGCCGCGCATCATCGAGGCCGAGAACCACTTCCAGGGCCTCCACGCCACCATGGGCGAGTTCATCAAGCCCAAGCACTGGTTCCAGCTGCGCAACCCGCTGCGCCCGTCCTGGGGCGAAGCCTACAAGGACCAGGCCGCCCGCATGCTGGCGGCCGTCGAGGACGCACGGCTGCGCGCCATCGCCCTGGGCGGCGACGGCGCGGAAGCCGTCCTGGTCAGCCACCAGCTGCCCATCTGGGCCACCCGGCTGAGCGCCGAAGGCCGCCGCCTGTGGCACGATCCGCGCAAGCGCGAATGCACGCTCACATCCCTGACCTCCCTGGTGTTCGACGACGACGGCAGGATCGTGCGCGTCGACTACAGCGAGCCGGCCGCGGTGCTGCTGCCCGGCGCAGCCACCACCCCGGGGGCATAGGCATGGACGGCAAGACCCCCCTCGCCTCGCGCCGCGGCGTCCTGGCCGCCGGCGGCGTGCTGCTGGCCGGGCTGACCATGGGCCTGTCCGCCTGCGCGCAGGAGGACGCCCTGGCCAAGCAGGCCAAGGCAGGCGACAACAAGAACTACGTGGCCGGAGACGGCTCCGTGACCGAGTTCGCCAAGGCAGACCGCAGCGCCGCCATCGCCATCAAGGGTTCGCTCTTTGACGGCACCGCCATCGAACCCAAGGACCTGCTGGGCAAGGTGACCGTGCTGAACTTCTGGTTTGCCGCCTGCGCACCGTGCCGCGTGGAGGCGCCCGTCCTCGAAGGGCTGCACCAGGAGTTCAAGGATCAGGGAGTCCAGTTCTTCGGCGTCAACCTCCGCGACGAAAAGGCCACGGCCGAGGCCTTCGAGAAGTCCTTCGGTGTGGGGTACCAGAGCTTCGATGACAAGAACGGCGCCGTGCTCCTCTCCGTCGCCGGCATGGTGCCGCCGGGCGCGGTCCCCACCACGCTGGTCCTGGACAAGGATGGCAAGGTGGCTTCCCGCGTGCTCGGCGAGATCCAGAAGAGCACCCTGAAGGCACTCATCACCTCTGCCGTGGCCGAGTAGGCCGCAGCCCCATGAACAGCCCTTTCGCCGAGACCATCCTGAACGGATCGCTGCTCCTTGCCGTGCCCGTTGCGCTGCTGGCCGGCCTGGTCTCCTTCCTCTCGCCGTGCGTGCTGCCCCTCGTCCCGGGGTACCTGGGCTACGTCACCGGACTCACCGGCGTCGACCTCCAGAAGCAGAAGCGCGGCCGCATGCTGGCCGGTATCGGCCTGTTCGTGCTGGGTTTTTCGGTGATTTTCGTGCTGCTGGGCGGTGCCTTCGGGCAGCTCGGAACGCTCATCACCGGCCCGCAGAACGCCTGGATCACGCAGCTGCTGGGTGTCCTGGTCATTGCCATGGGCGTGGTGTTCATGGGCGGCTTCGGCTGGCTGCAGCGCGACGCCAAGATCCACGCCAAGCCTCCGGCCGGCCTGTGGGGCGCGCCGCTGCTGGGCATCACCTTCGGGCTCGGCTGGGCGCCGTGCATCGGGCCCACCTATTCCGCGGTCCAGCTGCTGAGCCTGTCCGGCGGGTCCTCCGCGGCCAAGGGCGCACTCCTGGCCTTTGTCTATAGCCTTGGCCTTGGCATCCCGTTCCTGCTGATCGCCTTGGCGGTCCGGCGCGGAATCGGCGTCATGGCCTTCTTCCGCACCCACCGCCTGGCCATCCAGCGGATCGGCGGAGGGATCCTGGTCCTTCTCGGAATCCTCATGGCCACCGGGGTGTGGGGCGCCTGGGTGACCGGGCTGCAGTACTGGTTCCAAACCGACGTGAAGTTGCCGATCTGATGAGCGAGCCCGTGAAAGCCAAGAAGAAGTCCGCCGCCAAGTCCGCGGCTCCCGCACTCGACGAGGCCAAGGCCGAGGCCGCGCTGCCGATGCTGGGGGTCAAGGGCATGCTGCGCTGGGCCTGGACCCAGCTGACCAGCATGCGCACGGCACTGTTCCTGCTGCTCCTGCTGGCCGTGGCGGCCGTCCCCGGCTCCCTGTTCCCGCAGCGCCCGGCCAACCCCTCGATCGTCACCCAGTACATCAAGGACCACCCGGACTACGGCAAGATCCTGGATGCACTGCAGCTGTACGATGTCTACTCCTCGGCCTGGTTCTCGGCCATCTACATCCTGCTGTTCGTCTCGCTGATCGGCTGCGTCACCCCGCGCGCCATCGCGCACTACAAGGCCATGCGCTCCCAGCCGCCGCGCACCCCCAAAAGGCTCTCCCGGCTCCCCGAGTACGGCACACTCGTGCTGCCCGCCGACGCCGGGATCCCGGCGTCGCGCGCCATCACGGACGCCGCCGGGCTGCTCAGGAAGCGCGGCTACCGCGTGGAAGTACGGGACGCCGACGGCGCCATGCCGAACCTCGGTGCGGAGCGCGGCTTCCTCAAGGAAGTCGGCAACCTGGTCTTCCACACCTCGCTGATCGGCGTCCTGGTGTCCGTGGCCGCCGGCGGCCTGTTCGGCTACAGCGGCCAGCGCATCTTGGTGGAGGGCGACACCTTCGTGAACACCCTGGTGGGCTATGACCAGTTCACTCCGGGCACCAACTTCCAGAGCAGCTGGCTGCAGCCGTACTCCATCCAGCTGGACAAGTTCGAGGTCAAGTTCGACCGCGAATCACCCAAGAAGTTCGGCCAGCCGATCGATTTCACCGCCGACGTCACCACCAAGGACAACCCGGACGCGCCCGCCCAGAAGCAGGTGCTCAAGGTCAACGATCCCGTCAGCCTCGGCGACACCAGCATCTACCTGACCGGCAACGGCTACGCGCCGGTGGTCACCGTCCGCGACGGCGCCGGCAACATCGCCATGCAGGGGCCCGTGGTGGCGAAGCTGCAGGGCGACAACTACTACTCCTCCGTGGTCATCAAGGTCCCCGACGCCAAGCCGGAGCAGCTCGGCTTTGCCGGCTTCTTCCTGCCCACCGCGTTCGTCACGGACGACGGCATCTCCTTCAGCGGCGACCCCGAGCTGATCAACCCGCAGATGAGCCTCAACTCGTACTACGGCGACCTCGGCCTGGACAAGGGCGTGCCGCAGAACGTCTTCGAACTGGACGTCAAGGGCCTCAAGCAGCTCAACGGCCGCGACCTTCCCACCAAGGGCATCACGCTCGCCCCGGGCATGACGTACACCCTGCCGGACGGCAAGGGCAGCATCAGCTTTGACGGCGTCAAGAAGTACGTGGGCGTGGACATCCACCACAACCCGGGCCAGCTTTACGCGCTGGTCTTCGGCCTTCTCGCCGTGGCCGGCCTGGTCCTCTCCCTGTACCTGAACCGCCGCCGCGTCTGGGTCCGCACCGGCACCCACCACGACGGCCGCACCATGGTGGAATACGGCCTCCTGGCCCGCGGCGAGGACCACCGGCTCGCCGGCGAAGCCGCAGCACTCCGCGAACTCTTTAGCCGGGAATGGCAGCTTGCCGAGCAGGCGGACGCCCCCACCGTCTCTTCCTCAACCTCGAAGGACAACTAATGCCCGTCATCAACGAAACCCTGGGCCAGTACAGCGAGCTGTTCATGCTGCTGGCGGCGGCCACGTACACGGTGGCGTTCATCGCGTTCGCCTGGGACCTCGCCAAGAGCTCCAAGACCCTGCAGGCCGTGGACCTGAAGGCGGCCGCGTCCGCGGCAGGCGCCAAGGTTGCGGTGGCGGCCGGCCGTCTGGGCGGGTCCGACGCCGGCGGGCCGGCAGGCCGGGCCGAGCGTCCGACGTCGGGACTCACCGTTGAGGGAGGCACCGCGTCAGGTGACATGAAGTACGCCGCCGAACGCCGCGTCCCTGCCCGGGTGGCGGTCGCGCTGACGGTCCTGGGTGTCGCGATCCACGGCGCCGGTGTGCTGACCCGCGCACTGGGCGCCGGCCGCGTGCCGTGGGGCAACATGTACGAATTCCTCACCACCGGCGCGTTCGTGGCCGTGGCCGTCTTCCTCCTTGCCCTCATCCGCCGCGACCTGCGCTTCCTGGGCACCTTCGTGCTGGGGCTGGCCGTCATCATGCTCGTGGCCGCATCCGTGGCCTACTGGACCCCCGTAGGCCACCTTGTTCCCGCGCTGCAGAGCTACTGGCTGGTCATCCACGTTTCCATCGCTGTGCTGTCCTCCGCGCTGTTCACGCTGACGTTTGCGATGTCCGCGCTGCAGCTGGTGCAGTCGTACCGGCAGAAGACCCTGGCCGCCGGCGGTGCCGACAAGCTGGGCTTCATGCGCGTGGTCCCCAACGCCCTGAGCCTGGAGAACTTGTCCTACCGCATCAACACCGTGGCCTTCGTGGGCTGGACCTTCACCCTCATGTTCGGCGCCATCTGGGCCGAAAAGGCCTGGGGCCGCTTCTGGGGCTGGGACACCAAGGAAGTCTGGACCTTCGTGATCTGGGTGGTCTACGCAGGCTATCTGCACGCCCGCGCCACCCGCGGCTGGACCGGCACGCGCGCAGCCTGGCTGTCGATCGTGGGCTACCTGTGCGTGATCTTCAACTTCACCATCGTGAACCAGTTCTTCAACGGCCTGCACTCGTACTCGGGGCTGTAAGGGCCGGGCTGGTCGGCGATGCGCTCCTTAGCAAGACACAGACGCCTACTGGTGCCTTAGTCCAGATGGACGGTCAGGACTCCATGCCGCGGCCCTTCCAGCTGCGGATTGCCACTTTGGGCCGCTTTGGGAGCTGGAATGCGGCCTGAAGTGGCAAACGGGTTCTGAATTCGAGGGTTGGTTTTAGGCCTAGGGTTCCCCACTGGCCGTCCAACAGCGTCGGCCAGGTGGTCTGCCGAGAACCAGGTGGTCTGCCGAGAAGAGGCGCTTCCAGCTGCGGATTGCCATTTTGGGCCGGTATTTTGCCATTTTGGGCCGGTATGAGGGCTGGAATGCGGCCCCAAATGGCAAACGGATTCTGGATATCGGGGCTACTTCTGGGCCTAGGAATTCCCGTTGGCCGTCCAGCCGCGTTCTTTGAGCGCCGTCCGAACCCTGGTGACGGCTCTTGGCTCGGCTCCAGGGACGGCTACGTCCAGATCGGCCTGTGTCAGCCGGACCACCCGCCAACCCAGTTCCAGGGCATTTTCGTCACGGGCGATGTCCATGCGCCGCTGCGCTGGCCTTGCATGATGGCCGCCGTCGTACTGAATGGCAATCTTCAGCTCCTCGTAAGACATGTCCGGGTCCTGGATCCAGCCACCGGTCTCGTCAAAGATGGGCAGATTGATTCCTGGTTCGGGAAGCCCGTGCTTCACGAGGAGGAGCCGCACCTCGGTCTCCTTGGGCGAATCGGTCCCTGTGCGCATGCGTTTCCTCGCGTTTTTGGCCTTGTGGTGGCCGGCCGCACCACGTCGCGACTCGAGATACGCGTCCAACTGCCCAGGCGTGGCATCTGGATTGCGGCGCCGGAGAAGGTGGTCGCCGGCGATCACCAGGTCGTCGTCATCGAGGACCGATGCCAAATCGAACCACGTCCGCAGCGCCGAGGTGCAGGTGACCATCCGCCCGTGGGTGATCTCGTCAGGGTGCAGCCGCAACTGATGGCCTTTGACTCCCTTGCGGCGCACGGCCCTTTTGCCGGGCAGCTGCGTCAGATGGATGAAGGCGTGGTCTTGCAGCGTCAAAGGCAGAGGGAAACCCCACAATGCCGCCGCCGTGACGTGGGACGCTACGGCGCCTGTGGCTGCGGTGAGTGCCTGGACCCGCTGCAAGAGCGTGACTTCGGTGCCGGCCCGGATGCGGACTCCGCGACACGGAGTTACTAGATCCGTTGCCCTGGTCCGACGTCGCGTGAGGCCTGCTTCCAGGGCTTGGGCCACGGTGAAGGGGGCGTCGAGGAATTCCGCCGGCAGGCGGTCGGGGCGTCGCATGAATTGATTCTGGGGCCGTGCAAGGCGCCTACCAGCGTTATCCACAGAATTGCGTGCCTGTGGAGGGGGAGTCGGCTGCCAAGGGGTGCCCTGGCGAATAGCCCTTTCGGGCCGGAATGGAGGTCCGAAAGCGGCCTGAAATGGCTAACCGGGCTGGCTAAGCGGAGAAGGCCAGGACGGGGCGTCAGCCTGGCCAGGACGGATGGCCCGGGTGGGTCAGGAGGTGATGCCGTCGCTGCCTTCGACGCCGGTTTCGCCCTTGAGCTTGCGCTCCTTGGCGTCCAGTTCGTCCTTGAGCTTCTTCAGGCGCTCGGCCTCGGCCTTGTTGCGGCGGCGCGCCTCGAGGTTGCGCAGGAACTCGGGATCGTCGTCGGGGGCCGTGGGGTGGCTGAGGGTCTTCGGAGCCTTGCGCGCGGCGTAGGGGCGGCCGAAGATGAACCACAGGATGGCTCCCAGGACCGGGAGGAACACCACGACCACAAGCCAGGCCGGCTTGGAGAGTCCCCGCGTTGAACGGCCATCGGTGCGGATCACGTCCACGAGTCCGTACACGTAAATGACTAGAACGACGATGACGCCAACAACCCGGAGCATGAACCAAGTCTAGTCGCCGCCGGGGTCCTGCATTGGCCCGTGATCAGAGTGCAACCATTCGGGCCGCTAAACTTGGATGGTGGCTTTCCTGAAGTATTCCCTGATCCGTCTGGCGCTGTTCGTGCCGTTGTTCGTGCTGTTTGCCTTTTTGCAGGTCGGCTGGATCCTGGCGGTGATTTTTGCCGGGCTGATTGCGTTCGCCATCAGCTACCTGTTCTTCCAGAAGCAGCGCGACGCCGCCACCGCGGCCATGCGCGAGCGCTTCTCCGGCCGCGCCAAGCCCATCCGCACCGCCGGTGAGGTGGAGGACGCCGCCGCCGAGGACCGCCTGGTGGACGAAAACCCGGACATCGCGGTCAATAACGACAAGCGCCCCAAGGAAGCCTAAGGCTCAATGCTGCAGGAGGGTTGCGAAAAACCGTCTCAGATTTGAGCGAGGGTCGGGGAAACCGGGCCATTTTCTGAGCGAGCGTCGGGGTGGATGGACGCTCGCTCACTTTTGGGGAGTTTCCTGCGGACGCTCGTTCACCTGATGTGGGCGAGGGTTAGAACCCGTGGCTCAGCACCAGTCCGAGTGAGAACAGCAGGCTGTAGCCGAGGTTGATCAGACCGGTCTGCTTGAGCACCGGGATCAGGCTCTTGCGCTTCTTGCCGTTGACCATGAGCCAGGCCGGCATGAGGCAGGCGGGGATCAGCAGCAGCACGATCAGCATCCACGGCTTGGTGGGCGCCAGCACGATCACCAGCAGGATCGCCACGGCGAGCATCAGCACGTAGCTTTCGCGGGCGTGGCGGTCGCCCAGGCGGACTGCGAGGGTCTTCTTCCCGGCCACGATGTCCGTGGGGATGTCGCGGACATTGTTGGCCATGAGCAGGGCGCAGGCAATGAGTCCCGTGCCGATCGCGCCGATCACCGCGGCCAGGCTGAGCTGGCCCGCCTGCGTGTAGGTGGTGCCCAGCGTGGCCACCAGCCCGAAGAAGACGAAGACGAACACGTCGCCCAGGCCCATGTAGCCGTAGGGGTTCTTGCCCCCTGTGTAGCCCCAGGCCGCCAGGACGCAGCCGAGGCCCACCAGGATCAGCCACCAGGTCTGGGTGATGATCACCAGGATCAGGCCGCACACCATGGCCGCGCCGAACAGCGCGAACGCCGCCCACTTCACCTGTTCCGGCTTGGCCGCGCCGGAGCCGACCAGCCGCAACGGACCCACCCGGTCCTCGTCCGTGCCGCGGATGCCGTCCGAGTAGTCGTTGGCGTAGTTGACGCCGATTTGCAGGAGGAGCGCCACGAGCGCTGCCAGGATCGCGTTCGGCAGCCGGAACGCCTGCAGCTCGTAGGCCGCGGCGCTACCGATCAGCACCGGCGCAATCGCCGCCGGCAGGGTGCGGAGCCGGGCCCCTTGGATCCATTGTGCAGCTGTCGCCACGTTCAGTACCTCGCGTAGTTTCGCAGTGATTGTTTCGCAGTGTTGTTCAGGTGTCGCGGGTCCCGCCGCCGCCATGAAGGCCCGGACCGGACCTGTCTATTGTCCCTGATGCAGCTTGGAGAGCTGCTCGATCATGGCCAGCCGGTCCGGTTTGCCGTTGGGGAGCATGATGAGCCCGTCCGCCGCGAGCACGGTTTTGGGCGCCAAGGCCCCCAGCGCCGCGTGGCCGCGGGCGGCGAAGTCCTCGCGGCCTTCCGCCGAGCCTTCGGCCACGGCCACATAGGCGGCCACCGCCTGGCCCCACTCGCGGGACGGCACGCCGGCCACGAAAGCCGCGCTCACGCCGTCGAGCCTTTCCAGCTCGGCCTGGATGAACGCGGCGGAGACCTTGACGCCGCCGGTGATGATGACGTCGTCGGCGCGTCCCAGGACGGTGAGGGTGCCGTCGGCGGCGAGCTCGCCGAGATCGTTGGTGCGGTACCAGCGGACGCCGTCCTCCTCGAAGAAGGCCCCGGCCGTGGCCCTGGGGGCGTCGAGGTAGCCCGCCGCTACCGTGTCGCCGCCCAGCAGGATCCTGCCGCCATCGCCGAGGCGGACCTCGACGCCGTCCAGCGGCCGGCCGTCGTACACACACCCGCCGCACGTCTCGGCCGAGCCGTAGGTGGTGACCACCTTCAGGCCGGCGTCGCGCGCGGACTCCAGCAGCTCAGATGAGGCGGGGGCACCGCCCAGCAGGATCGCGTTGAAGCGGCGCAGCGCAGCGAGCGTCTCCGGCGAAGGCGATTCCAGCAGCCGCTGCAGCTGCGTGGGCACCAGGGAGGTGAAGCGGATTTTGTCCGTGAGTTCCTCGGCGGCAGCCGTGAAGGCTTCCGGCGTGAAACCGCCGCTGAGGTCCATCGCCCAGGGGCGCGTGCCGCCGAAGAGGGAGCGGACCAGGACCTGGACACCCGCCACGTACTGCAGGGGGAGCGCCAGGAGCCACTGGCCTTCGCCGCGCAGCGCCATGGCCGTGGCCACGGAGGACGCCGCGAGGGCGTCGACGGTGAGGATCGTCGCCTTGGGGGCGCCGGTGGAGCCGGACGTCCGGACCACCACGGCGGCCTCCTCGATGCCGGTCTCTACCGGAACGGCGGTTGGCTCGCCGTCGGCGTCCACCAGGATCTCGACGGCGGGGCCCTCGCCGTGGAGGGCGGCCGCGAGGGCCTTCAGTACGGGATCGATGTCCACGGGCGCGTCCTAGAAGTAGTAGGGGAAGTTGGACCAGTCCGGATCGCGCTTTTCGAGGAAGGCTTCCTTGCCCTCCACGGCCTCGTCCGTCATGTAGGCCAGGCGCGTGGCTTCGCCGGCGAACACCTGCTGCCCGGCCAGGCCGTCGTCGGCAAGGTTGAAGGCGAACTTGAGCATGCGGATGGCCTGCGGGGACTGCCGAGCGATGTCCGCGGCGTATTCCAGGGCCACTTCCTCCAGCCGCTCGTGGTCCACGGCCTCGTTCACGGCGCCCATGCGGACCATGTCCTCGGCGGAGTATTCGCGGGCCAGGAAGAAGATCTCCCGGGCGGCCTTCTGGCCGATCTGGCGGGCCAGCAGCGCGGAGCCGTAGCCGGCGTCGAAACTGCCCACCGTGGCGTCCGTCTGCTTGAACTTGCCGTGCTCGCGCGAGGCGATGGTCAGGTCCGAGACGACGTGCAGCGAGTGCCCGCCGCCGGCTGCCCAACCGTTGACGACGGCGATGACCACCTTGGGCATGGTGCGCATGAGCCGCTGGACTTCCAGGATGTGGAGGCGGCCGGCGCGGGCGGGGTCGATGGTTTCCTGGGTATCGCCTTCGGCGTAGCGGTAGCCGTCGCGGCCGCGGATGCGCTGGTCGCCGCCGGAGCAGAACGAGTGCCCGCCGTCCTTCTCCGAGGGGCCGTTGCCTGTGAGTAGGACCGTGGCTACGTCGGGGGTCATCCGGGCGTGGTCCATGGCCCGGTAGAGCTCGTCCACGGTGCCGGGGCGGAAGGCGTTGCGGACCTCGGGGCGGTTGAAGGCGATGCGGACCGTGGGGAGGTCCTTGATGATGGAGCCGTCAGCGGAGCGTTCCACCTGCCGGTGGTAGGTCATGTCCTGGAAATCGTCGAAGCCGGAGACGGTGCGCCAGCGCGAAGGGTCAAAGACGTCGGATACCTGGGCAGGAAGGTGGTTGTTCACAGTCCGAGTCTAGTAATCGCCTCAGCTGATGCAGAACTCGTTTCCTTCGGGGTCCGCCATGGTGTGCCATTCGTGCGGTCCCTGGCTGGCCGTCCAGAGGTAGGTGGCACCGCGCGCCTCCAACGCCGCGCGGACCCCATCCTTGTCCCGGCCGTCCAGGCGGACGTCCCAGTGCACCCGGTTCTTGACCGCCTTGTCATCCGGTGAGGTCTGGAAGAGGATGCGCCGTTCCGGCCGTGCCGCGTCCAATTCGTCCTGCGGCCGTATGGCCGAGCCTTCGCGCCAGACGAGCTTGCCGTTGTGGATGAGCGTTTGGTCGTCGGTGGCGAACCCCTGCTCCACCATGGAGCGGATGAAGGCCTCGTCCTGCGGCTCCACCGTCCACTCGAGCGTCTCGGCCCACCAATCGGCGAGCGGGTGCGGGTTCTTGCAGTCGACCACGATCTGGATGCTGAGTGCCATGACTCGAAACTACGACGACGGCGCGCGGCCCGGTAGGGGATCGCGGACAGTTTGCGTCCGGGTTTCCCAACTGGGTAGCAGTAACTGTCGTTTTGCCCCCCCAAAACGACAGTTACTGCTAGTCCGAAAATGAGGTGATGTGCGTTCGTTGGCGCGCGTGTTTGGGCATCCGGGGGCGAAAGGCAGCCCTCGGTGGACGGGGAATGTTGGAGTCAGGCGGCAGGGGTCAGGGTGACGGTGTAGCCGAGGGCCTCGAGTTGCCGGATGTGGCTGTGCTTCCTGGTTTCGGGGTTGGTGTGGCGGGTGAAGTGGTCGGCGCCGAGATCCTGGAACCGTGTGTCCGGGCCCTGCAGGAGGTGCCAGACGATGACGAGGATGGAACGTCCGATGGCGACAATGGCGCGTTTCTTGCCCCGCCGCCGGACGAGCCTTCGGTAGCGTTCGCCCAGGAAGGTATTGGTCTTGCCGGCTCCGAAGGCGGCCTCGCCAAGGGCCCGGGCGAGATAGCGGTTGCCGTGCCCGGTCGAGCCGTTTCCTTTGGTCTTGCCTGCGGAGGAGTTGATGCCCGGGGAGAACTTTGCCCAGGAACACAGGTGCCCCGCGGTCGGGAACCGGGACATGTCGACCCCGATTTCGGCCAGAACTACGGCGGCGGCGATGGGGCCGATGCCCGGGATCTCATCCAGGCGTTTGGCCGCCGCGGCGAAAGGGGCCAGCTGGACCTCGATCTGTTCATCGAGCGCGGCGATATCGGTGTCGATGCCGTCAATCCTTGCCAGCATCCGGGCGAGCAGGAAGCCGTGGTGGTCATCGAAGCGGCCGGTGAACGCCTCCTCCAGTTCGCTGATCTTCCTGCGCATGCTGGAGCGTGCCAGCTGCGCGAGCACGCCCGGGTTGCGTTCTCCGGCGATGAGCGCTGCCATCATTTCCCGGCCGGACACCCCGAAGGTGTCCGAGGCCACCGAGGAGAGTTTGATGCAGGCGTCCTCGAGGAGTTTCTCGACCCGGTTCTTCTCCGCGGTCCGGGTCCCGACCAGGTCAATCCGGTACCGGGTCAGGTCCCGGAGCCTGCGGATCGGGGCGGGCGGGACGAAGCTGGGCCGGAGCATCTGCCGTTCGGCGACCTTGCACAGCCACACCGCATCCAGCACATCGGTTTTGGGACGTCCCGGCAGATGCTTCACGTCGCGGGCGTTGACCAGCCACGGTTCGAGCCCGTGCGCCTCGAGGAGGTAGAACACCGGCTTCCAGTAGTCGCTGGTCGCCTCCATCACCACCCGCTCGATGCGCAGGTCCACGAGATGGTTGGCCAGGTCCGCCAACGAACGGGTCATGGTCGAATTCGTGGACACCTCCTGCAACCGTTTCTTTCGGTTCCCCTCCGCGGGGACCCGCACGCAACACACGAGTTCGGCCTTGCCAATGTCGATCCCGGCGACCCTGGCAATGATCTGTTCCTCATCCTGGGTTTCAGCCAGCATGATCCTGCTCATCTCCTCACGGCGCGGCCCTTCTGAATATCGAAGTGGCCGCCCGTGGGGATCACCAGGGACAACGGGAATCTAGTCCTCGTTCTCGATGAAAGGAACAATGAAGGGCCCACAACGTGACCCCCAACGCCCGGCTACTTAGCGGCCTCAACGAACCATAGAAGCACGGCGTTGGCAGGCGGCCACAAGCACATTTTCAGCCCGGAACGGGCGCCCCGCAAGGGACACAAAGGCTACTAGTTGGGCGGGGCTCAGGGCTGGAGCTGCTGCAGCTGGTCTATGAACTCCGGCGGCAAGGCGTAGATGAGCACCACGGCCAGGAGATTCTTGGAGGCGTGCACGAGGTAGGAGAACATCAGGTTCTTCCCCGTCCAGACGTACACGGCCACCAGGATGATGGCCATGCCCAGGTACGGTGCCACGGCGGAGAGCACCAGTCCTTCCCTGCCCACCACGTGGATGGACGCGAAGACCACCGCGGAGAGGGCGCAGCAGATCCAGATGTTCATGTGCCGGGAGAGCTTGCCGATCAGCAGGTGCCGGAAGAGGTACTCCTCCACGAACGGGCCGATGACCACCAGGAGCGGGACCATCAGCCATGGGGGCACCTGCAGCATGAGGCCCTGGATGTCCAGCTGGTTCTCCGAGCTCTGCACGCTGCCCGTGGCTGCCACCAGGATGGCCGTGAACACCAGCATGGCCACCAGGGACGCCGGCACCATGGCGGCGGTGAACCATGGCCGCGTGCCCAGGATGCGCACGTCGCGGACCACCACGTGCCGGGCCGAGGCCACGGCGAACACACCGACGCACGCGTAGAACACGAGATTGACCGCATATGACTCGGTGGCGGTATCCGGGAAAAGGGGCCGCAGGAGGGGCTCCAGAAGATCGCTGGCCAGGGTGAAAAACGCCGTGAATGCAAGGTACACGGCGGCCGCGGTGGCATCCAGGCCGTTGAAGCGGTACAGCGTGGCCGGCTCTTGAATGGTGCCCATGTGCCCAGCCTAACTTTGCGTGGCGGCATCCGCCTGGCTAAAATGTTCGGCATGCCTAACTTATTGTTTCGGTGCGCCAAAGAAGTCCGCCGATCCGTCGCTGTCCTTGCCGTCCTGGGGCTCTCCCTGGGGCTCGCAGCCTGCGGCGGCACCTCGGCCTCCAGCACTGATGAGCGCCCCGTTGTCCTGACCACCTTCACCGTCCTCGCCGACGTCGCCAAGAACGTCGCGGGGGACAAGCTCCGCGTCGAATCCATCACCAAGGCCGGGGCCGAGATCCATGGCTATGAGCCCACGCCCGGAGACATCCGCAAAGCCGCGCAGGCGGACCTCATCCTGGACAACGGCCTGAACCTGGAAGCCTGGTTCGCCCAGTTCGTGGAGGGCCTGGACGTGCCCCATGCCGTGGTCAGCGACGGCGTCAAGGTCATGCCGATCGCCGAGGATTCCTACCAGGGCAAGCCGAACCCGCACGCCTGGATGTCGCCCAGCAACGTGCAGATCTACGCCAACAACATGGCCAAGGCCTTCGCCAAACTGGATCCCGCCAACGCCGCCGTGTTCGAGGCCAACGCCAAGGCCTACAACGCCCAGCTCCAGTCCGTCCAGGACGAGATGGTGGCCAAACTCTCCGTCCTGCCAGAGAACCACCGCGCCTTGGTGACCTGCGAAGGCGCCTTCTCCTACCTGGCCCGCGATGCCGGGCTCAAGGAGGTCTACATCTGGGCCGTCAACGCTGAGCAGCAGGCCACTCCCCAGCAGATCACCCGCGCCATCGAGTTCGTCAAGGCCAATCAGGTTCCCGCGGTGTTCTGCGAGTCCACGGTCTCGGACGCCCCCATGCAGCAGGTGGTCGGCGCCACGGACGCAAAGTTCGGCGGCGTGCTCTATGTTGACTCCCTGTCCGAGGCCGACGGCCCCGTGCCGACATACCTGGACCTGATGCGGCACGACGCCAAGACCATCACCACGGCCCTGACGGGCGGCACCCCGTGAGCAACCCCGCCATCGTGGTTGACAACGTCACCGTCCACTACGGCGAGGTCCTGGCGCTGGACGGCGCTTCCCTGTCCCTGGACCACTCGCGCATCTGCGGCCTGGTGGGGATGAACGGCTCCGGCAAGTCCACCCTGTTCAAAACCATCATGGGCATGGTCAAGCCGGACTCCGGCCGCGTCCTCATCAACGGACACGCGCCAGTGAAATCCCGCAAGGAAGCCGGGATCGGCTACGTGCCGCAGAGCGAGGACGTGGACTGGGCGTTCCCGCTGTCCGTGCGCGATGTGGTGATGATGGGCCGCTACGGGCAGCTCGGGTTCACCCGCCGCCCCCGCAAGGCGGACCGCGACGCCGTCGAGCAGGCACTGGAACGCGTGGAGCTGAGCGAGTTTGCCGACCGGCAGATCGGCCAGCTGTCCGGCGGGCAGAAGAAGCGCGCCTTCGTGGCGCGCGGCATCGCGCAGGGCGCCACCATGATGCTGCTGGACGAACCGTTCGCCGGCGTGGACAAACGCTCCGAAGCCACCATCACCCGGCTGCTGCGCGAACTCGCCGCCGACGGCGCCACCATCCTGGTCTCTACCCATGACCTCCATGCCCTGCCGCAGCTGTGCGACGAAGCCGTGCTCCTGATGCGCAAGGTCCTCATGCACGGCAGCCCCGACGTGGTGCTGCAGCCGGAAAACCTTGCCATGGCCTTCGGCCTCGACGTCATGAACCGTGATTCTTCCGAAGGCAGGGGCTAGCCGCCATGGACATCCTCAATTTCCTGCTGGAACCGCTCAGCTATGACTTCATGGTCCGGGCGCTCGCGACGACGGCCATCGCCGCCGTGGTCTGCGCCGTGCTGAGCTGCTGGCTCGTCCTGATCGGCTGGTCCCTCATGGGCGACGCCGTCTCGCACGCGGTGCTGCCCGGCGTCGTGCTCGCCTACATCGTGGGGGCGCCGTTCGCGCTCGGTGCGCTGGTGTTCGCGCTGATCGCGGTGACCTTGATCGGCGTGGTGCGGAACACGAGCCGGGTGAAGGAAGACGCCGCGATCGGCATCGTCTTCACCTCGCTGTTCGCCCTGGGCCTGGTGCTGATCTCCGTCACGCCCAGCCAGACCGACCTGAACCACATCATCTTCGGCAACCTGCTGGGAGTGAGCATCCCGGACCTCATCCAGGTGGTTGTCCTGGGCGTGGTGGCCTTCGCCATCCTCATCTTCAAGCGCCGCGACCTCACGCTGTACGCCTTCGATCCCACCCACGCGCACGCGATCGGGCTCTCGCCCAAGCGTCTCGGCGCACTGCTGCTGGGCCTGCTGGCCCTCACGTCCGTGGTGGCGCTGCAGACCGTGGGCGTGGTTTTGGTGGTGGCCATGCTGATCATCCCCGGCGCCACGGCCTACCTGCTCACGGACCGTTTCTCCAGGATGCTGGTCATCGCGCCGGTCGTCTCCGTGGTGTGCTCGGTGTCGGGCATCTACCTGAGCTACTACCTGGACACCGCATCGGGAGCCATGGTGGTGGTGACACAAGGTGCAGTCTTCGCGGCCGTGTACCTCTTCAGCCCCCGCCAGGGCCTGATCGGCACCCGGCTCGCCAAGGCCCGCCGCAAGCGTGCGGCGGTCCTGGCGGCCTAGGAAGCAACGCGGGGTCACTTAGCGCCCATCCGGAGGCCCAACATGGGCCGTAACTGACCCCGCGTTGCTTTGGCCGGTGTCGCGGCTTGACGCGTTGGCCAGCACCGGGCAGTCTGGGTCGATGAAGTCCTAAGCGCAGCCCACATTCCGGCTGCATCCCAGTACCCAAACGGCCATGTGCCATCCACTGCGGACTTGCGAGGACTCCTCTTGACTGACCACCTTCACCTTTCCGGCGTTTCCCACGGCTACGGGGACCGCGAACTTTTCCATGGCGTGGATCTCGTCATAGACCACGGCGAGCACGTTGCCATCGTCGGCGAAAACGGGGCGGGGAAATCCACCCTCCTGCGCCTGCTGGCAGGCCTCGAAACGCCCGACGACGGCACGGCAGGTTCCGCGAACGCCGCCTACCGGGTGGGTTACCTCGCCCAGACGCACGGGCTCCCGGAGTCACTGACCGTCGGAGACGCCATCGACTCCTCCCTGGGCACCCTGCGCGAGCTTGAAGCGCGCATCCTTCAGCTGGAGCGGGACCTGGCCGACGCGGACAGCGAGACGCTCGAGCTCTATGGCAGTCTGCAAACCCAATACCAACTGCGTGAAGGCTACGCGGCCGAATCCAGGGTGGACGCGGCGCTGGACCGGCTGGGGCTGGGAGGCCTGGACCGGCGTCGGACGCTTGGATCCTTGTCCGGCGGAGAGCAGGAGCGCGTGGCGCTCGCCTGCCTGCTCGCGGACCCTGCCGACGCCTTGCTTCTGGATGAGCCCACCAACCACCTGGACGCCAGCGGCACGGCCTGGCTGGAGCAGCGCCTGGCCGCACACCGCGGGACCGTAGTGGTGGTCTCGCACGACCGCATCCTGCTGCGAAAGGTGGCCAGCACGGTCATCGAAGTGGACGCCGAGCGCCGGGCCGTGAACCGCTACGGCAACGGCTACGACGGTTATCTTCGCGAGAAAGCCGCCGAGCGGGCCCGCTGGGTCCAGCAGTACGAAGAGTGGCTCGACTCCATGGCCGCGGAACGGCTGCAGGCCGCTACAGTCTCGGACTCCATGGGCTACGGCCGGAAGCGTGACAACGACAAAATGGGGTTCGGTTTCAAGGCCGGAACGTGGCAACGGGCGGCCACCAGCAAGGTGCGCAACGCCCAGGAACGGCTCCGCAGACTTGAGGAGAACCCGGTGGACCGGCCGCCCGTGCCGCTGAGGCTTTCAGCGCCGCTGACGCCGGCCGCGCCGCTGACGCCGGCCGGGGTGATCGGGACGGGCCTTGGCGGGGACTTGTCCCCTGCAGCCCTTGAGGTCCATGGCGTGGCCGTGCCCGGGCGTCTGCATCCCACGGACCTGCGGGTGGAACCAGGCCAGAAGGTCCTGATCACCGGCCCCAACGGCGCCGGTAAGTCCACGCTGCTCTCGGTCCTGGCAGGAACCCTGGAAGCTGTTGCCGGGACAGTCCAAATACACGGCAAGGTGGGCTACCTGCAGCAGGAACTGGACGTGCCTGCCCGTCCAGGGCTCCGCTTGCTCCCCGCGTTCGCTGCCGGCCTTGGCGGGAACATCGACGAACATGCCGAGGGGCTGCTCCGGCTCGGGCTGTTCCGGACCACGGAATTCCACGTTCCCGTCGGCGGCTTGTCCGCCGGACAGCAACGCCGCCTGGCCCTTGCCCGGCTGCTGCTTGGTGGATTCGAGACCATGATCGTGGACGAACCCACCAACCACCTGGCGCCCGTCCTGGTGGAGCAGTTGGAGGCCGCGCTCGCGGAGTTTGCCGGGACCCTGGTGATCGTGAGCCACGACCGCGCGCTGGGGGAATGGTTTGACCGGTGCGCGGGTGCCCGTTCGGCCAAGGCCGGGAGCTGGGTCCGCTACGGGATGCGGGACGGCGAACTGCTGTAGCCCTGCACGGGATTCACGCGGCGGTGAGCAGGCCGCAAACGGATGGTTACCTTCTGGCCTGCGCGCGGAAACATACGGCGGCGTGTTCTGAAACAGCGGCGGAGCACCATGGAAGGGTGTCAGCCGGCTGAAAGGACTTGCCCCGTGATCGTCAAGAATCTCTTCCTGCAGGGCATCTACCCTTTCGAGGGATCCGGGCTGGACAAGCCGGTTCCTATCCACGCTGAGCTCTCCCACTTCGTCCCGGACGGCGTCATCAATCAGACGTTGTACTTCCGTGGCGGCAATTCGAGCCCGGAGCTCATCACAGTGATCCTCATGCGTGACGGCGTCCCCATGCGGTACTTCCCGATCGGCGCCAAAGGCGATGTGCACGTGCCGCTCCGCGTGGTGGAAGACACCGACGGCGGTTCGGTGATCGAGCTGTTCATGGTCGCGGCCGCGGGTGTGCGGGGAGCCGTGGTGGTGGATCTGGGCATGGTGGAGCACTGATGCGGCGGCTGGTGGTGATCGGCAACGGAATGGCCGGCGCACGGACTGTGGAAGACATCCTGGCCCGTGGCGGTGCCGCCCAGTTTGAGATCACCATGTTCGGTGACGAGCCATACGGGAACTACAACCGGACGTTGCTCGGCCGCGTGCTCTCCGGCAAGGAAAGCGAGGCGGACATCGTCCTCAACGCCCTGCCCTGGTACTGGGAAAACAACATCACCCTGCATGCCGGGGTCCGTGTGGACCGGGTGGACAAGTACAGCAAGCACGTCTTCACTGGTGACGGCCGCGTGGTGCCCTACGACGTCCTGATCATCGCGACGGGAAGCCGTTCATACCTGCCGCCCATGGACGGTATCCACACGCCCAGCGGATCCTTGCGGCACGGCGTCTTCACCTTCCGGACCATGGACGATACCCGAAGGATGGTCCAGTTCGCCCGGGAGGAGCACCACCGGCGGGCCGTGGTGATCGGCGGCGGATTGCCCGGCGTGGAGGCGGCCCGGGGGCTGCGAAGCCGCGGAATGGACGTGGCCCTGGTGCGCTCCGGCGGGGGTCCCGCCGCGATCCTGGGCAAGGACCGGATCACGGGCATCCGGCTGGGCAGCCAGGCCGCCCTCGACTGCGACATGGTGGTAGTGGCGGCGGGCGTCAGGCCCAACGTCGATGTCGCCGTCGTCAGTGCGCTGGAGGTGGAGCGGGCCATCGTGGTGGACGATCAGCTGCGCGTCATGGACGAAGAAGACATCTATGCAGTGGGCGACTGTGCGCAGTACCGGGGCGAGGCTTACGGCCTGGTGGCGCCCTTGTGGGAGCAAGCCGCCGTCCTGGCCGACCACGTCACGGGCGCGGATGGTTCTTCGGCCTATCTCGGTCCCGGGCGTTCTTTGTTGCCTGCGTCACGGGTTGCCCCGCGGATCCAGTAAGATAAACGGGTTGCGCGAACCTTCGACGTTTCGCGGTCTTTGGCTCACAGTCAGGCTCCCAAGCGGGAAAACCTCGAATTAAGTGTGCAAAACTGCCTGTGTTCCGGCATTGGCGCGACCCCCTTACAGCAAGACCCCGACCCACAAGGAACAGCTGTGCCGCAAAGTACCCCCACAGAACTCCAGAGCCCCACGGCAGTATCCAACGCCGTCGGCTCGACCCTCAGCGCCGAGGGCTACCAGAAGACCCTCAGCCGCCGCCACGTCACCATGATCGCCATGGGCGGCGCCATCGGCGTCGGCCTGTTCATGGGCGCGGGCGGCCGCCTCGCCTCCACGGGCCCGGCCCTGATCTTCTCCTACGCCATCGCCGGCGTCATCGCCTACCTGCTGATGCGGGCCCTCGGCGAACTCATCATGTACCGCCAGACGTCAGGCTCCTTCGTCAGCTACGCCGGCGAAATGTTCGGCAAGAAGGGCGCCTTCCTCTCCGGCTGGATGTACTTCATCAACTGGGCCATGACCGGCATTGCCGAACTCATCGCGATCGGCCTGTACTTCCAGTTCTTCTTCCCGAACGTCCCCGTTGAACTGTCCGCCATCGCAGCGCTGGTGCTGCTGGTGGCCGTGAACCTGTTCAGCGTCAAGGCCTTCGGCGAGTTCGAATTCTGGGCCTCCTGCCTCAAGGTCGCCGCGATTGTGATCTTCCTGGCCGTGGGCACCTTCATGGTGGCCACCAACGCGCAGGTGGGCGCAGGCCACGCCTCCGTGAACAACCTGTTCAGCGGCGACGGCGGCATGTTCCCCAAGGGCGGCCTGGTGATGATCCTGGTCCTCAACGCCGTGATCTTCGCCTACAACGCCATTGAACTCGTCGGCATCACCGCCGGCGAGATGCAGAACCCGGAACGCGAAGTTCCCAAGGCGATCCGCGCCGTCGTGGTCCGCATCGTGGTGTTCTACGTCGGTTCCGTCATGCTCCTCGCCATGCTGCTTCCCTCGGACCGGTACGTGGCCGGCACCTCGCCGTTCGTTACGGTCTTCGGCCAGATGGGCCTGGGCTGGATGGGCGATGTCATGAACATGATCGTCATCACCGCCGCCCTGTCCTCCTGCAACTCCGGCCTGTACTCGATCGGCCGCATCTTCCGCACCATGGCCAACAACGGCCACGCGCCGCAGTGGCTGACCAAGATGTCCACGCGCCACGTCCCGTACGCGGCCATCCTGGCGATCGGCGGCGTGTACCTGGTGGGCATCCTGCTGAACATCTGGCTGGGTGGCTCCCACGCCTTCGACCTCGCACTGAACACGGCGTCCATCGGGGTCATCTTCACCTGGGGCACCATCTTCGCCAGCCAGATCGCGCTGCGCAAGAAGCGCGGCAACGTCTCCAGCCTGCCGATGCCCGGTTCTCCGTGGACCAGCTGGCTGGGCCTGGTGGCGCTGCTGGCGATCACTGTGCTGATCGGCTTCGACACCATGACCAGCAAGACCGGCGAGGTGTACCTCCTGGGCCTGTGGACCCTGGCCACGATCCCGTTCTTTGCCGTGGTCCTGTGGCTTGGCTGGCAGAAGGTCAAGAACAACGAGCCGAAGAATGAGCTGTTCAGTTAGCCTTCCGACTTTGCCCATCTCTTAGTACGCTGGGCCATGCCGACGGTGGGTGCTTCCATCTGGGGGAGGCACCTGCCGTCGTGCTCTAATCCCCCCCAACTAGCCCGCATTAGTGGTTGTTTTGGGGGCTCTAAACAACCACTAATGCCAGTCACTTGGGTGTCCACCCGCGGTCAGTCAGCGCGGTCCGGACCTTTGCGACAGCGGACCTTGCGTCGTTCGTCATGTGTCGTTTGGAGATCCTGACTGGGATCCACCCAGCGCGGCTGAAGTCTTCCTCGCGGGCGATGTCCCGTACTATCTGTGCCGGATCGGAGTGCCCCTCGCCCTCGTATTCGACGGCCACGCGGTGCTCGGGATAGGAAAGATCCGGTTGACGTACGACGCCGAAACTCAGCTCAGTGGGCTTGTTGACTTCCGCTTCGGGCAGCCCAGCCCACTCAAGTGCCAGCCTGAGGCGGGTTTCGGGGGCTGAATCCGCCCCGATCCGCGCCTGTTCCAGGGCCAGCCGCGCCTTGCGGATGCCCGGTGTTCCCTTGTGGCGGTCCAGCATGCCTTCGAGGTCTTCGCGCGTGCAGAATGGCTCGCTGCGCCCTTCAAACTCGGGCCTTGGTATCCGCAGCAGATGGTCCGCCACCACCGTAATTTCGTTGGTGGTCATCTTGCGCGCGCAGTCGAGCCAGGTCCGTGCCCTGCTGGTGATGAGCAAACCGGCGAGGTTGGTAATTTCGTCGTCGAAGAATTGACCTGCATGCCCCACCACCCCCTTCCTTCGCGGGATCGCCATGGTGTCAGGGCGGGAGATGTGAATGGCGGCTTCGTGGCTGCCGGGCAGGAAGCCTGGAAAGTCCCAGAGAACGAAGGCCGTGGCGTGGGAGGCCGCCGAAAAAGGTGTGACCACGGTGTAGGGCCGGACCGCGGCGGAAAGCTCCAATGTCTGGTCCGTATTCGGAGCGCGGATTCCTCTGCTCGGTGAGTCAAGCGCTCGGTGCCTCCACCGCTGCCGGGAGACACCGGCGTCGAGCGCTTCCTGCCAGGTGAAAGGCGCCGACGCAAGGGGAGCGGGCAACTGTTCCGGGATGCGCATTCCCCTATGCTGGCAAACGTTCATGGCGTGCGGACGGTTATCCACAGGCTTTGCGCATGCGCACCCATCTGGCTGGCATTAGTGGTTGTTCTGAGGGCCCAAAACAACCACTAATGCCAGCCACTTGGGACTGTCCGGGGCCGGGGCTAGGCTCAGTCCATGGACCACAGCACCAGCCTCAGCCAGCACGTCAACGCAGCCCCGGACAAGGTCTGGGCCGTCATCTCGGACATTCCCGGCTCCGCAGCCACCCTTTCCGGCATTGACGCCATCCAGATGCTCAGCGACGGCCCCTACGGCGAGGGCACCCGCTGGAAGGAGACCCGCACCATGATGGGCCGGCAGGAAACCGTGGAAATGTGGGTGTCGCAGACGGATCCGCCGCGCAGCACCACGGTCAAGGCCTTGCAGGGCGGCGCCGACTACACCACCCGCTTCACCTTGGAAGAGCACGACGGCGGCACGCAGCTGACGCTGTCCTTCGGCGCCGAGATCCTCAAACCCACCCTCCTGAGCAAGATCTCCATGGCCCTTTTCGGGAAGCTCGGCATGAGCATGACGCGCAAGGCGCTTGCCAAGGACCTGGCGGAGATCGCCGCGAAGGCCGAGTCGCTCCAGTGACGGCAGCGAAGGTCGCCGCCCCGCGCCTTTCCCCCGTCCGCCTGGACGGGCTGCGGGACGACGACGCCCCGGACTTCCAGCGCGGCGAACGGTACGACGGCGTCCGGTACCGCCGTGCCTCGGCCGACGGCCTGGAGCTGAGCGGCACCGACTTCATCGAATGCGAATTCGCGGGCGTCTCCTTCAACGAAACCCAGCTGCGCGGGGCCACGTTCCGGGACTGCGTCCTGGCCGAACCCTATGCGCCGGTCCTCATGGCGGCCCGGACCTCGTGGCAGGAGGTGGAGATCGGCAATCCGCGCTGGGGTTCCGCCGAACTGTACGAGGGCAGCTGGCGCTCGGTGAGGATCGACGGCGGCAAGCTGGACTATGTGAACCTGCGCGGTTCCAAGCTGGTGGACGTGCTGATCTCCGACTGCATCATCAACGAGCTCGATCTCGGCGCCTGCACCGCCAACCGCGTGGCGTTGAAGAACTGCACCATCGGGACGCTGGACGTCACCGGCGCCAAGCTCAAGGACGTGGACCTCCGCGGCACCGACTTCCGGGCGATCAACGGACTCGACGGCCTGGCGGGCGTGGTGATCGACGACTACCAGCTCGGCCTGCTGGCGCCCCTGCTGGCCGGGCACCTGGGAATCCGCGTGGTGTAGCCGGTGGCGAAGGGGGCTTCATCTGTTGACCGCTTGGCGGCAGCGTGTAATCTTTATAGAACGAACGGTCGGTAATTTATTCCCGCGCCGGCCCTTTTCCCTTCGCGAAGGATGTTCTCATGGTTGAGGCTTTTCTTGTTGGCGGTGCCCGCACACCCGTAGGCCGGTACGGCGGCGCACTTTCCTCCGTCCGCCCCGATGACCTTGCTGCACTGGTGGTCCGCGAGGCCGTGGCCCGGGCCGGCGTGGACCCGGATGCCATAGACGAGGTCATCCTCGGGAACGCGAACGGCGCCGGCGAGGAAAACCGCAACGTGGCCCGCATGGCCACCATCCTGGCAGGCCTCCCGCTCCACATCCCTGGCATCACCGTCAACCGCCTCTGCGCCTCCGGGCTGAGCGCCATCATCATGGCCAGCCAGATGATCAAGTCCGGCGCCGCGGACATCGTGGTGGCCGGCGGCGTCGAATCCATGAGCCGCGCCCCCTGGGTCCAGGAGAAGCCCGCCACGGCCTTCGCCAAACCCGGCCAGATCTTCGATACCTCCATCGGCTGGCGCTTCGCCAACCCGCTCTTCACCAAGGGCGAGCTGTCCCGTGGCGGCAAGATGACGTACTCCATGCCGGAAACCGCCGAGGAAGTGGGCCGCGTGGACGGCATCAGCCGCGAGGACGCCGACGCCTTCGCCGTCCGCTCCCACGAGCGCGCCCTGGCCGCCATCGCAGGCGGCCGCTTCAAGGACGAAATCGTCCCCGTCACCGTCAAGACCCGCAAGGGCGAAACCGTGGTGGACACCGACGAAGGCCCGCGCGAGGGCACCACCATGGACGTCCTTTCCGGACTCCGCCCCGTGGTGGCCGGCGGATCCATCGTCACGGCCGGCAACTCCTCCACGCTCAACGACGGCGCCTCCGCCATCATCGTGGCCTCGGAAGCGGCCATCCAGAAGTTCGGCCTCACGCCGCGGGCCCGCATCATCGACGGCGCTTCAGCCGGCTGCGAGCCCGAGATCATGGGCATCGGCCCGGTGCCGGCAACGCAGAAGGTCCTGGCCCGCACCGGGCTCTCCGTGGACGACATCTCCGCGGTGGAACTCAACGAAGCCTTCGCCACCCAGTCGCTCGCGAGCATGCGCCGCCTGGGGCTGGACCCGGAGATCGTCAACCTCGACGGCGGTGCGATCTCCCTGGGGCACCCGCTGGGTTCCAGCGGCTCGCGTATCGCCATCACCCTCCTGGGCCGCATGGAGCGGGAGCTCGCCGGAACGGAACGCAAGATCGGCCTCGCCACGATGTGCATCGGCGTCGGGCAGGGCACCGCAATGCTGCTGGAAGGCGTCTGATGGCACTGAACCCGGAAGACTTCGGCACGCTCCTCATCGAGGAACGCGAAGACCGCCTCACGGTCCTGCTCAACCGGCCCGAGGTCCGCAACGCGATTGACCAGCAGATGGTGGACGAACTCCACGCCGTCTGCGCCTACCTTGAACGCGAACCGAAGATCCTCATCATCGCCGGTACGGATGGCGTGTTTGCCTCCGGCGCGGACATCGGCCAGCTGCGCGAACGCCGCCGCGATGACGCCTTGCAGGGCATCAACTCCACCATCTTCGTGCGGATCGCCAAGCTGCCCATGCCCGTCATCGCGGCGCTGGACGGCTACTGCCTGGGCGGCGGCGCGGAGCTCGCCTACGCCGCTGACTTCCGCATCGGGACGCCGAGCGTACGCATCGGCAACCCCGAAACCGGCCTGGGCATCCTGGCCGCAGCGGGTGCCTCCTGGCGGCTCAAGGAGCTCGTGGGCGAGCCGGTGGCCAAGGAGATCCTCCTGGCGGGCCTGGTTCTCCGTGCCGAGGACGCCCTGCGGGTTAACCTGATCACCGAAATCCACGAGGCCCCGCTGCTGATGGAGGCCGCCCACAATCTGGCGGACCGCATCTCCCGGCAGGATCCCCTGGCCGTCCGCATCACCAAGTCCGTCTTCCACGCCCCGGCCGAGGCCCATCCGCTGATCGATACCCTCGCCCAGGGCATCCTCTTCGAATCGCAGGCGAAGTTCGACCGCATGCAGGCGTTCCTGGACCGGAAGAACACAGACAAAAGGCCCGACGCCGGTTCCACCGCATCCACCACAGGCACCACCGCAGACAGGACCGAGAAATGACAGCTGTTCCCGCCATCCCGCACGTTGTCGGAGTCCTCGGCGGCGGCCGCATGGGCGCAGGCATCGCCCACGCCTTCCTCATCAAGGGCGCCACGGTGGTGGTGGTGGAACGGGACCACACATCCGCCGCCGGCGCCCAGGACCGCGTGGCCGAGGCCGTGGCCAAGTCCGCGGCCCGCGGCACCCTGAACGAAACAGCCGAGGAGGCGCTGTCCCGCTTCAGCACCTCCACCGACTACGAATCCTTCATCCACTGCGGGCTGGTGGTGGAAGCCGTGCCGGAGGACTACGAGCTGAAGGTCTCGGCCCTGAAGGCCGTGGAAGAGCACCTTTCCGCAGACGCCTTCCTGGCCTCCAACACCTCCTCACTTTCCGTCACGGCGCTGGCGAGCACCCTCCGCCGCCCTGGCAACTTTGTGGGCCTGCACTTCTTCAACCCGGTGCCTGCCTCCACCCTCATCGAGGTGGTCCTGGCCAAGGAGACCTCGCCCGAACTCGCAGCAGCCGCCAGGGACTGGACCGAGGCACTCGGCAAGACCGCCGTCGTGGTGAACGACGCTCCGGGGTTCGCGTCCTCCCGCCTGGGCGTGGCCATCGCACTGGAGGCGATGCGCATGGTGGAGGAAGGCGTCGCCTCTGCCGAGGACATCGATGCCGCGATGGTGCTTGGCTACAAGCACCCCACCGGCCCGCTGAAAACCACGGACATCGTTGGCCTGGACGTGCGCCTGGGCATTGCCGAATACCTGCACTCCACGCTGGGTGAGCGCTTCGCCCCGCCGCAGATCCTGCGCGACAAAGTGGCCCGCGGAGAGCTTGGACGCAAGAGCGGCAAGGGCTTCTTCGACTGGAACGACTGACGTTCCTGCTCCCGGGTCATCCCCGGAGCACGTGCCCGCTCACCTCTTGACGGCGGTGTCCACTGCCGGCCGGTAGCCGTTGGTGTATCCGGCCGCATTCGGGTGGAAATTGTCCGGGTTGAAGGGGGTGCCGTCGAAGTTGATCCACGGCGTGTCGGAACCGACCCCGTGGCCCTTGAATCGGTTGGTCACATCCACGAAAGGCACGCCGGCGGCATCAGCCCCGGCCTTGACGGCGGCGTTGAGCTGGTCGGCCATGCCGTTCAGCGTGGTGGCCAGCGCCCGCTGCGCGGGCGGCATGGCGCTGGTGATGGTGAACAGCCGCGGATAGCCGGTCAGCACGATGTCGGCATTCGGCGCCAGGGGCCTGACATGGGCCACCATGGCGGCCACATTCCCCGGCACGGCCGGCAAGGCGGCCTGCGCGGCGGCAACGGCGGCTGCGCAGGCCAGGCCGGCAGGATCGGGAACGCAGACGGCGGTGACATTGCCGACTCCGGCATCGTTTCCGCCGGCGGTGATGGTCACTTCGGTGGCCGGGGCCAGCAGCGGAGCGAAGCTTGAGGCGATGAACCGAACGTCGGCGGTGGTGGCCCCGAAGCAGCCGAGGTTGGTGCCGCCCAGCAGGGCCGGGTAGGCCTTGGCGGTCTGCAGGCACTGGAACGGAAGGTACGGGCTCTGGACGGTGGCGCCGCCGCCGGTGCCGGCAGCGTAGGAATCGCCGAGCGCAACGTAGACGGCGGCCTGCTTGGCGGCCGGCTGCGGAGCCGGGGCGGCCTGTGCCGGAGCGCCGGACAAGGACAACGCGAGGGTGACGGAGGCGAGGGCGGCAGCCAAAGCAAGCGGCCGGCGTCGGGCATTGAAGACTTTCACGGGACTTCCCCTTAGTCGCACGGATACGGTCATTCGCAGGCTACGCCCGAAAGTACCCGGGCGTCACCGGCGGCCGGTACTTTGTCTGTCGGGGCCACCACTAGGCTGGCACGGTGACCTCATTTGAACCCATTACCCTGAGCGGCCGGTACGTGACCCTGGAGCCCCTCAGCCATGACCACCACGACGGACTGGTGGAGGCCGTCCGCGACGGCGAACTCTGGAAACTCTGGTACACCTCCGTTCCGGAACCGGACGGCATGGCGGCGGAGATCGGGCGGCGCCTGGCCCTGCAGGACCAGGGGTCCATGCTGCCTTTCGCCACCCGCCTCAACGCCACCGGCAAGCTCATCGGCATGACCACCTACATGAACATCGACGCCGCCACTCCCCGCGTGGAGATCGGATCCACCTGGAACGCGGCCTCGGCCCACGGCAGCGGCAGCAACCCCGATTCCAAGCTGCTGCTCCTGCGCCACGCCTTCGAAACCCTCGGGTGCCCCGCCGTGGAGTTCCGCACGCACTGGCTGAACCAGCAGTCGAGGGAAGCCATCGCCCGGCTCGGGGCCAAGCAGGACGGCGTCCTGCGGAACCACTCGCGCAGCGCAGACGGCGCCCTCCGCGACACCGTGGTCTTCTCCATCCTGGAGCACGAGTGGCCCGCCGTCCGCAACGGACTCGAATTCAGGCTGGCCAAGCACGGCGCGTAGGGCTCACACCCTCTGCCAGCGGCTCTCCTGCCGTAGACCGCATGGGGGCATACGACTGTATGAGGCACGGTCTGGCATGCGATCCATGGAGAACGGACGCCTCCGCATCCGCTGAATCAGAGATCGACTGGCTCAATGCCGAGGTTAGCCGGCGGTGTGGTTTCGGGTCCTGAACTGGTGAGATCAACGATGCGCCCTTTCGCCGCGGCCTCGCGCACTGACCAGATCGCTGCGATTGCCGCATCCTCGTCCGCAAAAGCATCGGAGGTGAGCAGCACGTCTCCGTTTCCGGTGACGAGTTGGAATCTCAGGCTGGCATCCGCGTCAACGTAGAGATTGAATTGTGTAGCCATTGTGGTTGCTTCCTTGTCTGCAGGTAGGTGCGTCTCAGGCCTTTGCGCGCCCGAAGCGTTTGGATCATCGCTTGGGTCGGCGGTTCCGGAGTATGGATGCCAGGTAGAAGGCCAGCAGGCCTCCGATGAAGTAGACGGCCCAGAACGGGAATCCGGTGTTGGTTTGGCGTCCTGCCAGGGTTTTCTGCTCCGGGGCGTCTTTGGGAAGATCCGCGATCCGCGAGGCGTGGACGAGGAGCCGGTGCGAGTTCACTCCGATGGGGGTGCACGTGACCAGTGTGATGGAGTCCTCGGCTGCGGTGATCTTGAGGGAGGAAATGTCGTCCGGTTTGACCACCTCGATCTTGTTCACCTGGTACAGGAAGGTGTGGTCCATGACTTCGGTGGAGAAGATGTCACCCGTTTTCGCGTTGTGGAGGGGGTTGAAGAGTTCCGCGTTCGGGATTCCCGAGTGGGATGTCAGGACGCTGTGTGTACCGGGGCCGCCGACGGGAAGGGAGGAGCCGTAGAGGTGGCCGACTCCTTTGGCCAGGACGTCGTCGCTGGTTCCGTGGAAGATGGGTAGATCGATGTTCAGCGAGGGGTAGCGGAATCTGCCGATCACCTCGTCGTTGGCCACGTTCAATTGGCTTTGGTAGTCCTCCAGCGGCCCGTTCATGGCCGGGGTGGGGGCAGCGGCGGAGTAGGGGTCCCGCAGCTGACCTGGCGGGATGCGGGAGTTGTATTCGCGTGCCCGGTCCAGCACTTTCGTCCGGGCCGAGGGTTCCAGCTGTTCCACTTCCTGCGCGTAGCCGGAAAGCTGGGTGTTGTGGGAGATCGAACTGAACCAGTCCGCTGCCTGTGGGTAGAGGACCAGGCCCAGCCCGACGGCTGCGATCACCATCATCGTTACGAGCCTCCGGTCAGCAAGACCGAATCGGATGCCCTTGCGTCCGGTCGCCGTTCTGCCGGTTCTGCGGCGCCGAGGGGAGCCCGGGCCGGGTTCGGAACCCTCCATGAGTTCTTCGAGGGTCTGGGTCATTGGGGCCTCTTGCTGTGATGGACGGGAGCTGTATGGGGCATCCACCAAGTGGTGGATGCCCCATACCCTGCATCAAGGGGTGCAGGTCACCGAGGGACGGCTACTTTGCCTCGTTGCGGCTCCGTCGGCCGGTGACCATGAAGAGACCGGCGCCTGCCAAGACGAGGACGCCGCCGGCGGTCAGGGCCCAGGTTCCCACGCCACCGGTGAGCGGCAACTGGAATCCGGCGTTGTGCGGGACGTTGTCGATCGTCACCGTGACGACCGACGGATCAGCGCTGGTGACCGTCGTTTCAACCGGCTGGGCGAGCAGCTCGTAGCCGGCCGGAGCCTTGGTCTCCACCAGCCAGTAGGACTGGTAGCCGGGCTGGCCCGGGCTTACAGCTGCTCCGTTGGCCCAGTTGGAGTAGCGCAGTCCGGAGATCACGAGGTTGCCGGTGGCATCGGTGGTCCAGGAGCTGACACCGGCGATGGTGATGGCGTTGGTGCCGGCCAAGGCATCGACCTGGGTCGGGTACACCGAGAACGTGGCGCCCGCGAGGGCCGCGGAGCTCTGGGAGTCCTGCTTGTGCAGGACGATGTCGCCCCATTTGGTAATCACCGGGGGTGTGACGACCGGTCCGCCGGGCTGGCCCGGGGTGATGGTGAAGCTGGCCGCGTTCGAGTAGACGAAGGCCGTGTTCGCGATCTGGCCGACCGTGTTCACGGTGGTGTTCACCGTCACCAGGACCTTGGCTGTCGGGTCGGCAGCCAGGATGGCCCGGCCGCTGGCGGTGAAGTCGACCGTGAGGGTGTTCGTGGCCGCGTCGAACACGATGGTGTAGTCCGTGTTCAGGGTCAGTGTGGCGCCGTTGGAGAGCGCCACCGTCGAGTTCGTGTACGTCAGCTTCGGGTCGAGCTGGTCCACGATCCGGTATCCATCGATCGGGTTGACATTGGGGATGTCGCCGGTGATGGTCCACTGAACGTTGTCGCCGAGCTTGATGGCCGGGGCGTCCGTGACGGTCTTCGTGGCCCCGGTCACGGCGTTCTTGGGGTAGGCGTTGACGTTGTAGATCCAGTTGCTCTCGTTCACGGGGTCCGTCATGGGTAGCGTGACGAGGAACGGGGATGCGGGAGTGACGCCGGCCGGGTAGCCGGTCTCCGTCACGAGGTACAGGCCCAGGGGAAGGTTCCCCAGGGTGGCTGTTCCGGCCGCGTCGGTGATGACCGTGGAGCCCGGAGTGGCTGCCTGCGCGGCGGCCTGGGCCGGTGTCAGGGCGGCCGCGGCGGTCCAGCCCGCGTTGGTTGTCAGGTCAATGTTGTTGACCTTCTGAACCGTGAACGTGACTCCGGCCATGGGCGTCAGGCCCGCCAGCTGGGCCGGGGTCAGTGCTGTTCCGTTGTTGGGCAGGTTGGTCGGCGTGGCCGGCGTCTGGTACTTGTGGATGGTCAGCGAACCGGTTTGGGACGGATCGATGTTCGCGGTGTTCGCCGCGTGCGCGCCCCCTGCCCCGAGGGCAAGCATTGCTGCTGAGGCAATTGCGGCCAGGGAAGCTACTATTCTGCGCCTCACCTTCGATGATTTCATCGTTTTCCTTTCTTGTTTCCCCATTGGTGTGCGCGGAGCTGCGCTACGGAGTTTGGGTATGTGGGGTTTTGTCCGTTCGCCTGGTCACGATGAGGGCGAGCGAAGTCATGAGGAGGAGGAGGATCCCGAGAAGGGCGCCTCCGAGGAGGCCGGCGTTGCCTGGTCCGCCGGCGGCCGGCAGCTTGACGGCCGCCATGTCCAGGACGGTGATGGTCAGGCCGTTTGCTGTCACTGAGGTGCCGGCGGTGGCCGTGTCCAACGTGATGCTGCCGTTGGCCGCAACGGTGAACTTCACTGGAGTCGCTAGGAGCGAGTAGCCGTTCGGGGCCTTGGTCTCGAGCAGCCAGTACGTTCCTGGAAGCAGGTTTCTGACCTCGACCAGTCCGGGGGATCCGGACACGTCACTGCTCACCCCGACCACGGTGGTGCCCATTTGCCCGGCAGCATCGTTGTGGATCTCAAAGGTCGAGCCGGTCAGCGGGACAGTGGAACCCTGGGTTGGACCTGGCCCTGCTTTTTGCAGGAACAGGTGGCCCGTGGTGGGGTTCGTGGTGAAGCACGCCGGGTCAAGCGGTGCCGTGCTGCCCGTGGCACATCGGACCGGGGGGATGAGCCCGTTGCCGGTGGCCCCGTTCTTGAGGGTGACGAGCCACGCATTGGAGTTGACAGTCACCGTGTAGGTCAAAACGGCCGTGCCGTTGCCCGGGAGAACGAATGAGGGGGTGACCAGCTTGAGGTCGGCACCGGGATCCGGAACTGCGGTGGGTGTGCCGCCATTGATGGTCAGTTTCGCCGATCCGGCGGTGAACGTGGCGTTGTTCAGTACCTGGCTCAGGTCATCGGTGAGGATAACACCGGTGATGGGGTTGGCGGTGGAGTTGGTGGCGGTCACGGAGTAGGTGATCACCCTGCTCGCGCTTGGATCGGCGGGGTTGATGGAGGTTCCGGACGCCGGGGACGCGGTCTTGCCCAGCGTCCACACGCCCACGGGGTTGACCGTGCAGGTGGTGCTGCCGGCAGGGCAGGTGGTTGGCGGTGTTGTGGTGGTCGAGGGCGTCAGGTAGTTCTCGACCGAGGCGTTGCCAAGACTGCCGGGGTTGTTGACTTTCACCTGGTAAGTCACGACGCTTTTCGCGCCTGCGGCCACCGTGCCAGTGATGCTCAGGCTTGGTGGTACCGCTCCCGAATTGTTCGTGACTACCAGAGGAGTCCCAAGCAACGGAGTCCCGCCCGTGGTGGTCGTGGTGATAGAGCCGGCCACAAAGGTCGAAGCATCCAAAGCTTCCCCAAGCCAGTCGGTGTAACTCACGGCAGCCGGCGCCGTACCGGTCGTATTGTCGAAGGTCAGCGTGTACGTGAGGACCTGGCCCGACTTGACCAAGGTCCCGGCAGCCGGATCCACACTCTTGGAGGCCACCAGGTTGGGGGTGGCAATCGGGGTCACCGTCGGGTCTGTGCCGCCCGGCTTAGTTGGATCATCGGTAAGGATCGGGGGCGAGCCGACGAAGACGACTGTGCCTTGGTTGCGCACCTCGCCGGTGGCCAGTGCTGAGGGGTTGACCACCACCTGGAAGGTGATGGTTGCGGTGTCGCCGGCGGGGATGACGCCCTTGAAGCTCGTGGTGCCGCCGTTGACCGGTTGGGCGGTGGTGTACGGCATCGCACCGCTCGAATCCGCCACGGCAGTGCCGTTGAGCTTCGTCGAGCCAGGCACGTAAGCCGACCCAACGGGCATCGAGTCCTGGAAGGTGGCACCTGTAGCGGAGAGGCTGCCGATGTTCTTAACGGCGACCGTGTAGGTCAAGGTGGTGCCCACGGTCACGGGACCGGGCGGCGAGACGGTCTTGCTCGCGACAAGCTGCGGCTTGGGCAGGGCGCAGGAGGTCAGGTCGGCGGCGTTGCCGTGGGTCGCGCTGCTGAACGTGGTGACCAGGGTCGTCGTGCCTGTGTCCTTGTTGACGGTGTATAGGCTCGAGTTGGTTCCGTCGTTCGTCGTCGCGTAGAGGGTGCCGTTCGTGTCGAAGGCCAGGCCGTTGTAGAACGTGTTCCCGCCGGGGGAAGTCATGACGCCGACGAGGGTCGCCTGCGGGGTGGCCGTGGTCAGCTGTGCGGCCGAGATTGTGTAGAGGTAGGTTGTGGGGGTGGTGATGCTGCCGCCTGAACCGGTGGAGACGAGCGCCCACATATTGCCGAGGCCATCGAAGGCGATGTCACCCGATGTCAGCGTTGGGGGATTGATCGTGCCACCGTTCCCGTCAGGGAACGTCGCAGTCTTAGCGGGCGAGATCCCGCCGCCCGTAGGGGTCCACGAGTAGAAGTTACCGTCGTTGGCGAAGGTCCACAGGGTGCCGGACGCATCAAAGCCCAGCCGATTGGTCTGGAACGCGGAGATGCCCGAGGCCACCTGCTCTTGGACGCCCGTGGTCAGGTTCACCCGGTAGAGATTCGACAAGAACGTGTTGCCGGATCGGGCGGTGTAGTAGACGTACCCGGGGTTTTTCGGGTTCATGGCGATGGCAGAGGTGTTCGCGTACGACCCGGTCTGGCCCGGCGGTGCTAGGGTCGCTACATTCTGCAGGGTGGGGAGCACGGTTCCGATGCTGCCCGGGGTGGCGCCCGCAGCGACGGATCCGTACCAGATCGCATCGCACGTGTAGTTAGAAGGGGTCGCGACGTCGACCGTCGCCTTGGCCGCGGCCTGAGACTGGGCACCCGCGCAGCCAGCCCACCAGCTGCAGTCGGTGTTGAAGGTGAAGGTCGCCGTGTTGGTCGTGGTGACCGTGACCGTCTGCGCGCACGTGAAGGTGACGGTGGCGCCGCCGAGGATGTAGTACCTGGCCCGAATAAAGTCATAGCTCAGCTGGCTGCTCGACGGCGTACCGCACTTGTCGTCCGTCGCGCTCACGAAGTATTCAGGCGCCGTCGTATTGTTCGTGACCGTGTAGGTGTAGGTGACTTGCCCGCCGCCGAGCGGAAGGCTGTAGGTGCTGGCGGTCTTCGTCGCCGTAATCCGCCCATCGGCCGAGGTGACACTCCCGCCCGATCCGCCCGCATTCGCAGCAGGGGCGCTTACTGCGGCCTGGAACGTGACAAGCAACGAGACGATCGTGGCAGTGAGGAGAATCGCCAGCAGCTTGGCTGGAAGGGACTGCTTCATGGGATTTTCTTGCTTCACTTTCAGGAGCGTGCACGGAGGGGGTTTCCAGCCATCAAGTACGCGTTTCCGGCGATTCGTGACGCGAAAAACGGGATTACTTTTTACGGAGTTTGATCGGGGACTGGATGTGCCTGATGGAAGTCGTGGGAATCGTTTTGGTGACGATCCTCCGCTGCAGACTGTGGGGCCGCGGCAGGCTTCAGGCCTTCGATGTCCACATGCCAGAGAACGGCCTGCCGGCGCCCCGGAAGAGACTTGAACGCCCTCGCCACGGTGCTGGACTCAAAGGCCTCAAGAACGGTGCTGGACTCAAAATAGGCCTAATAAGCCAGATGGTTCCGGGGAGCCCGCCCTCGGCTGGGTCACGTTCCGGGTGCCGGAGCCGCCTATTGTGCTTCGGTGGGCTGCCGGCGGCCGGTGACCATGAACAGGCCTGCGCCTGCCAGCACGAGGATCCCGCCGGCGGGCAGGGCCCAGGTTCGCATGCCGGTGAGCGGCAGCTGGAATTCGGCGTTCTGCTTGATGTTGTCGATCGTCACCGTCACAGCGGAGGGGTCGTTGCTGGTGACCGTGGTTTCGACCGGCTGGGCGAGGAGCGCGTACCCGGCCGGGGCCTTGGTCTCGACCAGCCAGTACGACTGGTAGCCGGGCTGGCCCGGGCTCACTGCAGCCCCGTTGGCCCAGTTGGAGTAACGCAGTCCCGAGATCAGCAGCTTGCCGCTGGCGTCGGTGGTCCAGGAACTGGCACCTCCGACGCTGATCGCGTTGGTGCCGGCCAAGGCATCGGCCTGGGTCGCGTACACCGAGAACGTGGCGCCCGCGAGGGCTGCGGAGCTCTGGGAGTCCTGCTTGTGCAGGACGATGTCGCCCCATTTGGTGGTGCTTACCGGGGGTGTGACCACGGGGCCGTTGGGCTGGCCGGGGGTGATGTTGAAGCTGGCCGCGTTCGGGTAGACCAGAGCCGTGTTCGAGATGTGGCCGTCCGTGTTGACGGTGGTGTTCACCGTGACCTGGACTTTGGCGGTGGGGTCCGTGGCCAGGATGGCCCGGCCGGAGGCGGTGAAGTCGACCGTGAGGGTGTTCGTGGCCGTGTCGAAGACGATGGTGTAGTCCGTGTTCAGCGTCAGCGCGGCGTTGTTGGACAGCGCCACGGTCGGGTTGGTGTACGTCAGCTTCGGGTCGAGCTTGTCGACAATCCGGTACCCATCGATCGGGTTGACGTTCGGGATGTCGGATGTGATGTTCCACTGCACCTTGTCGCCGAGCTTGACGACCGACGCATCATTGACGGTCTTCGTGGCTGTAGTCACGGCGTTCTTGGGATAGACGTTCACGTCGTACAACCAGCTGTTCCCGCCGGTGGGGTCCGTCATGGGCAGGGTCACCAGGAACGGGGTGGCGGGAGTGACGCCGGCGGGGTAGCCGGTCTCCGTCACCAGGTACAGGCCCAGGGGAAGGTCCGCGAGGGTGGCCGTTCCGGTCGCGTCGGTGGTGGTGGCCGAGCCGGGGGTGGCTGCCTGCGTGGCAGCCTGGGCCGGCGTCAAGGCGGCCGCGGCAGTCCAGCCCGCGTTGGTCGCCAGGTCAATGTTGTTGACCTTCTGAACCGTGAACGTGACTCCGGCCATGGGCGTCAGAGCCGCTAGCCGAGTCGGCGTCAGTGCCGTTCCGTTGTTGGGCAGGCTCGTCGGCATGACCGGCTTCTCATACTTATGGATAGTCAACGAACCCGACCGCGGAACGGGTTTCGTGATGCCGGTTCCGGATTCAGCCACCCTGGCCGTCTCCTGCGGCACAGGAACCGCTGCGGCAGCGCTTGGCGCGGGCGCCGGGGATTGCGGCACCGCAATGGCAGGCGGGTCCGGCGTCGGCGGATTTGACGGGGGTGCCGTCGGGGCACGTTCCAGCACGGACGGTTGGGCTGACGGTGCACTGCTAGGAACATCGGCTCCAGCGATTGGCGCCGGATCGGTCTGTCCAAGCCACGTGAGGACGCCCGCAACTATGAAGCCTCCCAGGATCAACGCGCCCACGGCAATCTTCCAGAAGCCACTGACCGAGCGCAACCCGGCGTCGGCCGGTTCTGTCCCGGCAGGGAGGAAGGTCCCCGAAAGTCCCGCTCCGGGGAGGAAACCGGTGGTAACAGCAGGTGTGAACACCACCCCGGCCACCAGCGGGAAGACAGCCGCCCTCATGCCTCCCTGGACATCGTTCAGTTCCACGAACAAGGCCGTGCACTTCGGGCACTCCTCCAGATGGGCTTTGACCTTTTCGTGCGATGTGCGTTTCAGGCCGTCGCGGGCGTATTTTCCGAGCTGGCTCGAATACTCGAAACAGGAATCGTCATCCGACAAGCTGATGTGGTTCTGCAAGTAGGCCTGCCGGAGGCCCTCGCGTGCCCGGATCACCAGCGAGGACACCCCGTTCGGCGTCAGTCCGATGAAGGGTGCGGCCGCGGCAGGTTTCAGGCCTTCGATGTCCATGTGCCAGAGAACGGCCTGCCAGCGTTCCGGAAGGGACTTGAACGCCTTTGCCATGGTGCTGGACTCAAAGGCCTCAAGAACACTGTCTGCGTCGACGGCAACGGTGTCCAAGACCTCGACATCGCCCACAGCCTGGGTACGTCTGGCCTTCCGGTTCCGGTCGTAAGCGATTCGCCGCACGGCAGTCAGGAGATAGGAGCGGAAGAACTGGTCAGGTCCCTTGCCCTCAGTGAGGGCCTGGAAAATGGAGGCGAACGCCTCGGCTACGACGTCGTCGGCGTCACTGATATTGTCCGTCTGGGCGCGGGCAACAAACTGGGCCGCTGCCACATGTCGCCGGAAGAGCACATCGAAGACGGACGAGTCTCCGCCGCGCACCAGGGCCATGATTTGAGGGTCGCTGTGCGACCCGACGGCCAACGACGCGTCCCCACCATTCGATCCGCCCTCTGAAGCCTGCCCCATTAGACGTTCGCGATTAGCCCGAGTTCGGCTTTGGATGCCAGGGCCGGGTGCTTCGGGAAGACACGGACGGTGTAGCCGAAGGAGCCGGAGCGGTTGATCACCACGGAGCCGCTGAAGAGGTGGCGGCCGTTGCCGAGGTTTTCCAGGGCGCCGAGCTCGGCGACGGTGAGGGCGCCGAGCTCGGCGGATGCCTCGGGCAGGATGAGCACTGCAAAGCTGCGGTGCCAATGTCCCTTGCTGGCTGCGAGAACAACCGAGGAACCGTTCACCATCTCACCAGATCGATACGCTGTGCTGGAATCCCATGCCTCAAAGTTGCTGGCATCCGTGAGCACGGTCGGCACTGACCCAGGGGCAGCCACCACAAATCCAGAGGACTCGAAACAGAGCATGTCGGCTCAGAATCGCTCAGGTGTTCGGGTGCAGGAGAGCCTGCACTTCGAGCGGGTGTTCCTGTGGGTTGCAAGCCTTCTACGTGCAGTCATCTTCCAAGCCTTGTCATGGAGTAGTTGTCGCGACCGGGTTCGCCGATCTGGGTGCGTTTCATGCGGTCGTCGTCTCGGTCGCCGGACGATCGCGGACTTCACGAGCCCGGTCTTGTCGAAGCGCGTCGATGATGACCTCAGAGTGTTCACGCTCGTGGTGCTGTTGCGCCGCCTTCAACAAAGGGTCGGCCGGGCGGGGGCTCACAGCCGATCCGGAGACCCCGCCCTTGGGTCATACGGTTTCCCACCTGCTTGCGGCCGAGGCGCTTGCTTCGACCGCCGCGAGCACGCGTTGGACCTGAAGTGCGTCGGCGAACGACGGCTCAGCTTGGCGACCCTCAGCGATGGCGGTCACGAGGTCCACCACCTGATGCGTGAAGCCGTGCTCGTAGCCGAGGCCGTGTCCGGTGGGCCACCAGTTCCCGACATACGGGTGGGACGGCTCCGTGACCATGATGCGCCGGAAGCCGGCATCGGGTTCTTCGGCCGCGTCGTAGTAGGACAAGACGTTCATGTCCTCAAAGTCGAAGGCCAGAGACCCCAGCGTCCCGTTCAGCTCGAGCCGCATCGCGTTCTTGCGTCCCAGTGCAAACCGCGTCGCCTCGAACACGCCGATCGGGCCCGGTACCTCGGAATGTTCGACGGCGTTGCTGCCGCCAGCTGCGGGGGCCGGCTGTCCGCCGTCGCCCGCGGGCCGGCCACCGAACCCTGCGGGCCGGCTACCGAACCTTGCGGTGAAGATCGCGGCGTCGTCAACGGTGACCGGAGCGCGTGGACCGTCGGCCCCGCCGTGTCCGCCAAGGCCCACGAAGTCCCCGCCGATGGGCCGTTCCGTCACGAAGGTTTCCGTCAGGGCCGAAACCCCGGTGATGCTGGAGCCTGTGATCCATTGTGCGGCATCGATGCTGTGCGCGCCGATGTCGCCCAGTGCCCCCGAGCCGGACTTGGCCTTTTCCAGCCGCCAGGTCAGGGGAGCGTCGGCATCACTCAGCCAGTCCTGGAGGTATTGCGCCCGGACGTGCCGGAGCTGGCCCAGCCGCCCGTCGTCGACCATCCGCTTGGCAAGCGCCAGGGCAGGCGTGCGTCTGTAGGTGAACCCGCACATCGAGTAGACGCCCCGTGCCGCCGCCGAGTCAGCAACTGCTGTCATGAGCTCGGCTTCCTCCACGGTGTTGGCCAACGGCTTTTCGCAGAGGACGTGCTTCCCGGCCTCAAGCGCAGCAATCGCGATCTCGGCGTGGGTGTTGCCGGGGGAGCAGATGTCGATGAGGTCGATGTCGTCCCGTTCAATGAGCCGGCGCCAGTCCGTCTCTACCGAGTCCCAACCGTATTTGGCGGCGGCGGCCTGTGCTCTTTCGGGGTTCCGTCCCGCAAGTGCCGTCAGCTCCGGGGCCAGCGGTAGCTCGAAGAACCTCGGCGCGGTTCGCCAGGCATGGGAGTGGGCGGCTCCCATGAAGGAGTAGCCCACCATGCCGACGCGCAGTCTTCGTGTCACAGCCGGATGCTCTCGCTGGCCAGAGCATCGCGAACCGATGTCCAGGACGTGAGGACGTCCCGGACTGCCGGGTCGCGCTCGGCGAGGAGTGCCTGTTGGTAGGAGTCCTCAAGCAACGCATCCACGGACACCCGGGTGCCGGAAGAGGCGCTGTGGATGGCCGCTTCCACCATGGCCAGGCTCATGATGTTTTGGTGAACCCGGCCCATGGGAGTGCTTCCGGTGCGGACAGCGGAAACGAAGTCACGGAGAGACCCGGCGATCTCCTGACCCGGATCCTCCCCCGGTCCCGCAGTAGCGGCAAGGGACGAGACGGGCTCGTTGTCCCCGTCCCAGAGGACTGTGCCGTGTTCGCCGCTGATCCGCCAGGAAGCATTCCACGAGGTTTCCTGGCCCGGGCTGCACCAGCTGCCGGTGAACACGAAGCGCGCGCCGCCGGTCATCTCGAAGATGGCGGTGGAGCCGGCGTCCCCGCGGTACCAGCTCCACGAAGGGTTGTACTCCTCGCAGAACACGGAAACCGGATCGGCGTCGAGCAGGAAGCGTGCCATGTCGAACTGGTGGATGGCCATGTCCAGCAGCAAGGGGTGGTCCATGGCGTCCCGGAAACCGCCAAAGTGCGGTGCTTTGAAAAACTCGGCCGATACGATGCCAACCGGGCCCAAGGACGAGGACAACTGCTTGGCGTCAAACAGTTGCCGGTTGTAGCGGCGGGACTGGCTGACCATGAAGAGCTGGCCGTGCAGTTCCGCGGCGGCAGCCAAGGACAGGCCCTGCGCCACGGTGGACGCCACCGGCTTCTCACCCAGGACCGGGAGCCCGGCCGCCAACGCCTCGGTGGTGACGGGGTGGTGAGCGGCGGGGACGGTGACGTTGATGACCGCCTGGGCTCCGACGTCGGACGCCAACGCGGCTGTACCGGCACCTACCGGGAGGTCGGGACGACCCAGCGAGGCCGCAGCCTCGGCAGCGGCGTCCAGGTCCAGGTCGACGATGCCGGCGAGTTCCACCAACGGTGACGCTTCCACGGTCCGAAGCCAGGCCCGGCCCATGCCCCCGGCGCCGACCACGAGGACGCGCAGGGGAGTGCCGTCGTCGGGAATGGTGGCGAAGGGGGTGTTCACGCGTTGGCTCCCTGGTAGCTCTTGCCGTTGAAGAAGTCGTTGGTCTCGTAGCGGAGCAGTTCCGGGACGGCGCGCTCGGGGCGGTCGGTGACGGCCCATTCCACGGCGTTGGCGATCACGCGCCGGATGTCCTTGTGGTGGTAGACCGGGTAGTCCTGGTCGCCGGGGCTGAAGAAGAAGATCTTGCCGTGGCCGCGGCGGAACGTGCAGCCGGAGCGGAAGACTTCGCCGCCGCTGAAGGAGCTGATGAACACGAGTTCCTCGGGCGTGGGGATGTCGAAGAATTCGCCGTACATTTCCTGCTGGGGGATCACGATGGGGTGCGGGACGCCCTTGGCGATCGGGTGGGTGGGGTCGACCGTCCAGACGAGTTCGCGGTCCTGTTCGGAGCGCCAGCGCAGGGTGCAGGTGGCGCCCATGAGCTTGGTGAAGATCTTGGACCAGTGCCCGGAGTGCAGCACGATCAGTCCCATGCCCGCCAGGACATGGCGGTGGACCCGCTCCACAATCGCGTCGTCCACGTCGGCGTGGGACATGTGTCCCCACCAGGTGAGGACATCCGTATTGGCGAGGACTTCCTCGGTGAGGCCGTGTTCCGGTTCGTCCAGGGTTGCGGTACGGACCTCGACGGCGGAGCCCAGGTTCTCCTCGATGCCCGCCTTGACGGCTCCGTGCATCCCTTCGGGGTAGAGGCGGGCGACCAGTTCGTCGCGCTTTTCGTGGCGGTTTTCGCTCCAGACGGTGACGCGGATGGGCTTGCTGTCAGTCATGGTTTTCTCCTTGTAGGTTGTCGAAAGCGGTCTACTTGACCGCGCCGCCGGTGGTACCTGCGGCGATGTATTTCTGGGCTGCGACCAGCAGGACGATGGCCGGAATGGAGGCGAGTACCGCGGTCGCCATCACTGAACTCCAGTCATTCACGTAGGCTCCGATGTACTGGAAGATGCCCAGGGTCACGGGTCGCACGGCCTCGGTGGTGGTCAGGGTCAAAGCGAACAGGAAGTCGCTCCAGGCGAACAGGAACGTGAACAGCCCTGCGGTGATCAGGGAATTCCGGCTCAACGGAATCACGATCGACCAGAACGCCCGGACGTGTCCTGCCCCATCCACGCGGGCGGCCTCGATCACCGAGGACGGCATGCCGTTCATGAAGGCGCGGATGATCAGGATGGCGAACGGGATGCCGTGTGCCGAATCCGCAAGGATCAGGCCGGGGATGGAGTTGAGCAGGCCGAGATCGTTGTATGCGGTGTACAGGGCGTTGGCCACCACGATGCCCGGGATCATCTGGCTGATGAGGATGGCAAAGAGAACCACCCCCGCACCGCGGACCTTGAAATAGGCCAAGGCGTACGCCGCCGGGGCCGCAATGGCCAGGCTCAACACCACGCTTCCCAGCGAGATGATCAGGCTCGTGCCGAGGTTCCCGCCCTGTTCGCTGATCGCCGTGGCGTAGCCCGTGAAGTCGGGCTTCAGCGGGATCCAGGACGTCTCCAAGGTGGTGCCGTTGGGCTGCAGGGAAGCGTTGACCATCCAGTAGACCGGGAAGAGCATGATGGCCAGGAAGAAGATGGCCAGTGCCGTGTAGCCCCAGTTCCTGCGATTTGTCACGGCCGTTGATGTGTTGCGGCGGCGAGTGGGGGCTGTCAGTTGTGTTGCCATGCGTTCCTCACTCATCCACTGCGCGTCGGCTGGCCCGCAGGTACAGGACCGCGAAGACCAGGGAAATGATCACCAGCACGTTGCCCAGCGCCGCGCCCTCGCCGAACTTGAACTCGTGGAAGGACAGGTCATAGGACTGGGTGGCGATGGTCTGGGTTGAATTGGCGGGGCCGCCGTTGGTCAGGCCCAGGATGATGTCCAGCACCTTGAGCGTGTACACGACGCCGAGCACCAGGACCACGCTCACCACGGGTCGGAGCATGGGCCACGTGATGTGGCGGAACGCCTTCCAGCCTGTGGCGCCATCGAGTGACCCGGCCTCGTAGAGCTCATCCGGAATCTCCTGCAGGCCGCCGTAGAGGATGGTCAGGTTGAACGGGATGCCGATCCAGATGTTCACGCCCACCACCGCGATCAGCGCCAGCGAGGTGCTGGTCAGCCACGGAATGCCCGTGTGGATGAGGCCCAGGTCACCCAGGAAGCGGTTGAGTGCGCCGCTGTCCTTGTCCAGGATCCACCGCCACACGGCACTCGAAACGATGAGCGGCAGGAGCCACGGGAGCAGGAGCAGCGAGCGGAGGATCCCGTTGAGCGGGAACTTGCGCTGGAAGAAAATGGCCAGCGCCAGCCCGATCACGAACTGGCCCAGGATGGACCCCGCGGTGAACAGGACCGTGTTGAGCAAGGACGTTGAAAACAACGACGACGACAGTACAGTCACGTAGTTGGCGAACCCCACCCAGGGGGCTTCTCCGGTGAAGAACGTGGCGGTCGTGTAGTCCTGGAAACTCATGACGACGTTCTTCACCACGGGGTAGCCGAAGAACAGAGCCATGTAGACCACGGCAGGGACCAAGAACAGCCACTGGAAGATGCGCTCGCGGCGTTGGCGGGTCCGTCGCCGGGGTGCTTGCGTTGCGCCGGTGCCCGCCCGGGACTTGTTAGTCCCGGGCCGGGTGGTGGAGCGCGACAAATCGGTTGTCAGTGACATGGCAGGCTACTTGCTGGCCTGTGCTTGCTTCAGGGCGTCAGCCGGCGAAGCTTTGCCAGTCAGTGCTGTCTGGATGGCCGTGTAGATCTTGGTGGCTTGCGCCGGCCATCCCTCGCCGAGCTGTCCGGTACGTGCCCGGGCGGTCTTGATGAGCTCGGTGAACGTTGCAAGCTTGGGGTTCTCCGAGGCGAACGTCCCCGCCAGTGTTGTCTTGGAAGGAATCGTGTTGCGGACCTTGGCCATGGCGAGCTGGTTTTCATCGCTGTTCAGGCAAGCAACCACTTCAGCTGCTTTGGCCTGGCGTGCCTTGTTGCCCGTTTGCGGCACGGTCCACACTTCGCCGCCCAGCGGGGCCACGGAGGTCTGGCCGGCTTCCTGGACCGGGATCTTCACCACGCCGTACTGGAGCGTCGGCTGCTTGTCGAGGGACGGGATCTGCCACGGACCGTTGACCATCATGGCGGCCTTGCCTGCCATGAACTGGTCCTTCACATCTGCCTGGGTCCAGTTGAGGGCCGATGACGAGACCGATCCGTCCTTGACCAAGTCCGTCCAGAGCTGAAGGGCTTGCTCAGTTTCCTTGGTGTCGATCTTCTTCTCGTCACCACCGTTGGACCACATCACGGGGAGGAACTGCCACGTACCTTCGTAGGTGGGGTTGGCGTTGAAGGCAAGGCCATACTGGTCGCCGGCGGTCAGCTTGGCGGCGGCTGCCTTCAGCTCATCCCAGGTGGTGGGCGGCGTGACGCCGGCCTTGGCAAGGATGTCCTTGTTGTAGAAGAGCGCGATCGTGTTGACCGTGGGTGCCAAGCCGTACACCTTGTCCTTGTAGGTGCCGGCGCTCAGGACACCTGGAGCGAAGCCGTCCGTGCTGATCTTGAAGTCGGCCAGCGGAGCCAGCGCACCTGTGGCGGCGATCTGCTGCAGGTCCGGGTTATCCAGCATCAGCACGTCCGGCAGCGTCTTGGACGAGGACTGCTGGAGCACCTTGGAGATGAGCGATTTGCCCGGCACGGTTTCGCGCTTGATGGTGACGCCGGCCTTGGTGCCGCACTTTGTGAGCGCATCGCCGATGAACGACTTGTCCGGTTCGTTGTTGTAGTAGTCCATCACGGAGATCTCGGTGACGGCCTCGGATGAGGACGCTGCGGGGGAGGACCCGCAGCCGGATACGAACAGCGGCAGGCCGACGAGCGCGGCAACGGCCAGGGCGAGCGGACGGGTAGTCCTGAGTGCTGACTTCATTGTCTGTTCCTTTGTTATGGGAATCGAAGAGACAATCGATGCGTATCGACGATGCGTATCGATAAATTCGGAAACGGATTTTCAGGCGGGGTGGAACGTTGGGAAAGGATTAAGCGCCGTGGGGTGGACGGAGCGTGCTGGCACGGTGCGTGATGACCGTGGGTACCAGTTCCAGGGATTCGTGTGGTCCCGGGGTACCGGCTTCGAGGAGGTCGCAAATGATCTTCACTGCCCGCATGGATACTTCCTTCGGCCGCAAATCGATCGTGGACAGTGGAACGGGCTGGAGCTCGGCAAGCATCGGCGAGGCACTGCCGATGATTGAGACATCCTTGCCGGCGGTCAGGCCGCGGGTGGCCAGGGCTCGTCTCAGGATGTCTTGGATGGTGCGGTCCGGTGCGATGAAGGCCGGTACGCCATGGGTGGCGGCCAGGGCCTTGTCTACGGAGTCTGCGATGACGGCAACGTCCGCGCCGCCGGGCAGGTGCAGTACGGCCACTCCCAGCGATTCGGCGGCGGCATCGGCTCCGCGCGTGAATCGGTCAACGAAGTTCACATGTCGGTTCACCACGGCTGGCTGCCATTCGATGATCGAAATGACGTCGTGACCGGCTGCGGCCAGGTCGCGAACGCATTGTTCACCTGCCATTTCGAAGTCCGCGTCGATGCAGACCAGGCCGGATGGATCTCGGGGTATGCCGATCAGCAGCACCGGGACGTTGAGTGTCCGGGCAACAGGGAGCCGTTCATCCTCGTCTTCCACTTGCATGAGGATCAAACCATCACAGATCTGTTGACCAACCACGCGACGGAGCCCTGCGGCGCCCTCGTCGTCGGTCACCAGCAGGATGTCGTGATCGAACTGCCTTGCCGTTGATGCGATCACGGAGACGAATTCCATCAAGGATGCCATTTCCAGTTCCGGAATGAACGGAATGACCAAGCCGATCACATGCGTCCTGCGCCCCGCCAGGGCCCGGGCGCCTGCGTTCGGTTGGTAAGTGAGTTGCTCGATGGCAGCCTCAACCTTTTTCCGCGTTTTCTCGGAAATGGGCCGCTTGCCGCTCAGGACGTAGGAAACCGTGCTTTGGGCAACTCCGGCGGCCTGGGCCACGTCCTTGCTAGTGGGCATGTCCCTGCCTCCTGCCGTTACGGGGTGTTCGCGGTCTCCTGGCAATTATGCCCTGAGTGTTGATAGTGCGGTGATCGTCGATACGTATCGTCGATGCGTATCGAGAAAAATTATGACATGAGTCACTTGGGAGCGCAAGACCCCTCGCACCCCTCTCGCGCCCTGCCGACCGGCTTCTGGCGAAGCCCACTCCGGCATCCCTCCTGCATGTGCTTAGCTGGCTCCTATGGATGGCAAGACTGCTCGACTGCTGCACGGGGGAGTCCACTGGGACGGCGCAGTGAACGCCTGGCGGATCGCCGGCGGCGTGTACCGGATGGGCCGCCGGGAATGGCTCACCGAGGCCGGGTGGCGGCAGATGTACGACGACGGCGTCCGCGCCGTGATCGATCTGCGGAGCTTTGCGGAGGGGCAGCGCCGTGCGACGGACCCCGAGGTGGGCGAACAGGCAATGGCCGGCATCGACGTCGTGCACTGCCCCACGGAAGACCCTGCCAACGGGGAGTTCACGGCGCTCGTGGGCCCCTACCTCAAGGATCCCGCGCACTATGCCGACTACGTGCGGCTGTTCCCGGAGAAGTTGGCGGCCGTGTTCGCGGCGATCGCGGACGCCCGGGGCAAGGTGGTGGTGCACTGTTCGGCGGGGCGGGACCGCAGCGGGATCATCGCGGTGATGCTGCAGGACCTGGCGGGCGCCACGGACGAGGACGTGGTGTGCGGCTATGAGCTCGGTGCCCGCGGCATCAATGACCGCCACCGTGACCACCCAGCCCCGCATGCCCACGATCCCTATCTGGACGAAGCCGCGCTGGAGGCCCTGCTGGAGTCGCGCCGCGCCATCGTCCTGGCGTTCCGGCACTCCCTGGATACCGCCGCGTTCCTGCGGGCCAACGGCCTGTCCGCCGGTCAGCTGGCGGCGCTCCGGGCGAAGCTGGGCGGCGGCACCGCGCATTGAGGGGCGGCAGCGCCTTGCCGGGACCGGGCGAAGGGCGGCGAAATTTCTGCTGTGCACCGGGGCGTCTTCATGTACCCTGTATATATTACCGAACGGCCGGTCAGTAATGCCCTCCTGATGCCGCGCCGGTCAGCCACGCCTTGATCGCCACCGTCTTGGAAGGACCCGTCGACGATGACCAGTACCGCAGTCGCTCCGGAAACCACAGCCGTTGCCACCGTCCCCAGCTACATCCAGGATGCCTGGTGGACCCCCGCCGCCGAATCGGCCGGTGTCCCGGTCCGCGACGCCAGCACCGGCGAGCTGCTCGCCACGGTCAGCACGGACGGCCTGGACCTGGCCGCCGTCGTGAACCACGGGCGCACCACCGGGCAGGCCGAACTCGGCAAGCTGACCTTCCACCAGCGCGCCCTCAAGCTCAAGGAACTCGCGCAGTACCTCAACGGCCGCCGCGAGGAGCTCTACGCCTCCTCCGCCAAGACGGGCGCCACCAAGATCGACTCCATGATCGACATCGACGGCGGCATCGGCGTCCTCTTCACCTTCGGCTCCAAGGGCCGCCGCGAACTGCCGAACTCGCAGGTGGTGGTGGACGGCCCCATGGAGGTCCTGTCCAAGGACGGCTCCTTCGTGGGCGAGCACATCTACACGTGCATCCCGGGCGTCGCCGTGCAGATCAACGCCTTCAACTTCCCGGTCTGGGGCATGCTGGAGAAATTCGCCCCCGCCTTCCTGGCCGGCGTCCCCACCATCGTCAAGCCGGCCACCCCCACGGGCTATGTGGCCGCGGCCGCCGTCAAGGCCATGGTGGAATCCAACATCCTGCCCGCCGGCTCGCTGCAGCTGATCTCCGGTTCCGCGCGGACCCTGTTGGACGAACTCGACTACCGCGACCTCATGGCCTTCACCGGCTCGGCCTCCACCGCCAACTCGCTCAAGTCGCACCGCAACGTCATCGAGGGCGGGGTCCGCTTCACCTCGGAAACCGACTCCCTCAACGCCGCCATCCTCGGCCCGGACGCCGTTCCCGGCACCCCGGAGTTCGACGCCTTCGTCAAGGCCGTCGTCACCGAGATGACCGTCAAGGCCGGCCAGAAGTGCACCTCCATCCGCCGCATCATCGTGCCGCAGGAACTCACCGCCGAGGTCTCCGCCGCCATCGGAGCCCGCATCAACGAACGCGTGGTGCTCGGGGACCCGCGCGCCGAGGGCGTCACCATGGGTGCCCTCGCCTCGCTCGAGCAGCTGGCCGATGTCCGTGCCGCTGTCCAGACCATGCTCGACGCCGGCGGCGAGCTCGCGTACGGAACGCTCGATTCGCCGTCGGTCACATCCGTCGGCGGCACCGTTGGCGTGGTGGAGGACGGCGCCTTCATGTCCCCCGTGCTGCTCAGCTGGGCCGACGCCGAAGCCGAGGAAGTCCACTCGCTCGAGGCCTTCGGCCCCGTGTCGTCCGTCATCGGCTACACGGGCCTGGCCGACGCCATCCGCCTCGCGGCCCGCGGCGCCGGCTCCCTGGTGGCCTCCGTGTGCACCAACGATCCCTCCGTGGCCCGCGAACTGGTGACCGGCATCGCCGCGCACCACGGCCGCGTCCACATGCTCAACCGCGAGGACGCCCGCAGCTCCACCGGCCACGGTTCACCGGTTCCGCACCTGGTCCACGGCGGCCCCGGCCGCGCCGGCGGCGGCGAAGAGCTGGGCGGCATCCGCTCGGTCATGCACCACATGCAGCGCACCGCCATCCAGGGCTCGCCGAACATGCTCACGGCCGTGACCGGCGTCTGGCACACCGGCGCCGACCGCAACTTCACGGTGGAAACCGAGGGGGAGCACCCGTTCCGCAAGTCCCTGGCGACCCTGCACATCGGCGACGCCGTCCGCTCGGAGCTGCGCCAGGTCACCCTGGAGGACATCACCGCGTTCGCCAACTCCACCGGCGACACCTTCTACGCCCACACCAACCAGGAAGCCGCGGCGGCCAACCCGTTCTTCCCCGGCATCGTGGCCCACGGCTACCTGCTCCTGAGCTGGGCTGCCGGACTGTTCGTGGAGCCGGCCCCGGGCCCCGTCCTGGCCAACTACGGCCTGGAGAGCCTGCGCTTCATCACCCCCGTGGCGGCCGGCGACTCCATCCGGGTCACGCTCACCGCCAAGAAGATCACGCCGCGTGAGACCGACGAATACGGCGAGGTGGCCTGGGACGCCGTGCTGACGAACCAGAACGACGAAATCGTGGCCAGCTACGACGTGCTCACCCTCGTGGAAAAGTAACCCAACTAGTAGCCTTTGTGTCCCTTGCGGGACGCCCGTTCCGGGCTGAAAATGTGCTTGTGGCCGCCTGCCAACGCCGTGCTTCTATGGTTCGTTGAGGCCGCTAAGTAGCCGGGCGTTGGGGGTCACGTTGTGGGCCCTTCATTGTTCCTTTCATCGAGAACGAGGACTAGATTCCCGTTGTCCCTGGTGATCCCCACGGGCGGCCACTTCGATATTCAGAAGGGCCGCGCCGTGAGGAGATGAGCAGGATCATGCTGGCTGAAACCCAGGATGAGGAACAGATCATTGCCAGGGTCGCCGGGATCGACATTGGCAAGGCCGAACTCGTGTGTTGCGTGCGGGTCCCCGCGGAGGGGAACCGAAAGAAACGGTTGCAGGAGGTGTCCACGCATTCGACCATGACCCGTTCGTTGGCGGACCTGGCCAACCATCTCGTGGACCTGCGCATCGAGCGGGTGGTGATGGAGGCGACCAGCGACTACTGGAAGCCGGTGTTCTACCTCCTCGAGGCGCACGGGCTCGAACCGTGGCTGGTCAACGCCCGCGACGTGAAGCATCTGCCGGGACGTCCCAAAACCGATGTGCTGGATGCGGTGTGGCTGTGCAAGGTCGCCGAACGGCAGATGCTCCGGCCCAGCTTCGTCCCGCCCGCCCCGATCCGCAGGCTCCGGGACCTGACCCGGTACCGGATTGACCTGGTCGGGACCCGGACCGCGGAGAAGAACCGGGTCGAGAAACTCCTCGAGGACGCCTGCATCAAACTCTCCTCGGTGGCCTCGGACACCTTCGGGGTGTCCGGCCGGGAAATGATGGCAGCGCTCATCGCCGGAGAACGCAACCCGGGCGTGCTCGCGCAGCTGGCACGCTCCAGCATGCGCAGGAAGATCAGCGAACTGGAGGAGGCGTTCACCGGCCGCTTCGATGACCACCACGGCTTCCTGCTCGCCCGGATGCTGGCAAGGATTGACGGCATCGACACCGATATCGCCGCGCTCGATGAACAGATCGAGGTCCAGCTGGCCCCTTTCGCCGCGGCGGCCAAACGCCTGGATGAGATCCCGGGCATCGGCCCCATCGCCGCCGCCGTAGTTCTGGCCGAAATCGGGGTCGACATGTCCCGGTTCCCGACCGCGGGGCACCTGTGTTCCTGGGCAAAGTTCTCCCCGGGCATCAACTCCTCCGCAGGCAAGACCAAAGGAAACGGCTCGACCGGGCACGGCAACCGCTATCTCGCCCGGGCCCTTGGCGAGGCCGCCTTCGGAGCCGGCAAGACCAATACCTTCCTGGGCGAACGCTACCGAAGGCTCGTCCGGCGGCGGGGCAAGAAACGCGCCATTGTCGCCATCGGACGTTCCATCCTCGTCATCGTCTGGCACCTCCTGCAGGGCCCGGACACACGGTTCCAGGATCTCGGCGCCGACCACTTCACCCGCCACACCAACCCCGAAACCAGGAAGCACAGCCACATCCGGCAACTCGAGGCCCTCGGCTACACCGTCACCCTGACCCCTGCCGCCTGACTCCAACATTCCCCGTCCACCGAGGGCTGCCTTTCGCCCCCGGATGCCCAAACACGCGCGCCAACGAACGCACATCACCTCATTTTCGGACTAGCAGCAGGTGTCGTTTTCAACCGTCAAAACGACACCTGCTGCTACCTACTTGGGGGTTTTAGCGGGCGCTCGATTCCCGAAGAGTGTGAGCCCGGGATCTGATGGTGTCGAGGAACAGGGAGGCGTAGCGGGGACCGTCCCTACGGCAGGATCTTTCGGACCGTGCCCGGCGTAAAATTTCGTAGGTAGGAGGTGGCCACATGAACCTAGCCCTCAACCACGCCACTACTGTCCTGCCCGTCGATGACATGAGCCGCGCCCGCATGTTCTATGCGGAAAAACTCGGCTTACCCCACCGCGGCATGACTTGGGATGGAAATGATTTGTTCGGCAACGACGGCGGTCCCATGCTGCAGTTGTTGCCCATCACGGACGGTAAGCACTCCGGTCACACCGCCCTGAGTTTTGAAGTCGAGGACATCGAACGGCTAGTCGCGGAGATGGAAGCCAAGGGCATCACCTTCCAGGACTACGACGAGCCTGACCTCAAGACCGAGAACCACATCTGCACCACGGACGCCGAAAAGTGCGCCTGGTTCATGGACACGGAGAACAACGTCCTCTGCATCCACGAAACGCTGGGCATGCAGGCCGAGTACCAGCTGTAAAGGAATCGAGCCGACCGCCGAGGCCGCACCCGGGCGCATGTTCCGGTAGTGCCGGCCGCGGCGGCCATCATGAGGGGGGCAAGCATGGGCAATCCCGTTCATCTGGGAGTCGCGCGGCACAGCCATCAGGGTGCGGAACAAAACTTCCGCACGATCCTCGGGATCGATCTGGGCATCCTGTTTCCCGGGTTTGGTCCGCTGCCGTCGGTCCGCGGCAAGGAGGATGAACGCGGCACGTGGGACCACCCCGGCGCCAGCAGGCGGCCCAGGCTGTCGGATGGCTCATCTGCCTTGGAGACGCTCACCCTCGTTGAGCCGCCGCGCAGCATCGTCTACGACATCACCGAAATCACCGGGCTGCTCGGTTGGCTGGCGGCGCAGGTCCGGACGGAATGGCTGATGGTCCCCGACGGCGACTCACTAGGCGCCGAACTTTCGGGAACAACCGTCCGCTGGGGCTATGCGGTGCATCCGCGAAAATACCGCCGGCTCCTGGTCCGCGTCGGGCTCGGTCCGCTGTGGAAAATGTACATGCGCCGCTCCCTTGAAGCCGTGCTCAACGAGGTGGACCGCCAAGCGTCAGCCGGCCACTAGCCTGGAGTTTCAGGCCGCGGCGTGCAGGCCGGCGGTCTTCTGTTGGGAAGAAAGTTTGGTTTCACCGTTCTAGCTGTTCAGGCTCAAAGGAGATGCAGCGGTGGTTGAACGTCAGACGCTGAAGGTTCCCGATCTTGTTGGGCAGCCTGTGCATATTGCACAAGAGATGGCGGCGAACCTTGGGTTTGGTCTCGCAGCCGGGGACCCTGACGGGCCCGGTCCGGTGTTAGCGGCCATGTCATTCTGCCCGCTGGCGGCCATCTCGGATGCCCTTAGGTGGCCAGGAAATCTAGCCGCCCGCAGGCGCCCGAAGTTGTCGAATTGGCCCCTCCGGCCGCCGCGGAAATTGTCTGATGCCGGCTGAGGAACGCCACCGATACTTAATCTTGGGACTGTGGGGACGAACTCCTGAATTTCCAGCCTAGTCGCCGATGGATCCGTCCAGCAGCTCGCGCAGAATATCCAAATGGCCGCAGTGCCTGCCGGTTTCCTCGATCATGTGCACCAGGACCCACCTCACGCTCTGTCCGCCGTCGCCGCCGCGGCAGCGCTCCTCCATCTCATACCGCCGCAGCACTTCGCGCGACTGGCGGCAGGCGGCCTCATAGTCCTCGATAATCTCCGACAGGCTGTCCTCTTCGCTCACACGGAACGCGCCGCCGGGATCCTCAGCGGACCACCGGGTGGGCACACCTTGCTGCCCGTCGATGCGGTCCTGGAACCAGAACCGCTCAATGTCGGTCAGGTGCTGCACCAGCCCCGACACCGTTGTCAGCGAGGGCACGAGCCGCCTGACGCCGTCGGCGTCGCTGAGTCCACCGGCCTTCATCACCACGGTGGCCCGGAAGTAGTCCAGGAAGCCGGTCAGCGTCTCCCGCTCTCCGGCTGTCTCCGGTGGTTCTGTCCGAGTGTCATTTTCCATCCGTCCAACCTAGCCACGGGCGTCGTGCTGCAGCGCAGGCGCGCCGAACTTGACGAAACGGGACCTAGCCTGGAGTTTCAGGCCGCGGCGTGCAGGCCGTCGAACGCCATGGTGATGACGTCGTCGGCGAGCTTCTCGGGGGAGAGGGAGCCGCCTGGCTTGTACCACTCGACAATTGAGTTGATGGTGCCGAACAGCAGCCGGGTGACGGTGCGCGGATCGATGTCCTGGCGCAGCGAGCCGTCGTCGCGGGCCGCCGAAATCAGGGCCGCCACCTTGTGGTCGAAGGCGCGCCGCCGTTCAAGGGCGTCGCGCTCGATCTCGGTGTTGCCGCGCAGCCGCAGCAGCAGGGTCACGAACGGGAGCCTCTCCACCAGCACGGCGATGGTCTGCCGCAGCACGAACTCCAGGCGCGCATCGGCCGGCCCGGACATGGCCGCGGGTTCCTCCAGGATGCCTTCCAGGCCGCCCAGGGCGTGGTCCAGTGCGAGCTTCAGCAGCTCGCCCTTGGACGGGACGTGGTGGTAGATGGCCGACTTGGAGATCCCGAGGTTCTCGGCCAGGATGCCCATGGACGTGGCGTCGTAGCCGTGGCGGTTGAAGACGTCGACGGCGATCCGCAGCACCGACTGCTGGTCGTAGCCGGGGCGGCCCCGCTTGGTGGTTGTCTCAGTAGGCATGCTGGCATTTTCTCACGATCTCTTGGCGGGCAGCCGTTCAGCGACGCCGCATGTCAAGGACAGGCGGCGTCCTCAACGCTCAGCCCTTGGGGCGCAGGTCGTAGATGCGGCGCAGCTTGCCGTTGGACCGCTCGAGCGAGCCCGGCTCCACCACGTCCACCACGCAGGAGGACCCCACGTGGATCTTGATCTGCTCGCGCAGGGCGAGGGCCGCCGTCGAGCTTGCCTCGCCCGAAACGTTCTCGCGGCGTTCGATCTTCACCGTGAGGGAATCCATGCGCTTGCCCTCGGGGCGGGTGATTTCGAGCTGGAAGTGCGGGCTCAGCTCCGGGATGCGCAGGGCGATTTCCTCGATCTGCGAGGGGAAGATGTTCACACCGCGCAGGATGATCATGTCGTCGCTGCGGCCCGTGATGCGGCCGATGCGGCGGTGCGCCGGGCGGGCGGTGCCGGGCAGCAGGCGCGTGAGGTCCTTGGTGCGGTACCGGATGATCGGCAGCGCTTCCTTGGTCAGCGAAGTGAAGACCAGCTCGCCCGGTTCGCCGTCGGCCAGCACCGTGGAGTGGTCGAACGGATCGATGATCTCGGGGCGGAAGTGGTCCTCCCAGATGTGGCAGCCGTCCTGCGTTTCCACCGCTTCGCCGGCCACGCCGGGGCCCATGACCTCGGACAGGCCGTAGATGTCGGAGGCCTTGATGTTCATGGTGGTCTCGAGTTCGTGGCGCATTTCCTCGGTCCACGGCTCGGCGCCCAGCACGGCGTACTTGAGCGAGGTGGAGGCCGGGTCGATGCCCATGTGCGCCATGGCGTCGGTGATGGTCAGCAGGTAGCTGGGCGTGGCCAGGATGGCGTCCGGCTCGAAGTCCTGGATGAGCTGGATCTGGCGCTCGGTCTGGCCGCCGGACATCGGGATCACGGTGCAGCCAAGCGCCTCGGCGCCTGCGTGGGCGCCCAGGCCGCCGGTGAACAGGCCGTAGCCGTAGGCGTTGTGGACCTTCATGCCGGGGCGGACGCCCGAGGCGCGCAGGCATCGGGCCACCAGGGTGGCCCAGTTGGCGAGGTCGTTCTTGGTGTAGCCCACCACGGTGGGCCGTCCGGTGGTGCCGGAGCTGGCGTGGATGCGGGCCACCTCGTTCTGCGGCACCGCGAACATGCCGAAGGGGTACTCCAGGCGGAGGTCTTCCTTGGTGGTGTAGGGGAACTTGCCGAGATCGCTCAGTTCGCGGAGGTCCGAGGGGTGGACGCCGGCGTCGTCGAACTTGCGCTTGTAGAGCGGCACGCGGTCGTAGGCGTAGGCCACGGTGTGCTGGAGGCGGCTGAGCTGCAGCGCCTCGAGCTCGTCGCGGGACATGGTTTCTTCGCGGTCCAGCACGGGGGCGTCCTGGGCGGACACTGCGGCGGCGGTGTTCTGGGTCATGGGGATTCCTACTTCTTGGAGATGGTGCGGCTGCGGCCGCGGAACTCGGCGATGAGTTCGCCTGGCGCCGCCGGATCGGTGGTGGCGCCGGCGTCCGCGGCGTAGATCTGGATGTCGTAGAGCCCGCTGCGGCCGGTGTGGGCGCGGCGGTTCGCGACGGCGGTGATCACCTGGCCCTTGTAGGCGGGCTTGAGGAAGTTGATGTCGACGCCGGACGCGACAGTGATCTTGTGCGCTTCAGCCGGTGTGGGGTTGGCCGGGTTGCAGGCGAGGGCGAAGGCGGAGTCGGCGAAGGCGAAGATCATTCCGCCGTGTGCCATGCCGAAGCCGTTGAGCATCTCCTGCCGGAGGGACATGCGGATGGTGGCGTGGCCGTGGTCCAGCTTGAGGACCTCGATGCCCATCCATTCGGAGGCGTAGTCGTTCGCCAGGATGTGGTGCGTTGCACCGGAGAGGGTTGCTTCAACCATGCGTCATTGCCTCCAGCTTTATTTACCGAATGTTCATTAGGTAATCCCAGATCGCTTGAACTGTCAAGAGCGGGAGTTCTGGCGAGATCCATCGGTTGCTCCGTAACTGCCGTTGTGGGGCCCGAAAAGGGCAGGTACGGAGCAATGGATGGACTAGGGAGTAGCCTCGATCCCATGCCCGATATTGAACTCCCCATCACCACCGAACGGCTGGTCCTGCGGCGCTTCGAGGCCGGCGACCTCGAGGCCTTCCACGCCTACCAGTCGCTGCCCGAGACGGCCCGGTTCCTGCTGCGCCCCGAGCTGACCCTGACGCAGTCCATGGCGGCCCTGGGCCGCTACGCGAATTCCGAGTTCACCAAGGAAGGCGACTGGCTGTGCCTGGCCATCGAACGCCGCGAGCAGCCGGGGATGGTGGGCGAGCTGGTGCTGAAGTGGCTGCCGGGAGCCGGGCAGGCCGAACTGGGCTGGATCCTGGCCCCCGAGGGCCGCGGGCAAGGCATCGCCACCGAGGCCGCGGAGGCCGTGATGCGCCTGGCCTTCGAGGAACTGGGCTTCCACCGGATCGACGCGAAGCTGGACCTCCTCAACACGGCCTCGGCAGCCATCTGCCGGCGCCTGGGCATGCGGCTGGAGGCCACGCTGGTGGACAACTGGCACTACAAGGGCCAGTGGGCCTCCGAGGCCATCTACGCCATCCTCGACTCGGAATGGCGCGCCCGGCAGTCCCCGACGGCGTAGCCCGTCGCCGGGGGCGCCGCCCAGTAGTCCGTCGCCGGGGGCGCCGCCGGTATCAGTTCGCCGCGGTGGGCGCCTGGACCAGGCCGGCGCCGACGTCCACGGGATCCGTCCCCGCCTTGAGCGGCTTGAATGTCCCGGAGCCGATCAGTTTGGACTGCAGCAGGGTGGGGCTCAGGGGGCCCTGCGCCAGGAGCCGTTCGGCCCAGAGCGCGGTCACGCCGGCCACGTGCGGAGTCGCCATGCTGGTGCCGCTGATGGTCTTGGTGCCGCCGTTGAGCCACGCGCTGGTGACGGCGACGCCGGGGCCGGCAACGGTGGCCATGGTGTTGGAGAATGGCGCCACGGTGTGGCCGTTGGCGCCTTCCGCGAGGGCTGCAACGGACGTGATGCCGTAGGCCGCGGCGGGCGGGGCCACGTTGATCTCGTAGGCCGGATTGCTGGCGCGCTCGCTTTCGTTGCCGGCTGCCGCCACCACCATGGTGGTCTGGGCCACCGAGGCGCGGGCGTTGAGCAGGTTGGCCAGCTGCTCAAACAGCCGGATGTTGGCCCGGTAGCCGTCCAGGGCGATGGACGTGGCGGCAGGGATGGGCAGTCCGTGGACCTTGACCAGCTCGTCCACCAGTCCGGGGAAGTCCATGCCCAGGGACATGGAGATGACGTTGGCCCCGTTGTCCGCCGCCCACAGCATGGCCGTGGCGAGGGTGTCGCTGCGGCCGCCGTCGGGTCCGCCCAGGACCTTGCCGATGAGTGCCTTCTGGACGCCGCGGGCCACGCCGATGCGCTGGCCTGCCAGGTCGCGGCCGAAGATGGTGCCCGCGCAGTGCGTGCCGTGGCCGTTGTCGTCCTCGGCGCTTCCTGCGCCCGTGAAGTCCTTGGTGACCAGGTTGACGCCGGCGAACGCCGGATGGTCGGCGTCGATTCCTGTGTCCAGGACGGACACTGTGACACCGGCTCCGGTGAAGGGGGAGGTGTCCGCGCCCACGGCCTTGACGCCCCAGGTGACGGCCGCGGCTGCGGCCGGCTCGGGGGCCGCGAGCGGTTCGATGAGTTTGATGGGCATGAGCGGCGCGTAGCCGAGGACGGTGGGGTCCCGGTGCAGGGCGTCGATCGCGGCACTGTTGGGGTTTTCCGCCGTCTCTGCCCTGAGGGCAACGGCCCGTTCCGCTTGGGCGCCGTTGGGATCGCCGAGGCCCCTGGCGCCCAGGCCGTCAAAAGGGTCACGGGTGGCCCGCAGGGCAGGCGCACGGAGGATGAGGATATTCTGCTTGACTGTTGCGGGCATGGGGTGCTCCTAGGCCGCCTGCACCGCCGGGCCGGCCGTCAGCCGGAGTGGCGGTATGGGGATGTGCAGGCGCCGGGCCTGCACGCCCGGCGCGGAACGGGGCACTACCCAGATGCGGAACGGGCCCCAGACGCGGAACTGCATGGCGCACGGCCGCGAATCCTGTTGGGATGGGCCGGCGCCGGGTTATTCAAATGAATGCACTAAAAGGCTAGTGACGGCCCAAATGGCTGTCAATGGGATCGCATCTGAGGGTTGGGAATTATGGAGTTTAGGTAGTTTTATCTACCATAGATAAAGCTACCTAAACTAGCTAAGATGTCTCCATGGACGCAGCATCGAACCCTTACACCCCGAATGCGGGGGCAGCCCCTGAGGTCATCGTCGGACGTGATGAGCAGCTTGATTCTTTTCGTGTGCTGCTTCAGCGACTGGCAAGACGGCGGACAGAGCAATCGATGATCATCACGGGGCTGCGGGGAGTCGGTAAGACGGTCTTGCTGGGAGAATTTCGCGACATAGCGCAGGACCAAGAATGGATTGTCGTTGAGCTTGAGGCAAGCAAGAACGACGACCAACAGTTCCGCCGAACCCTCGTTTCGCAGCTGAAATCTGCATTGCTGCGGCTATCTCCGCGGGCGCGGTGGACTGAGGCAATGAAGCGAGCGGCTTCAGTGCTCACGTCCTTCAACATGTCAGTTGATCCCGCGGGCAGCGTGCAGCTTGGGTGGGACATTGAGGCAGCGGCGGGGTTTGCGGATCATGCGGATCTCGGACTGGACCTTACGGATGTTCTGGTTTCGCTGGGGGAGGCGGCCCAGAGTAAGGAAGTGGGCATCGTGCTGCTCATCGACGAGATTCAGTTCCTCCAGGTACGGCAATTGGAGGCCCTGATCCAAGCTGTGCACAAACTCGTCCAGCGGAAGCTCCCCGTAACCATGATTGGGGCTGGCCTGCCGCAAATCGCGGAGCTGGTCGGCGATGCCAAGTCGTACGCAGAGCGACTATTCAAGTTTCCTCGCATCGGCAATCTTGAGGGAGATGACGCAGGACGTGCATTGGCGGAGCCAGCCAAAGCCGAGGGCGTCGAATTCCGTCCCGATGCCCTCCAGATGGCCGTTCGGATCACAGGGGGTTATCCCTATTTCATTCAGGAACTCGGATACGCTGTGTGGCCCATTGCCTCAAATAACACCATCACCCTGGAAGATGTGCAGGATGCCCGCGACGTCTATGAAAGCAAGCTCGATGGTTCTTTCTTTCGAGTTCGCCTCGATCGGACCACACCCTTGCAGAGCGCCTACCTTCGAGCTATGGCGGGGCTGGGACCGGAACCACAGAAGGCTGCCGACGTCGCGCAAGCGATGGGAAGGAACTCTACGCAGTTGGGGCCAACCCGCGCGGAACTCATCGGCATGGGGTTGCTTTACACGCCCGACCACGGCTACGCGGCCTTCACGGTACCTCACTTCGATAAATTCATGTTGCGCGCCATGCCTGAGCTGATCGTCCCCGAGCTTAGGGCCCGTCGGGGACAAAGCCAGTCCACGTAGACGCCGCTGCTGGGCCCCCGAACCCCTCGACGTAGTAGCGCCCCCCCGGTGGCCTACTTCAGGCCCGCACCCGGCAGCAGCTCCACCGCACCCAGGGCATCGGCCACGAAGGCGTAGTCCCAGGCGCGTTCCCGCCACTGCACGTACCGGCCGGAGGCTCCGCCGTGGCCGCCGTCCATCTCGATCTTCATCACGATCGGTTCCGGACCGGTGGTCACGGACCGCAGTTCCTGCACCCACTTGGCGGGTTCCACGTAGAGCACGCGGGTGTCGTTGAACGAGGTCACGGCCGCAATCCGCGGGTAGTCCACGGCCCGGATGTTCTCGTACGGCGTGTAGGCCTTCATGTACTTGTAGACCTCCGGATCCGTGATGGGGTTGCCCCATTCCTCCCACTCGAGGGCGGACAGCGGCAGCTCGGGATCCAGGATGGTGTTCAGCGCATCCACGAACGGCACCTGCGCCACCACGGCGGCATACTTCTCCGGGGCCAGGTTGGCGATGGCACCCATGAGGAGCCCGCCGGCGGATCCACCCATGGCAGCGATCCGGCCCGGCGCCGCCCAGCCGGACTGCGCCAGCCAGTCGGTGGCGGCCACGAAGTCCGTGAAGGTGTTCATCTTGCTGAGCTTCTTGCCGTCCTCGTACCACTTCCGGCCGAGTTCGCCGCCGCCGCGGATGTGCGCGATCACCATGACGATGCCCCGGTCCAGCAGGGACAGCCGGGCCACGCCAAAGCCCGGGTCCATGCTCACTTCGTAGGAGCCGTAGCCGTACACCAGGCCGGCGGCGGTGGAGTCCTGCGGCACCGAGGCATGGCGCAGCACGGACAGGGGCACGCGCGTGCCGTCGGCGGCGACGGCCCACTCGCGGGTGGCCACATAGTCGGCGGCGGAGTAGCCGCCCAGGACGGGGCTTTCCTTGCGGAGCAGCAGCTCGCCGGCAGGCTGTTCCGCGGTCGGCAGGACGAAATCGTACACGCGCGACGGCGTGAAGTAGGAGGTGTACCCCATGCGGATCACGGGCGCCTCGTAGTCCGAGCCCGAGACCCCTGCCGTGTAGAGCTCCTCGTCGAAGGCCGGCTCCACGGCGGCGCCCTGCTCGGGCGTCCCCAGCCCGGCGAGCGGCAGCACCTGGACGCGCTCGATGGTGTCCTCGCGGACGGAGAGCAGCAGGTGCGTTGAGGTGACGCCCGCGCCGTTGACGCGGACCGCGTCGGAATGCTCGACGACGGTGCGCCAGTGCTGCTCGGCAAGCGGCTTGGCCAGCTCGGCCGGGTCCACCAGGCTCACCATCGAGTTGACGGCGTCCTTGTTGTGCGTGATGAGCAGGGTCTCGCGGCCATCGAGGAGGAACGGCTCTGCCTCGTAGAGCACGTGCTCGTCGCGGGAGATCACGGTGCTCAGGCCGCCGCGGTAGTCATCAAAGCGCAGCAGGCGCGTTTCGCTGAACTCGGAGCAGCCGATGCCCACCACGAGGTGGCGGCGGTCCGCGGAGAGCTCGAAGCCCAGCCACATGGCGACGTCATCCTCCTGGTAAAGCACCTCATCCTCGGTGACGGGCGTGCCCAGGACGTGCGACTTCACCTGGTACGGGCGCCAGGAATCGTCCACCACGGTGTAGAAGATGCGGGTGCCGTCCGGGGAGAACGCGACGCCGTAGAAGATGTCCTCGATGACGTCCGGCAGCAGCCCGCCCGTGCGCAGGTCCTTGATCCGCATGGTGAAGCGTTCCTCGCCGGAGTTGTCCACCGCGTAGGCATACAGGTTTCCGTCGATGGTCACCGCGGCGCCGCCCACGGAGAAGAAGGGCTGGCCCTCGGCCTCCACGTTGCCGTCCAGCAGGACTTCCTCACCGGGGATCGCGACGCCGGCCTCCACCACCGGGGGAGTCCAGTCGGCCACGGGATCGCCGGAATCGACGGCCCGGACCCGGCACTGGATGCTGTACTCCTTGCCTTCCACCGAGCGCGAGTAGTACCACCAGCCGTCCTTGCGGTTGGGCACGGACAGGTCCGTTTCCTGCGTGCGTCCCTTGATCTCCTGGAACATGGCCTCGCGCAGGGGTTCCTGGTGCGCCGTGACGGCTTCCTGGTAGGCGTTCTCGGCCTTCAGGTGCTCCACGACTTCCGCGGACTCCTTCTCCCGAAGCCACTCGTAGTTGTCCACAAAGACATCGCCGTGGTGTTCACGGGAGGTGGGGACGCGCTTGGCGACGGGCGGCTGTGCGGGGGACTGGCTCATGGGGCAAGTCTAGGGACCGCCGCTGGCAGGCAGCCAACGATTTCGCTCACAGCGCGGTGGGCGCCCGGAACGGGGGGACTACGGGCCGTAGGCGGCCATTCTCCCTTCCGCCAGGGCGGCCGAAACGCCGGCGATCCCGGCGTAGTCGGGGAACACCACCGAGGCTCCCGTGGACGTCATGCCGGTGCCCGCCGTCGGGAGCGTGAAGAACACGGCGGTGCCGGGATCCACGCCGCGCAGCCCGTAGGCCAGTCCCGCCAGGTTCAGGACATCGAAGCCCTGGTCCACCAGCATGTACGGAGCCACGGTGGTGATGAAGCCAAGGGTGCGGGCGGGGTCGTTCAGGATGCCGGAGCTTGCCATCGCGGACATGAGCGCCCGGACGTACGTCTGCTGGTTGCGGACGCGCTGGTAGTCGCCGTCGATGAAGGCGTACCGCTCGCGCACGAACTCAAGGGCTGCCTGCCCATCGAGCTTGTTCACGCCGGCCGGGAAATAGTGCTGGGTGTCGTGCGTGGACGTGAACGGCACCGTGACGTTCACGTCCACCCCGCCGAGGAAATCCGTCAGTGTCTTGAAGCTGTTGAAGTCCACCAGGACTGTGTGGTCGATGTGCGTGTTCAGCAGCGAGCCCACGGTCTGCGCCACCAGGGCCACGCCGCCCACTTCCAGGGAAGCGTTGATCTTGGAGGTGCCGTACCCGGGAATGTCCACCCACAGGTCCCGCATGATGGAAATCCCGTAGACCCGCTGGTGGTCGGCCGGAATATGGATGAGCATCAGCACGTCCGAGCGGTGGTCCGAGGGCTGGCCGGTGGCTGCGGTGTATTCAGCCGCGGCCTTGCCGTCGCCGCGCATGTCACTGCCGATCAGCAGGACGTTCATGGGCGCGGAGGGGAGCCCCGGCAGGACCAGGGGCGGCGGGATGGCCGGTGCAGGCGGTGCCGGCGGCGGCGTTTCCGAGGCACTGGGGGTGGCGGTCTGTGTGGTGCTCGCCTGGGCGCTGGAGCCCGAGGGCGGACTGCTGGGCGCCGCGGTCCGGTTGACGTTGACGAGGATCCCCGCAAGGACGATGCCGAACGCCAGCACCATGGCCAGTACCGCGCCCACCCGCAGGCGCCGTAGCCGTTCGCCGGACTTGCCGGCCGGTGGCGGAGGCTCCGTGGTGGCTCCGCCCGGATCAGACTGAGGTTCCATGCACGGAACGTACCACCGGCCCGCCCCGGATACACGCGCGCCAAGGACTCAATATGGCAACGGATTTTGCGCCTGGGAATTCAAGCCCAACTGACTCGCAGTTGTGGTTGTTCTGAGCGCTCAAAACAACCACAACTGCGAGCTAGTTGGGGCGGTGCCGGGCCTCAGGAGCCGGCGCTGATCCTGGCGAAACGCAGGATGCCCAGAAGGGCCGGGGCCAGCTCGTCCTCCATCTGGGCGTAGGCTTCGTCGCCGCGCCGGTAGGGGTCAATGACGTCGTTGTCAGCGGCGTCCTGGGCGAGTGCGAGGTGGCGTACGGAGGCGGCGCGGGCCGGGAGCGCGCGCCAGAATCCGGCGAGATCGTCCCCCGCCGGCTCCACGCCTTTCTCCTCCAGCACGGCCAGCATCCGCGCAAATTCGCGGACGGTGAACGTGCGCTTGAGCAGGGAGGCATCCAGTTGGAGGACCTCGCCTCGGTGCGCGGCGGTCATGGCCAGGACCAGGTCTGTTTCCCGCAGTATTTTCGGGGTCAGCTGCCGGGCCGCAAAGTGGTCAGGGCTGCCGTTGAAGGCCTGGATGATTGTGGCCGACGGCGGCTGGATCGGCTCGCCCACCATGGCGCGTGTTCCGGCACTGCGGACCTCAAAGGCACCGGGCCGCACCTGGTCGAGCCCTGCTTGCAGCAGGCGTTCGGCCACGGGGGAGCGGCAGATGTTCCCGGTGCAGACGGTGAGGATCCGGAAGGGCTGAGGCGATTCCAAGTAGGGCTCTTTTCTTGCGTTGGCTGGGGCGGGGCGGCTGCTACCCCAAGTTAACACGGGCCACCGCACACAACCTTGTCAATAAGACGGAGCCGCAGAGCGAGACGCAAAACGGGAGCCGGACGCTTGACGGAAATCGCACCCTCCGCATATTCTGAACGAACGGTCGGTAATTTATTAGGAGCAACCATGGCATCGCAGAATCTGCAGTCTGTGCCCGCTGAGCTGTCCCCGGAAGGGCAAGAGCGGGAGGCGGCCGGTCAGGCGTACTTTGACCGCATCATTTCGGAGGACTCGCGCATCGAACCGCGCGACTGGATGCCGGAGGCCTACCGCAAGACGCTTCTGCGCCAGATCTCCCAGCACGCGCACTCGGAAATCATCGGCATGCAGCCGGAGGCGAACTGGATCACCCGCGCCCCCAGCCTGAAGCGCAAGTCCATCCTCATGGCGAAGGTCCAGGACGAGGCCGGCCACGGGCTCTACCTGTACTCGGCGGCCGAGACCCTTGGCCAGAGCCGGGACAAGATGATGGATGACCTCATCGCCGGCAAGGCGCGGTACTCGTCCATCTTCAACTACCCCGCGATTTCCTGGGCGGACATGGGCGCCATCGGCTGGCTGGTTGACGGCGCCGCCATCTGCAACCAGGTGCCGCTCTGCCGGGCCTCCTACGGCCCCTACGGCCGCGCGATGGTGCGCGTCTGCAAGGAAGAATCGTTCCACCAGCGCCAGGGTTTCGAAATCCTGCTCGAGCTCTCCAACGGCACGCCTGCGCAGAAGCAGATGGCCCAGGAGGCCGTGAACCGCTGGTACGCGCCGTCGCTGATGATGTTCGGTCCGCCGGATGACGATTCACCCAACTCCAAGCAGTCCATGGCCTGGAACATCAAGCGCTTCAGCAACGACGAACTGCGCAGCCGCTTCGTCGGAATGATGGTGGAACAGGTCCGCGTCCTGGGCCTCACCCTTCCGGACAAGGACATCCGTTTCAACGAAGAAACCAAGAAGTGGGAACACGGCCCCCTGGACTGGAACGAGTTCAAGGAAGTCCTGGCCGGCCGCGGCCCCTGCAACTCGCAGCGCCTCGAGCGCCGCCGCGAGGCACACGAAAACGGTGCCTGGGTCCGCGAAGCCGCCGCCGAGTACGCCCGCAAGCAAGCACAGAAGGAAGTCGCATGAACACGCCCGAAGCACCCCGGCACGAAGAAACCCCCTGGTCCCTCTGGGAAGTCTTCGTCCGCTCCAGCCGCGGCCTGTCCCACGTGCACGCCGGCTCCCTGCACGCCCCGGATGCCGCGATGGCCCTGCGCAACGCCCGTGACCTCTACACGCGCCGCAACGAAGGCGTCTCCATTTGGGTTGTCCCGGCCGAGGCGATCTCCTCCAGCGACCCCGATTCCAAGGGCTCCTTCTTCGAGTCCCCGCAGGGCAAGGACTACCGCCACGCCACGTACTACACCAAGAGCGAAGGCGTGAAGCACCTGTGAGCGCACCCGAAACCCCCGCCACCGATAGCAAGGCCGAGTTCGCCATCGACGGCCACGGCGATATCTCCGTGGGCGTCAGCGGCGCCGGCGCCTCGGGAGACGGTTCCGCAAGCGCCACCCGCATCACGCCGGGCAACGCCCTCCGTCCCGAGGACATCGCCCTCGAAATCCGCCGCGGCCAGGTCAGTCCCAGCCAAGATGCGGCCGAGCTCGCGCTGCGCATCGGCGACGACGCGCTGATCCTGGCCCAGCGCCTGGGCCACTGGATTTCCCGTGCCCCGGAGCTTGAGGAGGACGTGGCCCTGGGCAACATCGCCCTGGACCAGCTGGGCCACGCCCGGTCCTTCCTCACGTACGCGGGTGCGGCCTGGGGGAAGTCCGAGGACGATCTGGCCTACTTCCGCCGCGAGCCGGAGTTCCGTTCCGCGCACCTTTTCGAGCAGCCCAACGGCGACTTTGCGGTCACCATTGCCCGCCAGTTCGTGGTGAGCTACTACCAGTTCGAGCTGTACCGCCGGCTCACGGAGTCCACCGATGCCACCATCGCGGCCATTTCGGCCAAGGCCGTCAAGGAAGTGGACTACCACCGCGACCACAGCGCCCAGTGGGTGCTGCGCCTGGCCGGCGGCACCGAGGAATCCCGGGCCCGCATGATCCAGGGCTTCCACTTGGTCTGGCCGTACGTGGACGAGCTCTTCGAGGACGATGAGCTCACCGCCCGCCTGGCCGCAAGCGGCGCGGCAGTGGAGCCTTCCAGCCTGCGCGCGGACTTCGACCGCCTCACCGGCGAGGTCCTGGTCGAGGCCGGCCTGGAGATCCCGAACGTTCCGCAGGCCCTGGGCGGCGGCCGCCGTGGCAAGCACTCCGAGTTCCTCGGCTACATCCTCGCCGAGATGCAGGTCCTGGCCCGCGAACACCCCGGCGCAAGCTGGTGAGCAGCGTGGACATGTTCGTTCAAGAGACTCCCGTGCAAACCAGGGCGACCACGGCCGAGCAGAAGGCCTGGGCCATCGCCGCAACGGTCTGCGATCCGGAGATTCCGGTCCTCACCATTGAGGACTTGGGCATCCTTCGTGGTGTCCAACTGTTCGACGACGGCGGTATCGTCCCCGCTGTCCAGGTCACCATTACGCCGACGTACTCGGGTTGCCCCGCAATGGACGCCATCCGTGACGACCTCAAGACTGTCTTCCAGAAGGAGGGCTACCCCAGCGTCCACGTGGAGCTCGTCCTCGCCCCGGCGTGGACCACTGACTGGATGACCGAGTCCGGCAAGGCCAAGCTGCAGGAGTACGGCATCGCCCCGCCCACGGGAAGCTCAAAAGCCGGCGGGCACTCGGGCCCCGTACGCCTGAGCCTGGCCGTGAAATGCCCGCAGTGTTCCTCGCTCAACACCAAGGAACTCACCCGCTTTGGTTCCACCTCCTGCAAGGCGCTGTTCGTCTGCCAGGACTGCAAGGAACCGTTCGACTACTTCAAAGTGCTCTAAGGAAACAGGTAGCCAGATGACCACCGAAACCCAGACGGCCAGCCGCCGTCGTGCGTCCTTCCACAAGCTGACCGTCGCGGAAGTCCGCCGCCTCACGGACGACGCCATCGAGGTCACCTTCGGCGTCCCCGCGGAACTCGCCGGCCAGTACGACTACCTGCCCGGCCAGTACGTTGCCCTGCGCACCACGCTGCCGGACGAGGACGGCGAGCCGCACGAGATCCGCCGCAGCTACTCCATCTGCGCAGAGCCGCGCGGCTTCGAGGACGGCAGCAGCGAGATCCGGGTGGCCATCAAGAAGGACCTGGGCGGACTTTTCTCCACGTGGGCCAACGCGGAACTCACGGCCGGCGACACGCTGGACGTCATGAGCCCGCAGGGTGCGTTCATCTCCCGCCACGGCAAGGACGGCGCGTCCGTCCAGCACAACGTCATGAACTCCATGAACCACCCGGAGGAGCTGGCCGCGGACGCCGGCAGCTTCGTGGCCATCGCCGCCGGCTCCGGCATCACCCCGGTAATCGCCATCGCCCGCACCCTGCTGGCCGCCAATCCGGACACCCGCTTCGACCTCATCTATGCCAACAAGGCCGCCATGGACGTCATGTTCCTCGAGGAACTCGCGGACCTGAAGGACAAGTACCCGTCGCGCCTGGCACTGCACCACGTGCTGTCCCGGGAACAGCGCATCGCGCCGCTCATGACCGGCCGCATCGACGCCGAAAAGCTGCAGGCCCTGCTCGGCAGTGCCATCCACGCCGAAGACGTGGACGAGTGGTTCCTCTGCGGGCCGTTCGAGCTCGTCCAGCTCTGCCGGGACACCCTGGCCGCCCGCGGCGTGGAGCCCGAGCACGTGCGCTTCGAGCTGTTCACCACCGGCCGCCCGGACCGCCCCGAGGGCAACGCCGGCCGCCCCGTGGTGGAGGACGAATCCCAGGACACGTTCAAGATCACCTTCAAGCTGGACGGCCTCACGGGCGATGTCGCCAGCCCCACGCACGCCCGCGAATCCATCCTGAACGCGGCCCTGCGCGTGCGCCCGGATGTGCCCTTCGCCTGCGCCGGCGGCGTGTGCGGCACCTGCCGCGCCAAGCTGGTCACCGGATCCGTGACGATGGACGAGAACTACGCACTGGAGCAGGATGAGCTGGACAAGGGTTATGTGCTCACCTGCCAGGCCCACCCCACCAGCGAAGCCGTCACCGTCGACTTCGACGTCTAAGCACCCCACCCACCGCACACCAGGAGCACGCATGATCGAGCTGACCATCGCCGGCGGCATTGCCGAAATCGTCCTGAACGCCCCGGAAAAGCTGAACTCGCTTGACGAGGCGGCGCTTGCCGAGCTGGAAACAGCGTACGACGACGCCGCTGCCGCCGCCGGCCGCGGGGAGGTGCGGGCGCTGCTGCTCCGCGGAGAGGGCCGCGCCTTCTGCGCGGGCCGCGACATTGCGGGCGTGACGCCGGAGACCGACGACGCGCAGGCTTATCTGGGCGGGCTCGTGGAGCCGCTGCTGAAGAAGATGGCTGCCTTCCCGGCGCCGACGTTCGCGGCCGCGCAGGGGGCGTGCCTGGGTGTCGGGCTGGGGCTCTTGCTGGCCACGGACGTGGTGTACGTGACGGAGAATGCCAAGTTCGGTTCGCCCTTTGCCAAGCTGGGCGCCACCTTGGATTCCGGCGGGCACTGGTACTTTGCCGAGCGCTTGGGCATGCACCGCACCCTGGACCTGATCTACACCGCGGAACTCATGAGCGGAACCGAGGCCGTGGCCCAGGGCATGTTCAGCCGGGCGATGCCCGCTGACTCTCTTCTGTCCGAGACCCGCGCCATTGTTGAACGGGTTGCTGTTGGAGCGACCGGCGCGTTCAACGCTTCGAAAGAGCTCGTGGCCCACATCCGCGATCAGCGGCTGGGCCTCTGGGCCTCCATGGCCGAGGAAAACACGGAGCAGGCCCGGCTGTGCAAGACCGAGGACTACGCCGAAGGCTTCCGTGCCTTCCAGGAGAAGCGGGCGCCTGTTTTCAAGGGTTAACTCCAAAGGGCAGGTGCTTTCCGGTTTCCCGGAGAAGCACCTGCCCTTTGTCTAGACGTGTTATTTGCCTGGAGCTTAGGCCTTGGATTCAGCCTTGGCGCGGCGGCGAACCACCGCTACGGATGCTGCGCCGGCGGCCAGTCCAGCTGCGCCGACCAGCGACCACAGAACCAGGCCGGACTCGGCAAAGGCGTTGGCCTGGCCGGCTGAGGTGCCCGCGGCGGTAACACTGGAAACAGCAGCGAGACTGGAATCACCCTTGCCGTTGCCATTGTTCACAACCACGGCTGCCCAGCGAATGTTGCCGGACGTGGCGCCGACGGCGCTGATGAGGTACTTGCCGCCGTCCATGAAGGTAATGCTGGTGGAAAAGGCGTTGGTGCCGTCAGCGATGACGCTGAAGCTGGACGGAGCGGGCCGATCCCCACCGGGATCCTTCTGGCCGCCGGTCCGTTCGAAGGAAATGTTGATGGTTTCGCCGGCGATGTAGCCGCTGCCGGAGAAAGTGATGGATTCGCCGCGGGCTATGTTTCCGTCGGAAACGGTGCCCTGCTCATTGCCCGGCGCCGGGTAGGTGTCTGCCACGGCCGGAGCGGTGCCAGTCAGTGCGATTATTCCTGCAAGTGCGAGCGCTGCAATAGACTTCTTCATTTTGTCCCCCCTGAGACGAATTGCGATTTCCCGTGATGGCGGGGGTTCAGCTCCCCATGCGAAACTTGCTGAAATCCCATTTGTCTAGCCGGTGCCGACCGTATCATTCACAATCCGCTCCCGGCAACGTAATCCCAGAGTAGTTACAAGTGGTTAACCTGCGGTCCACCTGATCGACTCACAGCTTAGTATTTCGCTGCCGCTGATTGATGTTTGTGACAGAATCAACAGCTTTGTGTGACAAGAAGTTTACTTTCCGTGTGCTGCACGATGCGGCCGAAAACGGAGTCGGCGGCCGTGCTTTGGTCCGCGGCTAAGCGTCACCGAGACCGTGCCTGCAGCTCGGTCCCCTGCCCATAGCCAGGCGCCAGGCGGGCTTCTTCTCGCCGCTTACGGGCAGCCTTTCTATGTTGACTTGACAGGGCTGGGGGTGCATGTTTTCAAGGAACGTTCTGAAGCGCCAAGAAATCTTGCCTCTCCTATTCTTGATTCAAGGCCCCGCTTTTGTAGACTTTCCCTATGTCATTGGGGAGATCAGTTCGTAAAGCAGTTATTCCGGCCGCCGGTTTGGGCACGCGCTTCTTGCCTGCCACTAAAGCGATGCCGAAGGAAATGTTGCCGGTTGTTGACCAGCCGGCCATTCAGTATGTGGTTGAGGAGGCCGTGAGAGCCGGGCTCGATGACCTGCTGATGATCACCGGGCGCAGCAAGCGTTCCCTGGAGGACCACTTCGACCGCGCCCCTGCGCTGGAGCGCACCCTGGAACTCAAGGGCGACCAGGCGCGGCTGGACGCCGTGCAGCAGGCTTCCAGTCTGGGCCCCATCCACTACGTGCGTCAGGGTGAACCAAAGGGCCTGGGCCACGCGGTGCTGTGCGCCAAGCAGCATGTGGGCCAGGAACCCTTTGCTGTGCTCCTGGGCGATGACCTGATCGACGAGAACGATGAAGTGCTGTCTACCATGATGGCCGTTCAGGCGAAGACCGGCGGTTCCGTGATCGCCCTGATCGAGGTGGATCCCTCGCAAATCAGCGCCTACGGTTGTGCCGACGTGGCGGCAGTGGACGGCGAGGACTTTGTTCGCGTCAACAGCCTCGTAGAGAAGCCCGCTGTCGAAGACGCTCCCTCCAACCTCGCGGTGATCGGCCGCTACGTTCTGCATCCGGCCGTGTTCGAGGTTCTCGAACGGACCGAACCAGGCCGGGGCGGCGAGATCCAGCTGACCGATGCCCTCCAGACCCTAGCGGCAGGGGAGGGCGAAGGCTCGGGCGTCTACGGGGTCGTCTTCCGTGGCCGCCGTTACGACACCGGGGACAAACTCAGCTACCTCAAGGCCGTCATCACCATCGCCTCTGAGCGCGCCGAATTCGGCGAAGACCTCAAGTCGTGGATGAAGGAATTCCTCGGCTGAGCCGACGCTGAGCGGACACTCGGAGCAGGGCGGCAATTAGAAGCCCAGCGGCGGTGCCCAGCGTGTTCATCAGGACGTCCAGCCAGCTGGGGAACCGGTCCGCCAGGAAGAGCATCTGACCCAGCTCCAGCGTTCCGGACACCGCCATGCCAAGTCCCAGGAGCTGCCACCACAGAAGGCGGGGTATTGCCATGTGCAGCAGCGCTCCCAAGGGCACAAAAAGGAGCACGTTGGCGAAGGCTTCCACGAACGGGTAGTTGAACCATCCGGGGAAGCCGTGCCCGTGCAGGAAGCCTAGAACTGTGTCCAGGGTTCCGGCCACGGGATTGTCCACGGGGGAGGGCCAGAATCCGATCAATGCCAAGAATCCGAAATATCCCAACAAAAGCCATGGCCAAAGTCCCAGGCGGGAGGCGACGGCCTGGAATTTCACTGTGTTTTCAGCAGGGCCAGCCCTGCAACCGCGAACGAGGCCGCCGCCAGCAGCACCAGAAGGATCACAGGCCAGGCCTGGCGTGGAATGGAAGGAAATACCCGCACGGCCGGAAAGCGCGGAAATGCACCCAGGATCCTTACCGGGCTGATTCTCCTGCGCTGCCGCCAATGTCTCCCCATGCTCATAAAGTACCGTACGCGCAAACAAGGAAGGGTTGTTTCCGGGCGAACCAGAAACAACCCTTCCTTGTTTGATAAGGAAAATTGCAGTTATGCCCCTGCCTTGGCACGGCGGCGAACCATGACAACGGAGACGCTGCCGGCGGCCAGAGCGCCTGCACCTGCCAAGCCCCAGAGGATGAGGCTGGAGTCGGCACCGGTGTTGGCCAGTCCGGCACCCGTGTTGGCCAGCGGAGTTCCGCCGCCGGTGTTAGCCAGTCCGGCACCGGCCGTAACAACAACCGTGGCCGTCACGCTGCGGCCGGAGGTGGCTCCGACGGCGGTGAGCAGGTAGGTGCCCGGGGCGTCGAAGGTGACGGTGGTGGACCATGCACCGGCGCTGTTGGCGACAGCCGACGGTGCAATGGGTGCCAGTGGTATCACTCCTCCCACTGCACGGACGACGCTACCGGTACCAGCGCCAGCGGCTTGCGGGCCGCCGGTCAGGGTCACGGTGACGTTAATGGTTTCGCCGGGCGTGAAGCCGGTGCCGGAGAAGGTGACGGATGTACCCGCCGGAGTTGTGGCGCTGGAAACGGTACCCTCGGCGGTTGCCGGGTAATCGACAGCCAGGGCCGGCGCGGAGCCGGCCAGTGCTATGGTGCCTGCCAGCGCAAGCGCTGCAATAGATTTCTTCATTTGTCCCCCTGAGACCCAGATGTGAAATGTGATGTGAATATCGGACGTTCCACTCACCAAGACCCCGTGAGCCGGAACTAAGACCTACCCAAAAAAGACAATATCAGCCGAGCTGACGTCCAGCAAAGTAAGTCCAGAGTAGTTACAAAGGTTTAACCTGCTGGTCGCACAGCGTCGCTGCAAGTCTCAATTTGGGTGGCCAGAATCATGGAATTGGCAGATTGGGTGGTGGGCGTTGCCACCACCGTGGGCTCGGTGTGCTGCACAATTCGGCTGAAATTGAAGTCCACGGTGCTGCTTTGCCCTGGCGCCAGTTCCACGGTGAGGGTTCCGACAGGTCGGTCTCCGTGCAGCTGGGCTCCGAAGGGAACTTGGCCGCCGTCGCGCAAGGTGGTTTCCACACGCGCTTGGGCCGGGCCGTAGGCCACAACGTTGGTGCGGACGGTTCCTGCAGGCACTCCGAAGGCTCCGCCGCCGGTCACGTACTCCGGAAGGGAGGTCGCGGCGTCGGCGGGGGCCGTGTTGGTGCTGGTGACGCGGACCGTCACTTGGCGGTAGCCATCGGCTACGCACTTCTTGATGAGCTGGACGGTGCGCTTGACGTGATAGTCCATCTTGGCACCGGTGCCGTCGTTGAAGTACGCGCCGAACTGTGCGGCGGGCACGCTGGGACCGGAAATGGAGCCGCTCAACGGGTACTTGGCCAGCACGGATTGCTCGGTGCCCGTGCCGGACCACAGCAGGATCCGGTGTTCCTCCACACCCTTGCCCACACCGGCAAGCAGGGCCGGTGCGTCGGCCTTGCCAGTGGAGAGGGCGCCGAAGATTTCCTGGGCCACGGCCGCGAAGTAGGCGTCCTGGAGGGCGGGTTTTTCGATCTGGGCGTAGACATCAGAGAGCAGGGTCCGCACCACGTTCTTGCCGGTGAGCTGCTGGGGGAGTTTGTTCGCTGTCAGTTCACTCAAGTGCGGATCCTTCAGGGTCACGGGTCCGGTGGCGTCCAGGATGTAGCCCAGCGCCACGGGGTCGATCGATACTGCCCCGTCCAGTTTCCGGCCCTTGCGTTCTTCCCACATGGCCAGGGCCGTGGCCGCGCTGGTGGGGAAGTCCGGCGTGAAATTGACGTCCTGCATGAACGTACCCATACGGGACGTGTAGATCCGCTGCTGTTCCGCCTCCACCGGGACGGGCGGCGTAAACCTGCCTAGTTCGGTGGCGCTGCTCTGTTCGGACAGGCTCAGCTTGCCCTTGTCTGCGGTGAGGATAGCCAACGCGCCGGGAATGCCGCCGGTAGCGCGGGCCTCGGAGTTGTTCTGGATGAGCAGGAGGTAGTGCCGGGGCTTGTCCGCGCCCATCATGGCGGGGGCCAACTGAGCGGCATTGGCGGCCGCGTCCAGGGTGGCTGTCACTGATCTGAGCTGTTCCCGGGCCGCGGCCAGGGGGCCGGCGATCTGCGGCAGGAGGCTGCCGGTGTCGATTCCGTCCAGCCGTTCTGCTGATGCCCTTACGGCGTGGGCCGCGGAGGATACGGACGGTGCGGCGTTGCGCAGCGGCTCCAGATCCGCACCTGTGCTGCTGGGCAGGAGCTTGTCCCAGTCCAGGGAGCCGTAGCTCTGGACCAGGGGGGCTACGCCCAGGGTGGCAACATCGTCCGCCGAGCGGGCAATCTCCGTGGTGGCGGCGAAGTTTGCCCCCAGCCACGGGATGGCCGAGGCCAGGGACCACAGGGGATCGGAGGCGGCCTCGCGGGCTGCCGCGGTGTGCCTCTTGAGCTCCGCGACTGCTGCGCTCGCTTCGTCCGCGCGGTTGTGGATGACGCTGTCTTTGAGTTCCGGGATCAGCTGCATGGAGGCTGCTAGCTCGTCCTCGATGGTGGATGCCTTCGCGCCGAGCCAGGCAGCGGCACCGCCACAGAGCAGCAGCACGGCTGCTGCGCTGATCACGGCGGCGAGGAGCCGCCGTCGACGGGTTCCCGGAGCGCCTGACTTCAGGCCCGTACCGGGTTCAGATTCTCGTTGGCGCGTTTCGCTCATGGTTAGGGACGGCCCAGTCCGCGGTAATGCCAGCCAGCAGCGCGCCACTCGGCGGCGTCCAAAGCGTTGCGGCCGTCAAGACCGTTTGGCTTAGCCATCCAGGCTGTGTGGACTGCGCCGAGGTAGCCACAGTCGATCACTGAGATACGCATGTTGATTAGTTCCTTCCGCAGAGCTGTTCCGCGTTCAAGAGGCTGGTTAATATGCGCCGTTGCTGTGGAAGACGGCGCGGACTGTGCGGAGAATGATGACGAGATCGCCGGCCAGAGACCAGTTTTCCACGTAGTAGAGGTCCAATCGAACAGAGTCCTGCCACGAGAGGTTGGAGCGGCCACTTACCTGCCAGAGCCCTGTTAATCCCGGCTTGACGAGCAGCCTGCGCCGGACGTCGTGTTCGTAAGCCTCCACCTCGCGGGGCAGGGGCGGGCGAGGGCCCACGAGGCTCATCGATCCGACCAGAATATTGAAAAGCTGAGGAAGCTCGTCGAGGCTGTACTTCCGGAGGACGCCGCCAATACGAGTAACTCGAGGGTCGTCCTTGATCTTGAAAAGAAGGCCCTTCCCCTCATTGCGGTGTTCGAGCTCCGCGAGCCGGGCCTCTGCGTCCACAACCATGGAACGGAACTTCAGCATCTGGAAGTGTTTGCCTTCCATTCCCACGCGACCTTGTTTGAACAGGACAGGGCCTTTACTGTCGATCTTTACCAGGGCGGCAATAGCCAACATCAACGGCGATGAGAAGAGAATTAGCAGGGCTGCGACGAAGACGTCAAACAGGCGCTTCGCGACTCGCTGGCCACCTTCCAGAGTGGGTGTGGTTACGTGAATCAACGGCAGGCCCGCGACTTGCTGGGTGTGGATCCGGGGGCCTGCAATATCGGTCAATGCGGGGGCCATGATGAGACCAACGTTTCGTGCTGCTAGTTCCCAACCGAGGTGTCGGATCGTTTGTGGATGCAGCCGCACACCGGCGGAAACAGCCACGGCATCCGCCTGGCACTGGTCAATTGCCCTTAGTACGTCCTGCGTTTCTGTCCCGTGTCCTAAAATCGGCAATCCTGAGTTTGCTTCCACGGACGGCAGCTCTAGTTCGCCTGGTGTATAAGCGGCAACTGGCAGGTATCCCGCGTGCTTCGCACCGTGCAGCGATGCAGCGAGGTGTGCCACGGCGCCGGGACCACCTAGAAGTAGGAGCCTAGACATGCTCCCTCCGTTTTGTCGGGCAAGGCTCAGATGCTGCCGCAGAAGCCAACGGGCGAGAAGAAGACCCAGGAGACCAATAGGAAGCGCAACACCGACGTAGCCTCTGGCTGTTTCGAACCTGAAAACGTAAGAGAAAATGGCTATGAGTCCGAAGAGCCACAGCGACGCTGCGGCAACTCGCTTATATTCATCGGGTCCGGCCCCAAGGATTCGGCTCTGCCGGCTGTTCCATGCGCCCAGCATGATCCACCAAGCGGCCGCCAGCGCAACTGAAAGCCAAAAATAGTTGGGTTCTTGACCCGTTAGTAGGAAGTCCGGCTCAAGGCCAAAGCGGATGACATACGCTCCTGACACGGCCCAGACGATGACAAATGCATCAACAAACTTGAGAAGCCGCGATGTTCGCGGCCGCCAACCAGATCCGGTCCCCAATTATCGTCCCCCATGCCTGTATTTGTGTTCGTCGGGAGGCCCCCGTCGAAAGGATACAGGGCGTCGGGATGGAGCATCGCAATTTTCCGTCACCCGAGTCTGGCAACATCGGTCTCACAGTCGATCTCGAATGGACTGGTTAGCGAAGGATCTAGGAAGGCTCGTGTGGCGAATCCCGTCCGCGTCGTGCGTCACATGTCGAACGAGGTTCGACGTAATCGTATGATTGGACCTGATTGCTGGGATCTTGTCGGCGTAGGTCTGGCTCACCTGATTCAGTTCTCGTGAACGAAGCCATTTGAAAGTGGGGAAAATGGAACAAGATACGGGATTGTCCGTCCGGCGCTCGGTCGCAATTATTGGAACGCGTGGATACCCGAGCTACTATGGCGGGTTCGAGACAGCGGTACGCAGGTTGGCGCCATATTTGGCCGCGAAAGGTTGGTCAGTCACCGTCTACGGTCGCCCCGGGGCCACCAAGCCAGCAGATCCAACACGAGATAAGCGCATAAGGACTGTCGAAACGCGCGGTCTTGAGACGTCGTCGTTCAGCACGTTGTCTTTTGGCTTTACGGCAGTACTGCATGCCCTTCGAACCAAACCGGATGTTGCGCTTGTCATGAACGTTGCCAATGGGTTCTGGCTTCCGCTGCTGAGGCTCAGAGGAATCCCGACAGTAGTTAACGTGGATGGAATCGAGTGGGAGCGTGCCAAATGGGGGCGCCTTGCGAAGCTTGTTTTCCGTCTGGGTGCCAAGCTGACCGCCCTGAACGCTACAGAACTCATAGCGGATGCGACGGCAATCGCTTCACGCTGGGAGCATGATTTCGGCCGGCAGTCTCGTTTCGTACCATACGGTGGAGATATTCCTGAAGACCTGCCCGTGGAAGAGGGACTGTCTCACAGAGGCTACGTTCTGGCTGTCGCTCGTTTTGTGCCGGAGAACACGATGGAGGAGTTCTTCGAAGCTGCCGAGGTTCTGGCCCAAAAGTACCCGGTTGTTATCGTTGGGTCGTCTGGATACGGTGGGGAACTTGATGCACGAGCTGCCAAACTCTCAGCGGACCATGCCGCCGTTCATTGGTTGGGCCACATTAGCGATGATCGTAGGCTACACGCCCTGTGGCAGCATGCAGGCGCCTATTTCCACGGGCACAGTGTAGGCGGGACAAATCCAGCGCTCGTCCAGGCGATGGCATGCGGAGCCCCTATCGTTGCCAGGGACACCGTATACAACCGCGAGGTTCTTGCAGATACAGGGACCTTTGTACAGCCAAACTCGTTGCAGATATCCGACGAACTGGACGCGGCAATGCAGCGAGCGCACTCCGTAGACGTAACTGCAATCGTCGAACGGGCTCAGTCCAGGTATTCCTGGGCTGGCGTATGCGACGGCTACGAGCAGGCGCTCCTGGCGCAGTTACCTCCCGCAGAATCTGATTTGCGCGGAAATGTACACACACGCATGGGAAGCAACCAGTAGTACGTCGCGGCACAACCGATGACCAGACCGAATAATGAACTGATCCAGATCCGTAGACGTACGAGCGCGCAGTGCTCTCTTCGCGATGCTGAGCAAATCGATCTCGGCTTGCCCTCAACCTGCTAACGATTTGGTGGAACCTATGAAGTTGCTTTTCGACGCCTATTGGCTGGTCAACGGCCCTCCTTCGGGGAGGACGGTCGTACGTGAGATAGTCCAGGCTTGGTGCCAACAGTTTCCAGAAGATGAAATTCTCCTGTTAGTTCGCAGGGTCGACCGAGCGCTGGTTGAAGACCTCGACTTTGTGAGGAACAGCCAAATCTCAGTACTCGACACTCGCGCGCCCATTCACGCGCTGGCCGTAATAACCATGCGCATACCCAGCGATGTTGATGCCGTCGTGACTCAGAACTTCACACCCCTACTCCGGCATCGTGCGACCAAGGCTACGTTTCTTCATGACGGAATATTTAGACAGCACCCTGCGTGGTTCACCGCTAAAGAGCGCATTTACCTTAGCCTAGCAACGCTGTCCGTCGGGGCTGCAAATCTTGTGCTCACTTCTACGGCAACTGAGTCGAGAAGAATCCAAAAATACTTTTATCGGACTCGCAACAAAACACATGCAGTCGGGCTTGGCCTTCCTTCATGGGTCTCAAGCAGGAGTGAAGAAGAACCGATCCCGGCCACTCAAGCCAAACCATATCTTTTGGCCGTTGGTCGACTCAATGTAAGAAAAAACATACAGGCCCTAATTCACGCATTTGAGAGCACAAGCGCTGTTGATGACACATTCGATATGGTTATTGTCGGTGAGCCCAATGGCAAGAATGCGACCATAGGGAGAAAGTCAAATTCAATTCACTTTCGCAGCGGTGTCAGTGATTCCGAATTGCGCGATCTTTACCGCGGTGCAGCAGGCTTCATTTTTCCAAGTCTTGACGAAGGGTTCGGCTTACCGCTTCTTGAGGCCGCAAGCTTTAATCTGCCAATAGCCGCGAGCGACATCGATGTATTCCGAGAAATTGACCTCGCTCATGTCTATTTTGATCCGAAGGACGTAAGGAGTATCTCCAGCGGATTGCACCGATTGGTTAACTCTGACCTGCCATCAGAATCGGTTGAGTCTCGACTGAGAATTGATCGCGCCTTGACAAAGTACAACTGGGCGGCTGTCGTCGGAAATATGAGACGTACTCTGAGAATGGAAGGACGTGGGCGGTGCGCCGCATCCTAGATAGGATCTATCGACAGCTCCGAGATAGCGACGGTTTGGATCCTGATCTGTCCACTCGCGATCTTGCCTCATTTTCTGTGGGTAAGGGAATCCAGATAATACGCGGCTTTGTCTGGCTGCGTGCCAACGTGTTCCTGGGGCCCAGGGCCAAGATCTTGGGTCGCAGATCTCTCGTTCTCGGCAAAGGATGCACTATCGGTGACGGTGTCACTATCAACGCCGTATCTCGGGGCGGCGTGACACTTGGTGACCGGGTCACGATCGACCGCAACGCTTCGCTTCTAGGCAGCGCCGTGATTCGCAGTGTGGGAGAAGGTATATCAATTGGTAACGGAGCGTCAGTCGGAGCGTTCAATGTGATTCATGGTGGTGGAGGAGTAACCATTGGTCGGGATGCTCTATTGGGCCCCTTTGTGGCGATCTACTCCGAGAATCATCAATTTGAGGATCCCAAGACTCCAATAAGATTGCAGGGTCATATCCGAAAACCCGTTGAAATTGGCCATGACGTGTGGATTGGGGCCCACGCCGTGGTGCTCGCAGGTGTTTCAATTGGCGATGGGGCGATCGTTGCTGCGGGAGCGGTCGTGACGAAGGATGTGCCTGCGCGAACCATAGTGGGCGGCGTTCCAGCAAAAGTAATTGGAGTCCGATAGATGTTAGCAGATACTGAATTCAGCTCGTTTATTATAGTCACTTACAATAGTGCTCGTGTCATTCGTGATTGCTTGGAGCCGCTAATCGATCTTGTGCAGCAAGGTCACGAAGTGATTATCGTGGATAATAGCTCAGCGGATGAGACCTTAGCAATCTGTAGTGCCGTGATCCCGAACGCAAGACTCATCATTAACCAGAACAATGAGGGGTTTGCGAAGGCGGTCAACCGAGGGGCCGAAGCTAGTAGTGGATCGACGATTGTTCTACTCAATCCAGATGCCGTAGGGACCACTGAGGCCTTCGGGCAACTCTTGGAGTCTAGCCGGGTGTATCCCGGGGCCGTCCTAGCGCCGATGATCGTTCACCCCGAGCAAAGGTTGAGCGTAGTTTCCGCGGGACGTCAGCCGCACCTGGGCCGCATGATTTTGCACTACTCTGGACTGGCCAGGCTGGCAGGTCCCAGCGTCCTTGAAGGACATTATCTTTATCCGCGTCAGGCGAGGTCGGCGCGGGACGT